>NZ_JSFF01000017.1:0-122893 GCF_000773485.1 Shewanella sp. ECSMB14101 | reverse complement strand
GATTCACGGCGTGTAGCAGATGTATCTGCACGAAAGCGAGCCGCAGGCTATTAACGTCAATGAAGGTACGACCTTTCCCCCCAGATAAACTCAGATTGACTAATCACAGACTCCTCCATGAGAAGATGACAGTACCTTCATGGCAAACAACCAATCCCACGATACACTGAAATGAATAACGAATATGACTCGCTAAGCCCCCCAAGCATAAGGTTAACCATGCCCCAACTTTCAAGGATACGCCTGCTGTTACTCACCTCGGCCACTATGCTGGCATTCGCGGCCAATTCGCTGTTTTGTCGGGAGGCCCTGGCATCGGGCAGTATCGATGCGGCCAGCTTCACCCTGATACGTATCGCTTCCGGCGCCCTGATGCTGGGGATACTGGTTTCACCTCACATTCGCACTGGCGGCCTGGGCGGCAACTGGCTGTCGGCAGCGGCGCTATTTGGTTATGCGATCGCATTTTCTTTTGCCTACAACAGCCTAAGCGCTGGCACGGGTGCCTTATTGCTGTTTGGTGCGGTGCAGATAACCATGATCCTATACGGTTTGTGGTCTGGCGAGCGGATAAATCGAAAACAGACAATAGGGGCGCTACTGGCCGGAGCGGGTTTGGTTTGGCTGGTGCTGCCGGGGGTGAGCGCGCCATCCCTAGTCGGCGCAGTGCTGATGATAATCGCGGGAATTTCCTGGGGGATCTACTCATTACTCGGTCGCAGTACTGATCGACCAACCCTGGCCACGGCGGGCAATTTTATCCGCGCGGTGCCCATGGCCTTAGTGCCGTTTGCCTTGCTCGTCCATTCTGAGACTATCAGCGCCACAGGGATTGGCTACGCCGTGGCATCTGGTGCCCTCGCCTCGGGCCTGGGCTACGCCCTGTGGTACTTAGTGCTGCCCTCTCTCACCTCGGTAACCGCCGCGATGGTTCAGCTCAGCGTGCCGATCATTGCCGCCTTTGGCGGCTTTATCTGGCTCGGCGAAGCCATGACCACGAGACTCCTCGTCGCCTCCATCGCCGTACTCGGCGGCATCACCCTGTTTGTCATGAGTAAACAAGGCAATAGAGCCAGCAATGAAGTCAAATCGAAGAAACATTAGGGCCTGATGACCTTTTGAGAACAAATTTTGTTCTAATTGAGCACGTTCAAATCACGGCTCGAGGCTTGAGATATAGTTATTCTATATAAAAGCCGAGTAACAAAGAGTTGAACGTGCTCAAGACGAACCCTACGGGCAGCGTCTGTATCATTTTTCTACTGCGTTATCGCTCATTGATGCAGTGCACTGCATTACAATCGCTCAGCCTTGTATAAAAGCGATACAGACTGCTGCAAAAGTGAACGCTAAAGATCAACAGGCCCTAGATAGGGTATTATTACGCCTTTGACTCTCAGCGACAGGACGTAGCCGAAAGCCAAAAGCGTATCAAGAATAAGGCCATCAGATGCTATTTCAAAAAATACCGTCTGTCAGCAAAGTAAGCACCAGCCTTAATGACAAGGCTACTTAGGCTCGATCTGCTCCACCATGAGCTGCAGACTCTCATTACCACGAAACTCATTGATATCCAGTTTATAGGCGACTTCGGCATATTGAATGGTAGCATCGGGCCAGGTGGTGAGATCCACGTTAAAGGCGATGGCATCGACCATGGTCTGGCCGCATTCACTCTCAAGCACAAGTTTGAGGTGACGCTCACCCACAATCCGCTGCTGCAGGATACGAAACACGCCATCAAATATCGGCTCGGGGAAATTTTGCCCCCATGGACCAGCGCTGCGAAGCTCTCTGGCCAGCGCCATATTGAGCTGAGCAGGGCTTAGTTCGCCGTCGCTGACTATCTCGCCAGTCAACTGCTCGGGCGCTAACAGTTCACGCACCGCCTCATCATAGGCCTTGGCGAAACGCTCGAACTCACCGGCGCGCAGCGACAGACCCGCCGCCATGGCGTGGCCGCCGAACTTGATGATCATTCCAGGATGACGGGCATTGATCAGCTCTAACAGGTCGCGCATATGCAAGCCTTTAATAGAGCGAGCCGAGCCCTTGATCTCGCCTTCCCCCGCTTCGGCAAAGGCGATCACTGGCCTGTGGTATTTGTCTTTGATCCGCGACGCCAAGATACCTATCACCCCCTGATGCCAGTCTTGCTGGTAGAGGGCGATCCCCCAGGGTAGCTCAGCCTCATTAAGGGACAGGCTCTCCAGGCTCTTTAGTGCCTCCTGCTGCATGCCGGTTTCCAGCTCGCGCCGCTCGGCGTTAAGACCATCCAGCTCGCTCGCCATGCGCCGTGCACGCATCATGTCGTCACACAACAAGGTCTCGACCCCCAAAGCCATCTCATCGAGACGGCCGGCGGCGTTTAGCCTAGGGCCAACGGCAAAACCAAAATCAGAGGCCACAATGCGCGAGGTGTTGCGCTTGGCCACCTCTAACAGCGCGGTAATTCCGGGACGGCAGCGCCCGGCGCGCACCCGCTTGAGCCCGGCGTCCACTAAGATGCGGTTATTGGTATCCAGTGACACCACATCCGCCACTGTGCCCAAGGCCACGATATCCAGCAAGGTCGCCAGGTTAGGCTCATTAATGCCCTTAGCCTGATACCAGTTACGACTGCGCAGCTCAGCGCGCAGGGCTGACATTAAGTAGAAGGCTACGCCAACTCCGGCGATCGCCTTACTGGCAAAGCCACAACCCAGCTGGTTAGGATTCACTATCGCATCGGCCTGCGGTACAGCTTGACCCGGCAGGTGATGGTCGGTGATCACCACCTGCATTCCCAAGGCCTTAGCGGCGGCGACCCCCTCGATGGAGGAGATACCATTATCAACGGTTATCAGCAGCTGCGCCCCCATTTGCTGGGCCACCTGCACTATCTCAGGACTGAGACCATAGCCGTAATCGAATCGGTTAGGGATAAGGTAATCCACATTCGTCGCGCCCATCATTCTCAGAGCCAGCAGACAGACACTGGTGGAGGTGGCACCGTCGGCATCGAAGTCGCCCACGATCAAGATGGATTGCTGCTGGGCCATCGCATCGGCAATAATGGCCGCGGCCCTATCTACATCCTTTAACGTATCGGGGCGCAGTAGGTTAGCCAGCGCTAACTCGCAGTCGCTCGTGGTGCATCCTCGGCTGGCATAGACTTGCTTTAAGATGGGAGAAAGATGATTCGGCAGATGGCTATCATCTACCTTAGGGCGGCGTACTATCTTATGGATCACGACTTAAACAACCTTAAAAAATCTTGCCGCTAGCATAGCAAAGCCAGCTCGGAACACACAGCAAAAGATGGCCAAAAAAAAGGTGAGCCCAGGCTCACCTTGTTTCGCGCGTTAGCGACTTATTGGATGCGATCCAGCACCTGAATAAGCTGCTCAGGCGGCTGATATCCTGGGATCATGGTACCGTCTTCCAGCACGATAGCTGGCGTGCCATTTACCCCAAGACTCTGACCAAGCTGATACTGCTGAGCAATCTTAGCATCACACTTAGCACCGGAAACCTGCTTGCCCGCCTTGGCATCTGTCATAGCCTTGAGTGGATCGGCTGAGCACCATACGGCCTCCATATCCACGGCGTTTTTAGACGGCACGCCCTGACGTGGGAAGGCAAGATAACGAACGGTAATGCCTAAGTTGTTATACTCGTCCATCTGATTGTGTAGCTTACGACAATAACCACAGGTGATGTCAGTAAACACAGTGATCACATGCTTCTCATTTTTGGCCTTATAAACCAGCATATCTTGCTCAAACGGTTTGATTGCCTCTTTACGTGGGCCAGCCAGTGCCGCCTCGGTCAGATTTTTCATGCCGTTATCGAGATCATACAAACTACCGTGGAACAGCTTACTGCCATCCTGACTGATATAGAGGACGCCACGGTTAGTGATCGCCTCATACAGACCTGGAATCGGAGACTGGCTAAGGTTTTGCACCTCAACACCTAATGTGTCTGACAATTTCTGCTTCAACTGGTCGCCATTTTCGACCACGTTATTTGATGCCGCCATCAGGGGGGTGGCCACCATGGCAACAACTAAGGTGAGCGCTCGGGTAAACTTCATTCGAATTCCTATAGGGTGTTAGGGCTCATAGCATTAAAGCAAATTAGGCTGTCGGTATTCCAACCTAAATTGTTACTAAAACTTGCTACGAGCAATATGTCATTTTTATAGACCGGCCTAAAGGCTGAAAAGTTACATGCTCATCACAATGAAAGCAAACGAATAATGGCAAAGTGACACATTAGTCACTGCCTACAGGTATCCAATGCGCTTGGCAACTAGCCTCTTGGGTGATGCGCTTGATGCAGCTGCGCCAACCTGGCTTTAGCCACATGGGTGTAAATTTGGGTGGTTGAGAGATCGCTATGGCCCAGCAATAGCTGCACCACGCGCAAGTCTGCTCCATGATTGAGCAGATGGGTAGCAAAGGCATGTCTTAGGGTATGGGGTGACAGGTGCACGGCAATACCGGCGCGCTGAGCATAGAGCTTAATCCTGTGCCAGAAGGTTTGCCGCGTCATCATATTGCCCCGTTTTGAGGGAAACACCACATCGCTGGCTTTCCCTTTTAACAACTCAAATCTGGCAGACTTAAGATAGGCTTCGATCTCCGCCACAGCCTGTTCACCAAAGGGCACCAGGCGCTCTTTGCCCCCCTTACCGACGATGCGCACCACGCCTTGCCTGAGGCTCATCTGATCTAAGGTCAGCCCCACCAGCTCAGACACCCGCAGCCCACTGGCATAGAGCAGCTCTAGCATGGCGCGATCCCTGGCCTCGACGGGATCTTCTATATTGGGTTCATCCAGTAGCCGCTCCACATCGGCCTCACTTAGGGAGTCGGGCAGCTTTCTGGCCAACTTGGGCGGCTTGATCATCGCCATGGGATCGAGCTCAATCAGCTTCTTGGCTAACAGGTACTTATAGAAACGTCTTAAACTGCTGAGCAGTCTGGCGCTGCTGGTCTTAGCAAAGCCTTGCTCGACTCGCAGGGCCAGATAGGCACGTACATCACCCTGAGCGGCGCTGCTGAGTGTCAGGCGCTGCTTCTGCAGATAACGATCGAAATGGCACAGGTCACTACGATAGGCTTGAAGGGTATGATCGCTTAGCCCCTTGGCGGCCCAGAGATCATCCAGAAAGGGCTCGATAAGCGGGTCCATATGATGAACTGGGTCGGACATATATAAACTCCCTTATCAGATAAAAAAAACGGTGCTAACTCTTAGAGCTAACACCGTTATCTTACGCTATTGGCGTAAACGACATCAATTCAGCACTGTCTCATTGCGTGGGCGTTTGACCACTAAACAGGCGAAGATGGTAATGGCTGTCGGAATGAGCCATGCCATTCCCTGACCGCTTAGGGGCATAGCATCGAACATGCTCATGTCGGCACCTGCCGCCTTAAGGCCATCAATGATACCAAACACCAAGGCCACACTCAGCACCATACGATGGGCAAAAGCCGGCTGGGCAAAGCGTTCTGTCAGGTAAGTCACAGCTACCAGCGCAATGGCAACCGGGTAGATAGTCACCAGTACAGGGATGCTAATGCTAATCAGCTGTGCAAGGCCGACGTTAGCCACAACGGCGGTGATAACACTAATCACAACCACCAGTAACTTATAAGACAGTTTAGGCATCAATTCGTTGAAGTACTCGGCGCAGGCAGAGACCAGACCTACCACTGTGGTCAAACAGGCCAGGGTGACCACGGCGGCAAGTAGCACCTGCCCAGTAGCACCAAACTGATGGTTCACATAGTTAGTCAGGATCACCCCGCCGTTGTCCGCACCCGCCGCTAGATCGCCAGCGCTAGCGCCCAGGTAGAAAAGCGAAACATACACAAATGCCAATCCACCAGCCGCGATAAAGGCTGCGCGTACCAGATATTTAGTCTGCTCCTTTGGAGCATTAATGCCCTTCTTACGCAGCAGATCGATAATCAACATACCGAAGATCAGCGAGGCCAAGGTATCCATGGTGTTATAACCTTCGATGATGCCCTTAGTCAGCGGATTTGCTTGATAGTCACCCACCGCTTGTCCTACTTCAGAACCAGGCAGGATAACCACAGACAACGCCAGCCCGACCAGCAAAACGATCATGATAGGAGTCAGTACCTTGCCTACGCTATCGAGCAATTTGCCCGGAAAGAGTGACAGCAACATGGCAAGGCCGAAAAAGATGATGGTATAGAGCAGTTGTGAACTGGTAAATACCACACCAGCCAGTTCGAAACTCGCCTCGGCATTTTCAATAAAAGGCTTATAGCCCATCTCATAGGCAACCAAGCCAGCACGGGGCGCCGCAAAGGCTGGGCCAATGATGATATAGATAGCAATCGCCAGTAGGGTCGCGGCAAGAGGCGGTAGCAAGCCCATCACCTTACCATTGGCCTTAGCCACGGCAATCAGAGTGATCAGTGGTAGGGTCACGGCCGTCAGCAAGAAGCCCAACATGGCCCAAGACATATTCTCACCGGCAAGAAATCCGGCCAAAGGCGGGAAGATAAGGTTACCCGCCCCTAGGAAGAAGGCAAAGGTCATAAAACCTAAGCCTAATGTATCTGTCATACTTAATTTATTGTTTTGCACACAACGCCCCGTTAATCTGCTTTATGTAATGATCTTAATCGCTTAGTGGAAATAATTAACCAATGACCGCGACCTTCATTGCGTGTAAACTTAAGATTACACGTCTCCGTGGTAAATCTAGCCCATTCTTGGCTACTTCTTGAACGACAGCAGGATTAACTAACGCTAAAAATGCATTCAAACTGGCTTACCTGGCTCAAATCAAGGCTTTCAGCCCCAACAAGAGCACCTACTATTAGCAAAAAGCTAATTAAGACACAAGAATCCCGCCTAACAAGGGCGCAAATAAGAGCCAAACTTTAACAATTAACCCACAAACTGATTTCACCCTTCACAAGAAACAACATTTACTCCTAGCGAAATTCACTGTTTTACGCCCTCGTAACAGCAAGCTTTCTGCCTTTGGCGCGATAACGTACAATGGCGCCCCAGCGTAATGAACACGGCAACAGGTTAATGCCCTTTTCCTTCAAACAATTTCATATCGATGACAGCCGCTGCGGCATGCCCGTCAGTACAGATGGCGTATTGCTTGGCGCTTGGGCGCCGCTCACTCAGGCGCAAAACATTCTGGATATCGGCGCCGGTAGCGGCCTACTGAGCCTGATGGCGGCTCAGCGCAGTCATGCAGATATCACCGCCTTAGAGATAGAGCCCTTAGCGGCGCAAGATTGCCAGCACAATATCGACCAGAGCCCTTGGACTGATCGCATCAGATTGATCCAGGCGGACCTGCTCGATTGGTATGTTCAAGCCCACATACATTTTGACCATATCCTCTGCAACCCGCCCTACTTCGAAAACGGTCCTCAGTCGCAGTGTGACAAGCGCGCCCAGGCCAGACACACAGACAGCCTGAGCTTTGATGCTCTCCTTAAGGCGATTAAGCAGCTATTGAGCCCAACAGGCCAAGCGAGCCTCATCTTGCCAAGCGCCAGCGTCGAACGTTTCCTTGGCTTGCTCCCCAGCCATGAATTAAGCCTGCAGGTCAGACTCGATGTCGCCAGCGTCAGCGGCAAAACAGCCCACAGACACCTGCTGACCCTTGGTCATCAGCGAGACAAAAACCAGGACCAGGATTGCCACCACCCAATCGCAACCCAAACCCTTTGTGTCAGAGACGCGACAGGCCACTATAGCGAGGCGATGATCGCCCTCACGCGAGCCTTCTACCTGAAACTTTAACTTTCCGCTTCTGCCCTTGCTGGCGGCCTCGCACTTTAGCCAGCTTTGGGTGTATAATGCCGCGCTATTATTTTGAGAGACGCAGCGCATGCAATTTGAAGATTTCCACCTTGACGACACCCTGCTTGAGTCGCTCAAGGCGATGGGGCATCTTACCCCCACGACCATCCAGCAACAGACGATTCCGTTAGCTCTGGAACATAAAGATATTATGGCCAGGGCACCAACCGGAACCGGTAAAACTGCCAGCTTCCTGCTGCCAGCGTTGCAACATCTGCTGGACTTCCCACGTCGATTCTCTGGGCATGCGCGCGTGTTGATCCTCACTCCTACCCGTGAGCTTGCCAGCCAGGTACACAGATACGCCTCTCACCTGGCAACAGGACTGGATCTGGATATCGCCATCATCACCGGCGGCGTGCCTTATGCCCCTCAAGAGAAGGCGCTCAAGGACAATATCGACATTCTGGTGGCTACACCGGGCCGTTTGATGGAATACCTGGATAAAGACCTTTTCGATGCGCAATCGGTTGAGATCTTAGTGATCGACGAAGCCGACCGCATGTTGGATATGGGCTTCTCCTCTGTGGTGCAGGCGATCGCCATCCAGGCTCAAGGGCGTAAACACAATATGTTGTTTTCTGCGACCCTCGAAGGCGGCGGCGTCAGTCGCTTTGCCGAGATGCTGCTGTCGAATCCCATCACCATAGAAACCAAGCCTCCGCGCAGCGAAAAGGCCAAGATCCATCAATGGTTGCACCTTGCCGATGACAAGGATCATAAGTTCGCCCTGCTGTGCGATATCCTCAAGCGTGAAGAGGTGAGTCGTGCCATCGTTTTCGTCAAGACCCGTGACGTTGTCGCCAGCCTCGAAGGCCAGCTGCAACAGGCAGGGATCACCTGCGCCTTTATGCGCGGCGACATGGAACAGAAGGCACGTTTTCAGGCTCTGGGCCGATTCACCAAAGGGGAAGTCAATGTGCTGCTGGCCACTGACGTAGCGGCCCGCGGTATCGATATCGACGGCATCACCCATGTGATCAACTTCGACATGCCACGCTCGGCCGACACCTATGTACACCGCATCGGCCGTACCGGTCGCGCCGGCAACAAAGGCACGGCGATCTCTCTGGCTGAAGCCCATGACATGCGTGTAGTGGCTAAAATTGAACGCTATATTGAGCAGCCACTGAAACGTCGAGTCATCGACTCACTGCGGCCTAAACACAAAGAAGCCAAGATCCCCACCAAGAAAAAGGCCAAGAGCGCGGATAAGAAAACCGCCAAGAAAGGAAAGGCCAAGAAAAAGGGCTAAGGCATAAACAAACTGCGTATAAAAAAGCGTCCCCAAGGGGCGCTTTTTTTATGCCAATTTAACAAACTGATATCAATTAACCGCTCTTCACTGGATTATCAATATGTTAAATTCATACTTTTCGTCAAATTTGACACAATTTATTTACAAAAAGACTTTTGTCACCGTAGCAGACTCTGGTAATTTATAAGGCATTACGCTCAGCATGGAATAGCATGAAGTCAATGATAAAAATTATCTTACGAAGAGTCCTTCCCCCCCTCTTTATTCTGGTCGTTTTCGGCCTACTGGCCCAGCTTATGATGAGCACACAAAAAACGCCTGAGCAGAAAGAGGAAGAGGTACCAGTACCTATTGTCGATGTGATGCCCGTTAAGAGTGAAACCGTTTCACTGAATCTCCCCTCCTACGGTGTGGTACAGCCTAAAAACAAAACGCAATTAGTCACAGAGGTACAGGGGCGTATGCTGACCATCTCTGACAAATTTGTTGCTGGGGGCATAGTCAAACGCGGCGACATGTTGGCGCAGATAGAACCTTCTGATTATGAAGCCGATCTGATGCAAGCTCAGGCTACCCTGGCTCAAGCTAAGGCGGCCCTGGATGAAGAGATCGCCCGTGGTGAAGTCGCTAAGAACGACTGGAAAGGTTATGACGGCGGTGTCCCCCCTGAGCTGGGTCTGCGTCTACCTCAACTCAAGAAAGAGCAAGCCAATGTAAAATTTGCTGAGGCCGCGCTGGCGCGTGCCCAGCGTAACCTGGAGCGCACGACGATTCGCGCGCCGTTCGACGGCATCATCAAGGCTCGCAACGTGGATCTGGGTCAATATGTGACCTTGGGAACTAACCTGGGCGAGCTGTATGACACCCGCGTTGCCGAGATCCGCCTGCCACTGGCCAACCAAGAACTGGCCTATCTGGAGTCGATAGACAATCCCGACACCCAAGTCACCCTGAGCGCCGAGCTTGCCGGACGCACTGTGAGCTGGACAGGTAAGGTTGTACGCAGTGAAGGGGTGATCGACGCTGACAACCGCATGGTCTATCTGGTGGCTGAGGTGAAAGATCCCTACCTGAGAGAGCATACCGTTGAAGGCCAACTGCCGCTCAAGTATGGCACCTTCGTTAACGCTATCATCAAGGGGCGCACCGTCGAAGGCATAGTCAAATTACCACGCTACATCGTCAGAGAGCATCATGTTGCCGTGGTGCGCGACGACAACACGCTAGAGATGCGTGAGGTTAACGTCGTACGCAGCGATATCGAAAACGTCTATATCAAAGACAGCCTCAAAGACGGCGAACGCATCTCGCTCACCACCATCAACAACATGTCTACAGGCCAAGTGGTCAAGGTGATTGGCGAAGAAGAAAAACCACAAAGCCTAGATCAAGATGAAGAGTCCCAGCAAACCTTAGTGGCAGCAGGGGAGCAGTAATGGAGAGCAATACAAACAAAGGCATTATTGCCTGGTTTGCCCGCAATAGCGTGGCGGCGAACCTCTTGATGGTGGTGCTGCTAATCGGTGGTCTATTTAGCACAGTGTTGATTAACAAGGAGGTTTTCCCCTCCTTTGAGCTGAACTATCTGCAAATTTCCGTGGCCTATCCAGGCGCAGCCCCGCAAGAGATCGAAGAGGGGATCAACATCAAGATCGAAGAGGCGATCCAGGATATTAGCGGCATCAAAAAGGTGACCTCAGTGGCCAGTGAAGGCTCAGGCAATGTCACCATTGAGGTTGAAGATGGTTTCGATCCCCAGGATATTCTCGATGAAGCCAAGCTGAGAATCGACGCCATTGCCACCTTCCCCGACAATATCGAGAAGCCCAATATCTTCCGCATCAAGCCAGAAAACAATGTCATCTGGGTCTCTGTCTATGGCGACATGAGTCTGCATGAGATGAAGGAGCTGGCCAAAAGCATTCGCGAGGAGATCACCGCCCTGCCGGCCGTAACCCGCGCTCAGGTCACTGGCGTGCGAGACTATGAGATAGGCATAGAGGTCTCTGAAGACAAGCTGCGAGAGTATGGCCTGAGCTTCGCCGATGTGGCGATAGCGGTACGTAACTCCTCCATCGATCTGCCCGGCGGCTCGATTCGCGCCGAAGATGGCGACATTCTGCTGCGTACCAAAGGCCAGGCCTACACAGGCGAGGACTTTGCCAAAATTGTGGTTAAGACCCGCCAGGACGGCAGCCGTATCATGTTGCCCGAGGTGGCCAATATACGCGATGACTTCGAGGAACGCCTGGAATACACCCGCTTTAACGGCAAGCCTGCCGCCATTATCGAGGTGCTGAGCGTCGACGACCAAAACGCACTGGATATCTCCTCTCAAGTCAAAGACTTTGTCGAGGAGCGCCGCGGCACACTGCCTGAATATGCCAAGCTAGATACTTGGGGGGATCTCACCCACTACCTCAAGGGACGTCTGAACATGATGCTGTCGAACATGTTCTACGGTGCCCTACTGGTGTTTATCATTCTGGCGCTTTTCCTGGACCTGCGTCTCGCGTTCTGGGTCATGATGGGCCTACCCGTCTGTTTCCTCGGCGCCATGTTACTCATGCCGCTAGAGCCCTTCTCGCTATCGATAAACATGCTTACCCTGTTTGCCTTTATTCTGGTGCTGGGGATAGTGGTGGATGATGCCATCGTTATCGGTGAAAGCGCCTATACCGAGATAGAACGGCATGGGCACTCATTAGACAATGTGGTCAAAGGGGCGCAGCGCGTCGCCATGCCCGCGACCTTCGGGGTATTAACCACTATTGCCGCCTTCATCCCCATGCTGATGGTGTCCGGTCCGATGGCCATCATCTGGAAATCTATCGGTATGGTGGTGATCCTCTGTCTGGCGTTCTCGCTGGTCGAGTCCAAGTTAATTTTACCGGCTCACTTGGCACACCTAAAACCGCGCCGCCCCAATGACAACCCCAATGCGTTTGTGCGCTTCAAGATGGCGCTCAACAACAAGGTGCAACACTTTATCCACCATAAGTACCGGGTATTTATCGGGCACTGTATTGAACATAGATACAATGTGGTTGCCACCTTTATCGGTGTGCTTATCCTCTCAATTGCGCTGGTCACCAGTGGCAAGGTACGTTGGGTGTTCTTCCCCGATATTCCTTCCGACTTTATCCAAGTGCGCCTAGAGATGGATGTGGGCAGCTCTGAGGCCAATACCCTCAAGGTGGTCAAGGAGATCGAAAACGCCCTCTATGTGATGAACGATCAGATGGAAGAGGAGTACGGCAAGCCTGTAGTACAGCACAGCTTTATCAATATGGGTTCACGTACATCAGCCTTTATCTTTGCCGAGCTCACCAAAGGGGAAGACAGAGAGGTAGACGGCGTCACCATCGCCGATGCCTGGCGCAAGGCGCTACCAGAGCTGATCTCGGTGAAGAAACTCAATATCAACGCCAGCACCAATGATGCCGGCGGCGATATCTCCTTCAGGCTTACCTCAAGCGATCTTGAGCAGCTCTCCCAAGCGGCCGACGAGCTAAAGCAGAAGCTGCGCACCTATGAGGGCGTGTACGATATCTCAGACAACTACTCGTCCGGTAGCCACGAAATCCGCCTGGCCATCAAACCCGAAGCTGAAGCCCTGGGACTGACTCTGTCGGATCTGGCCAGTCAGGTGCGTTATGGCTTCTACGGCTTTGAGGCCCAGCGCATTTTGCGTAACAAGGAAGAAGTGAAAGTGATGGTGCGTTACCCACTCGAGCAGCGTCGCACCCTGGGACATCTGGAAAACATGATGATCCGCACGCCCCAAGGCACCTCGGTTCCCTTCTCGAGCGTCGCGGATATCGAGCTGGGTGATTCCTACTCCTCTATCACTCGCGTAGACGGACGCCGCGCTATTACGGTGATCGCTAACGCCAACAAAAATCAGGTCGAGCCCTCTAAGGTGGTCGGCGAGATCCAAAAGGATTTCCTGCCCTACTTAGAGAGCAAGTATCGCCACATCTCCACCACTTTAGATGGTGGTAGCGCCGACGAGCAGAGCGCCATGTTAGGCCTAATCCAAGGCTTCTTCTTTGCCATGTTCACCATCTACGCTTTGATGGCGATCCCGCTCAAGTCATACAGCCAGCCGTTGATCATCATGTCGGTGATCCCCTTTGGCATCATCGGCGCCCTATTTGGCCACTTTATCTTGGGGCTCTCCATGAGCGTCTTGAGTCTGTGTGGTATCGTGGCGCTGGCTGGGGTAGTGGTGAACGACTCGCTGATCCTGGTGGACTTTGTTAACCGCGCCCGAACACAGGGCTTGCCGCTTAAAGATGCCACCATAGACGCAGGTTGCTATCGTTTTCGCGCGATAATCCTCACCTCTATGACCACCTTCGTCGGCCTGGTGCCCATCATACTCGAGCGCAGCCTGCAGGCGCAGATCGTGATCCCCATGGCCACCTCGCTGGCCTTTGGTATCTTGTTCTCGACCCTGGTGACCCTGATCCTTGTGCCAGTGCTCTACATCATTCTTGATGATATCAGAAAGTTGCTGAGACGCATTTGGCAGGCACTGGGACGTCTTATCCGTTGGTGGTGGCAGCCAAGAAGCCAGCGTCAAGGCGAGTAATCAACTTAAAAAGGGAGGCTTGGCCTCCCTTTTTGATCCAGCAGAGGTTTTACCCCGGTAAAAAACGCTAGACTCACGCCATCACCATTCACCTGCCTTTAAGCCAAAAATTTAGCCCTACATCGCCATGAGTCAATCTACCTTAGTCTACGATATACGCGGCAGCCGCTACCTGAACATCACAGGACGCTGCACCCTCAGATGCCAGTTCTGTCCTAAACATAACGGCAGCAAGCAGGTGCACGAGTATCAATTGGATCTCGACCATCAACCTAAGAGTGAAGAGATCATCCCCCTACTGGGCGATGTCAGTCAGTTCGATGAATATGTGTTCTGTGGCTATGGCGAGCCAACGCTTAACCTTAATACCCTGCTTAAGGTGGCAGGCGAGATCAAACGCCGAGGCGGCAGGGTGAGGGTGAACACTGATGGTCTGGGCAATCTATTTCACCGCCGTAATATTCTGCCAGAGCTGGCAGAGGTGGTTGACGCCCTCTCTATCTCCCTCAATACCGACACAGAAGCTGACTATCTCACTCATTGTCGACCTAAACTCAAGGGCTCCTATGAAGCCCTATGGGACTTTATTCGTCTGGCACCTGAGTATATTGGCGAGGTTCAGGTCTCGGCCATCGAGGGATTAGAAGGGGTGAATATTGACCGCTGCCGCGAGCAGGTATTGGCGGCCAAGGCAGAGTTTAAACATAGAAAGCTGGGCGTAGTCGGTTAAGCGTTACCGGAATGTAAGCGGCTGTGTTATGCGGCGAAAATCATGCTAACATAGCCGCAAAATCACTGACAAAACACCGCGAGCAATGCTGACGCAAAAACATCCACAACTGATCGCCGGACAGGGCCTGCACTGGTCTGCACAACGCATCTTCTCTGTCGTCACACAGATCATTATTTTGCTGATCAGCGTATTGCTACTCACGAACATCATTATCACCCTGGGCGAGCGCCGCCTGCAGGAAGATTGGGCCACCCAAAGGTATAGCGAGCTGCAATCTGTGGGCACACTGATCGCCGACAAGGTCTCCTTTCAGCAGTTTCGTACCCAGATGTTTGCCAACGCTGAGCTGCTCAAGCGCTATCTGACGATTCCCAGTGAGGTACGTCAGCGTAAGCTGCAGGAGAGCTGGGAGGTGATGATACGCAATATTCCAGAACTGCTGGATATCGCCCTGTTTGACCCTCAAGGCAAGTTTAAATTCTCCACCACCAACGACTTTAGCCGCGACCCCCTCCCCCCTTCACTACTGGGTGGTGCGCGCAGCATGGGGGGCAACGAGGTCTATACCTCGCCGCTGGAATTTACCCCCATCAACGGCAAGCTTGAACCTTACTTCTATCAGCTGGCCTGGCTGGAAAACCCAGACCAAAGCATTCGAGGCTACCTGCTGACGTATCAGTCAATGAGCCGCATGTTAAAGAGTATCAAACCCGCCTACTCCAGTGCCGAGTCGCCGCTCTTGATGGTCGACACCCAGGGGCTGTTGTACGCTGGTGCCGAAATTAAGCCCACTATCAACCGTATGCCCGACACCATGGGCGGCAGCCTGCGCCAGACCTATCCGGCCCTATGGCGCAAGATGGCGATGAGCAACTTTGGCCAGTTCCACGGCGATGACGCCACCTTCGTCTACCTTAAGATAGAACTGACCACCCAATATGAGACCCGCAGGGAATACTACTTGGTCTCCTATGTGCGAAACGATGACATCGCCGACCTGTTCTCCGAATGGCGCAACATATTGATCGTCGGTGCAGTGATATTGACCCTACTGGCTCTGGCACTGATTTTACTCAGCCACTTTTACCGTATCGGCCAGCGCTCGCGCGAATTCAGTATAGAGCTGGCAAACCGCCTGTTTCATCAAGATATCGGCTGCGTGATTATCAACGACAAGAGTCGCATCATGACGGCCAACGAAAAGGCGGCCGAGCTGCTGTGCCTGCCGCTGGATGAACTATCAGATCGTAACTTGCAACGCATCTTGCAGTTTGAAAACGAGCAGTACGCCGAAATTGCCGCTGCACTGGAAAAAGATCAAAAATGGCAAGGGGTGATCGATGTCGAGTCCTCCTCTAGCGGCCATCTGTCTATCACAGTGACCAGCTCTCCACCTCGCAAACGTCAGGAGAAATATTATCTGGTCACCTTCGAGGATGTGTCTCAGCTGAGAGAGGCCCAGCATCAGGCCAAGCTTAACGAGCTGTTAAACGACAACGCCATCCCCTGTGCCTTAGTGCAGGCCAACGGCATGCTTGAGCTGGCCAACCAGGCCTTTATGGAACTGGTCTCTATCCATGATATCCATAACAAGAATCTGACCGAGCTGCTCAATAACGATCTCTGCTCACAATGGCCTAGAATCACCCAGCAGATCTCCCTGCAAGGTAGCTGGAAGGGGCAGATTTTGTGTGACCCTAACAACACTGAAAATACCTGCCTACAGGCAACGCTCAAGGGACACCTTGACGCCGCCGGAGAGATAGAACATATCGTCTGCACCCTGGAGCAAGCGCAAAAACGCGCCCTGCTGCAAGACAGGGGCGACTTTATTCCCCATCGCAGCACCATCTTGGTCAACCTCAGGGATCTCGATGATTACTTTAAATCACTTAGCGAAAGTAGCCGCGAACAATCCAGTTTGCTGCTACTGGATATCACCGCCGAGAGCATGCTGAGCCACATGAGTGACATCGGCCAATTGGAAAGCCGTCAGCGTGAAGTGGAGATCCATATCCTCAAGTCGCTGCCGGTCAACTATCAGATGTCCCACTGGCAGCTAGGCAAACTCATCGTCATCCTGCCCGACACCAGCTCAGACGATGCGCATCATTTTGCGGTGAAAACCCTAAGCAGCCTCAACGAAATCGGCCTGGGTACGGGTATCTGCATGGGGATCGCCAGCTATCAAACCGGACAGAATCTGGAGCAATACCTGAGTAACGCCGAAGTAGCGCTTAAGCGTGCCAAGCAGATCGGTGAGCAGAATATCTGCCAGGCGTTTACGAGGCAAAATTAGGGTCCCTCCCGCAGGTCACTCCCTGCGGGGAGACAGGCTCACTACTGATGCGCGGTAATAATGTAGTCTTCCAGGCAACGCTGCAGCCAGAAAGGCGTGGTGACCTTGCCGCTGCTATCAAGCTTTAGCCATAGGTAAACCGTAGGGTGACTGAAGTTTTCTAAGATGATGTGGTCCTGCTCCGCATCTATCTTCTGCGCTCGCAGCCCCTTAATATTTCTGAAGAAGTTTACCGCTCCCTTCACCCCTATGATGATAATCGCATCTGAATTTAGCAGGCTATTGGCCGCACTACCGAGATCCGGCGCCGTCGCGTAGATCTGTAACTGCTTGCCCTGCCGTTTGGCATAATTGCCCAGTGGCGATCTGTTGGCGGGAAATGGCATGGTTCTGAGCTTAACCAGAGGATAATGAATCATGTTATCCACATTGGGGGCCTGCCAGATAGGATGATCTTCACGGGCGACAAGATAGCCACCACGATGTTGAATGACAGATTTAGACAAGATGGCACGATCACTGGCCCGCTCGAAACAAATGGCAGCAGCCACCTCATCATTAAGCAGTTGCTGCTGAGTCGATTCTCCCCAGGGGGAGGTGCCCACCATCAACTCATCATTCATGACGCTAAGCGCTGCCTGTTTAACGCTTTGGGTCAGGTTGACCTCCAGCTGCGGTACCGTTGCTATTTCAACATGTTCGCGCCCCTCACCCGCGACGCCGCGCATCAAGAGCTCGACCTGCTGACGGCACTGCAACATCTCACTAAAGAGGGGATAAAGATCATGGGCCCTATCGGTAGCCTGAAACTGACTCTCGCGGCGAATAAATAAGGGGTCATCAAATACGGCGCGCAGTGCCGCCAAGGCGCGGCTCACCTTGGGCTGTGACAGATCCAGATGATTCGCCACTTCGATGGCATTTTTCTTCACATAGACCTGACAAAATATCTCTATGGTCGCCAGCGAAATGTCCAGCAGCTTATCCTTTGGCATGGCTGGCTCCCTCACAATTTAAAATAACATTCCCCTGAATATAAGAGGTGATCTCCTGCTCCAACCATGGTGGCCGGTTGCCCGCGTCTCTTAGCTTAGTTAGGTAATGGCTATGACCATCGGCGCGTCGGTTAAGTAATCGGTTCTGATCTTCGGGCAGCGCCATGGCCGACAGGTTAGCCTTAGCACAGAGGAATGCCACGGCATCGCGATAACAGATAAGAGTGAGCGCATCGCTACGCTCCAGCTGGATCATCAGATCCGACAGCAGACAGACCTTAGCAACCAGGTTAATCGTCAGTCCGTGATCTAATGCATACAAGGCTAGCGGGTCATGTTCCAGCTCGAATTCGTGGCCATTAAAGCTGATATAGGGGTATTGCAAAATCGCCTCGACATCGGCTCTGGCGTCACCATGAAAGATTGGATGCTGCTGGTTACCCACCAGCACATAGGCATTTGCCCGAGCGACAAAATCTGACGCCAGACGCTCGGAGTTAAATGCCCGCAAGGTGATGGCCAAGTCCACATCCTGTCGAATAAGCAACTTATCGATATCATTACTACAAGGCTTGATGTTGAAGGTATAACGCTGCTTAAGCTGAGAAGCTTTGTCCTGCAGGTAGCTCAAGAGATTGAGCGAGATGGGCGGTGGGCAGGCAATCGTCAGCTCGGTATGCGCCAGCTCTGTGTCCTTATCGGAACAGGTAAGGCTCGCTTCAGAGAGGGCTAACATCCGCTTCAAATGGGGATAGATGCGCTGGGCAAAGGGAGTATGCTCAAAGCCATGTTGCCTGCGAACAAACAAGGGTTCATCGAAGGCATGCCGTAACGCCTTGAGGCTGCGACTAACTTTAGAAGATGCCACCCCCAGCTGCTGAGCCACCTCGGTGGCGCTTAAGGTATCAAACAGTAAGACAAAAACTTTAATATTAAATAGTGTATTAGCATTGATCTTGCTCATGCCTCTCCTTGGGAAATCACGCTTAAGTGCACACACGCTAATTTACGCTATGTCATCTGCCATTACGTTTATCCAGTGCAAACTTTTATCCCCAAATAAAGATATTTGTTAAATATGTGACATCGAAAAATGCCATTCACACCAGAGTGTAGATAACCAGAATCAGCGGCTAACCAGAAGGGCGGCAAACAAAATACCCAAAAAGAAACATAAGGATAGCGAAACAATCATCTTGCCTGGCAAAATTCACTTTTACCATTTGCATAATATGAATATGAGAGTTCCACTTTCTAAAAAGCGAGACACCTCACTAGCAAAACAGGTCAAAACAAGATAACTCGCCAAACCAAAGCGTCGGCGCAACAACAAACCACCACCAGCAACGCTCGCAAGCAGAATATAACGCACCCAAATCATTATTGTTAAAGTGATGTGCTTCATATCTGAAAAAAGCCCACTTCTTTAACATTTCTCCTGGCTATACCCCAGTGGTTTATCTTGGAGAAGAAATGATGATAACAACAAAAACAACCACACTGGCGGCACTTATCGCTTCGGCAATGATGCTGTCTGCTTGTGGAGATGGGAATGATGGAAAAGATGGTATCGATGGTGAAAATGGTCAGCCGGGCAATCCTGGCGCACCTGGCGCCGTCGGCTTACATATTGATATGGCTGAAGACACTATCGCCAATATCACCAATGCCAGTTACGCCGACGGTATCATTAGCGTCGATTTTGAACTGGAAAACCGTCAGGGCGTCGGTCTGTTTGGGTTAAGTGGCGAAAATCCGTTTCACGATTTCCGCTTTTCACTGGCGCAGCTGCAGACACATGAAGGCAGCGAGCTGAAACAGTGGATATCGCTACTCAACGACACCACCAACGATGACGGCACCACCTTTGAGCAAGGCTTCGAGAAAATTAAAGACTGCATCGAGTGCCTGGTCGATCATAATGATGGTAGCTACACCTACACCTTTAACACTAACCTCACCACTGCCGAAGATGCCGCAGGCATTGAGTTTAATCCCGACCTGACTCAACGCATTGCCATCGAAATGCAGTTCGAATATGACTCAGGCCATGAGCTGGCTGAGAATGCTCACTTCGACTGGATACCGTCAACCAATGGCACCGAAGGGATCGACACCCGTGAGTTAGTGACCATGCAAACCTGCTACACCTGTCACCAGGTCGATAGCCTCGAGGCACACGGTGGCCGTCGCTTAGACATGGAAAACTGCCAGGCCTGTCATAACGGTATCGTCACAGACCCTAATGCCATCTCGGTCGAGTTTGGCCATATGGTACACGCTATTCATATGGGGCCGCACCGTGAGGGTAAAGACGCTGACGGCAATGTCGTGCCTATGCCTTACACCATCGCAGGTTACGGTGGCGACCATGCCTTCGACTACCCCGCCTTCCCGACAAAGCCCTTCATGGACTGTGCGGCCTGCCACGTCGAAGATGAAAATCTGGCAGACAAAGATCTCTGGCTAGCCAACGCTAACGCCAATGCCTGTACTGGCTGTCACACCGACTCACCTGCCCAGCATAATTCAGACAAGAACCCGGCGCTGAGCTGCACCGATTGTCATAGCGCCGCCGTGCATGGTGATCACGCCAAGCCTTACCAGGCAGCGAAAGACTATGATGTCACCGTCAGCAAGGTCGCCATCTCAGCGGCAAACGAGATCAGCTTCGATATTGCGATAACCGACCCTGCTGGCAACCTGGTCAGCCAGGAAGAGGTGTATAAGCTGGGCTATAGCAAGCCCTACATGGTGGTGAGCTGGGACGTCGAAAAGGATTATCCCGACTTTGAACAGGCGCCCTACAGCCAGCGTCGTATCGACATCAAAGATCCCAACAAGGCTACCTGGAATGCCGACAACAGCGTCAGCGTCAAGGTGGCGATGAACTTCCCTGCCGACATCGCCTCACGCTCGTTAGAAGTCTTGCCAGTGCTAAAAGTTTGCTTTGCCGAAGGCAGCAGCAACCGCGTCAGCTGTGATGCGGACAATGCTTACCCAGCCTATGTGCAAACCGACGCCTATCGCACCGTGCTTAATGACAGCGAAGCCGTTGTTGCCGATCGCCGCGCCATCATCGACAGCCAAAGCTGTTACGGCTGTCACAGCTATGAGTTCTATCATGACTCTAACGGCGTTAACTGTATCGCCTGCCACACCAATGATAAGAAGCTCGGTTCAGTTGAAGATGCCAACGGCGATGCGGTTGCCTGGGGCGAGAAGAAGTCTACCAGCTTCATGTACAAAGCCCACAAGGCGAAAGGACATGACAACGGCCATGGCGGCAGCGGTACCTTGCTCAAGACTGACTGTATGACTTGTCACTCGGCCGAAGCTGGCTGGGGCGGTCTCTCCTACGGCTTCGAGCTAGGCCGTAACGCGGGACAAGCTCACACTGTGCCTAGCTTTATCCCTGGTAAGAGCAACGACCCAGCCGTTAATCCGGTAGAGACCTGGTATGCCTCTCCTGATGCGGCGGCCTGTATGAGTTGTCATCAGAAGTATCTCTCTGATGCCGCAGTCGCTCACATGCTTAACAACGGCGCCTATATTGGTGCTGACAAGGCCAACGCCAAGGCCGCTCGTGAAGCCTGCGCCACTTGTCATACTCCTGAGAAGCTGATGCACGCTCACGGTCATCAACTGTAAAACCCAAAGGTGCTCGCCCTCACCGAGCACCGAGTTCCACCCTGCAATGTCAAAGGCACCCTCCGGTGCCTTTTTTTGTCGCTAAACTTTTGGTTTAGCGGATAGGGGGGAGCGCCCGGCATGGCGAGTTAATGCCTTTCCTCAAGCGGGTTTTCTGTGTTGTAGCGTCTACCGGGGTTGTTGTTGGGATGCGAATTGAAGGTCGCACCTTCGTGGCAATCTAACGCCTGTCCGGCGGGGAGCGTTTGTTCATATTTCGCAGCAGTGGCCTCTGCCGTGATGGATATTGGGACGTAAGTTGAAGTCGTACCTTCATGGCAACCTAACGCCTGTCCGGCGGGGGATGTGCAAATTTCGCTGTTGTAGCGTCTATCGTGTGTGTTGCTGGGACGCGAGTTGAAGGTCGTACCTTCATGGCAATCTAACGCCTGTCCGGCGGGGATCGTGCAAACACTATTTTGGCTCGCTGTGAATATATCCCTATAAGCTCCACGGCGGCTTCCCTGCCGCCGAGGGCCAAAATCGTGTTTGCACTGGGTATCCAACGTCTCTTCGATTTAACGGTATTTGGCACGAGTAGCGAATCTAAAGGCTGGGTTATTTTTGCCCCGAAGTGAGTTGGTGGTCAGCCATACAGTCATATTTAAATTATGTGACTTTTGGGTGATTTTAAGTCTAAATCCGAGCGCGTTTTCTCATTCACACCTAAATTAATTAATTTAAAATCAACTGCTTAATCTATTCGTTAATATAGATAATAGGTTTGGGAAACGCGCATGCGCGTTTCTCCAGATGGTATATTTGGCAAAATGCTGATAATTTCATTACATACAGATAGTTAGCTGTGCGCGTATTCACTGGTCCAACGAGGTAAACGCGCATGCGCACTAATAAAATGTTAGATTTCTTGGAGTTTAAGTGGATATAGCTGATATCTCAGAAAAACTACAGAGGCTGATAGATGATGACCCGGCTCAAGCTATCAATGAAGCTTTACAACTTTCGGGAAACATCAATTTTGAATTGTTGAAGGCTGCTATTCTTGTAGATGCAGGGGCAATGGTTAAGAACCATGATGCCGTTCTCAAAGGAGTTGGAATATATCGTAATGCCGTTTCTAATTATCAAGACAACTCAGAATTAAAATATAACTTGGCCAACGGACTACATGCCTTGGCTCTGTCTACAGCATATAAAGACTTCAGTTGGTATCAAGAGACAGAAGATTTTAGATTAGAAGCAAGACAATATTTTTATGTGGCAGCAAATGCTCCTAATGCTTCACTTGACATAAGGTCTCAATCCTTCACCAATTTAGGAAATATTTTGTGGTCATCCTATCGTTGGGTAGAGGCATATGATTTCTACACACTAGCTCTGACAGAGAACCCTAGAAATGGAGTCGCAAGCTCAGGTGCATTAAAAATGCTCAGGTACGCATTGCAACAAGAGTTGGGTGACTACGAGTTGCTAGTAGAAGAGATTGAATATTTGGCAACCCATGTGAAGGAAAATCTAGAAACCATATACTCTTACACAGGCGGCTTTGGAGTAAAAGGCATTGTAGATGAGATTAAAGACATTCGTGCTGGAGACAAAAAGAAGCCTGCTAATGAGTGCGAAGAATATGAGAATTTTGTTGTTTCAAATAACCTAACATTATCTCCGACAATTCACTCTCATGAACATGACTCAGAATACTGGGATAATGTTAATATCTCGTCTGTAAGTGCTGATGTAAGCAGTAGTAGTTCAGTCCCTGAAATATTCGCCATGATAAACATTTTAAAATCTGACTACATACTTTCTAGACAACTATTTTTTAATGCTTCTAATCGACTGTTCAATGAAACGGGAAGCTATAACGACACTTTAAATTATGCTTGCTATGGAATTAATGAATCGGCTTTAGCTTTGGCGCAGCGTAGTGCATTAGATATTTTAGACAAAGTAGCTGTAGCTACTTTGTCCTATCTAGGGATTGGTGGAGCAAAGGGAACTTCGTTCAAACAGGCATGGTTCAAAAAAGCAAAAAAAGGCACAGATGAAAAAGAAGAGTTCAAGTCGGCAATTTTCCAAGAAATAGAAAATGGCAATACAGCACTGCTAGCATTGACCGAGGTATCTAGAGACCTATCAAATAAAATGGGTTTTCTGTCTAAAAAACAGGTGTCTAGAAACTCATCTACTCATAGGTTCACTGTATTTCATGATCTAGGAGATATTCCAACAAGCCGCTCTGGGTGTTTAGAGCATTTTGATTATGAAATGTTCTTAAAGGAATCGCTCAATACATTAAAATTAGCGAGAAGCTCAGTGATTTACTTTGTTCAAATGGTACTTATTCGAGAAAATAGGCTCTCAGCACAAAGGGATGGAATTGTAATGCCATTATTCGTTCCATCTCATGAGGAGATTCGTGGATACGATGAGTGAAATCTAACAAACGCGTCAATTAGGACGCTCGCAAGCTTGCGCCTATTACGCGGGCGTTATCCCATAGAAATTTTTATCCGAAACTGACAGGTTAGAATTAAGGCTTTAACTCGAAAATGTCCAAAAATGGCTTAACTTGAACAATTGTAAAGATCAAATGCGGCTAAATCGAAGAGATGAATAACTAGGTGTAGATACGCCGGTGAGCTTCCGAAACAGGGCCAAAAATGTTCCCTACATTTTTTGGCATTCCCTCCGTCCATGGAGGTCAGATGTTTCGGCAGAGCCTACAAGGAAGTATTCACGGCGTCTCACAGGCGTATCAGCACATATGGCCTGCCGCAGGCAATTCAAAAGAATGAAGGTCAACGCTGGAATTCGCTAATTCAGAGCAAAGTCAGTCGAAGCTGAAAACTTCTACTAAGGGCAAGTTAGCCCTCAGTCTCATCGTGTTCCATCCCAATGGCCTCTACCCCATCTGGTAGCGCACTCTCACTGATATCCACTATGGTGGAGCGGTTCATGGTGATCTTGTAGCGCGCGAATTGTGGCGGGTTGCGGCCTTCTTGCAGCGACAGTACCAGGTTGATCTGGTAGCGGCGCTCTACCGAGTCGCTGCTGATCTTACCGTCGGCCTCCTTATAGATCTTTGCCTTGCCCCGCTCAAGATAACGAGCGAAGGGTGCCAGGCTAAAGTTCACCTGCTCCTGTATGGTGGAGTAGCCCGCGAGGAAGCCTTTGTTAGCGATGCGGGAGTTGATGCCATAGTGCAATATGTCGGCATCGAGCTTATTTTGGCTGTGACGGCGCCTTAGGATCTCGTCGATCTCCTCGGGCAGGTCCTTAGACTTGATAAAGTCTATCCACACGTGCTGTTTAGCGATCATCGCCTGACTGGTGGTGTCGCGCAGAATGCGGCTCCAACGAGGGCGCCCCTTCTGAATCACTCGCCACAGGGCATTACGAATATCTTCTTTGAAGATCTCACGAAAACCGTAGATCACCGCCAGGGTAAACACCAAGGCCATGGTGAGGCCGCTAAAGACCCCTTGGGCCTTGATGATAAGCGTTGAAACCACCAGCATCACAAAGGCGGTGGCTATCCCTGTGGTCATTTTCTTCAGTCCTACGCCAAGACGCTTCTGCTCCTCTTTTAATACAACCCCTTGCTGGATCAAACGGCGCAGCAGCAACATCTTATTGGAGATACGGTTAGGATCATTCAGGGTCTGAGCCGAGTTGTAGTTCTTGCTGTCGCGATAGCTACTCTCGCTGCGGCACAGGTTAATCACCTCTTCAACCACCTCGCTGTAATCACTGCTACGTGGCGCATGGGACATCAGCTTCAACAACTGCTGCTCGCAGAACCAGGAGAGATAGTTATCTGAGTTTTCGAAATAGTGTTTCCACTTAGGGTCGCTGGGCTCGTTACGGCGAAACTTCTTCAGTAGCTGAGTCACTATCTCGCTCAGCTCTTTGAGCGAGGTATAAAACTTCTCGATATCTTCTACCTGAGCCAGCTCCTTGCTGTCGGTCTCAATCGCCACGGCAAACTGGTAGGCAAATAGGTTCAGGTAGAGCCTGAACTCCTCTACGGTACGTTTCTTCTGGCTGATAAAACGCCCCTGCACCAGAGGAAGATGCAAGCCCGAAGAGTAATAGGAGCGTCGACCGGCAATCGCGGCATGGTAATACTCTTCCTCATCAAGGCTTTGGGAATTGATCCCCATCTCCTTGGGCAGAAAGAAATAGAGGTCGAGCCGCCTATGGTCACCCACCTTCATCTGATGGGTAAACTTAATCGACAGTGACTCTTCCTGCTTGATATTAACCTTAGACACAAAACCTCAGAATTATGGAATTATTTCAGTAATTTAGAAACTAACATCCTGAGTATAGCCGAAGAGTGGCTATTGCACTATACGGCAACCACAGACGGTGTTGCTAGGCTGAAACAATACCACGGCATAGTCCCTGTGGGGATCTAATTCCAGCGGTTCAATAGATAAATTATGCATCCCCTTACTGTCTAAGTTAAAGGAGCTGATGTAAGAGAGATATTGCATATGTCTGGGCATGGCCTCGGTGGATTCGGCGCCACTCTCCTCCTTGGTCTCTACCGAAAAATGGTAGCGTCCACTGTGCTTATCGATCTCGAAATACTTGCCCTGCATGCGTATGGTGCCGGCCGACGTGCCGTCGAGGTTAAAATAGCGATAGTTGATCTGCGCCTGCTGCTGCTTGGCCATGATATCGACCAATAGGTAGTGGCGCCCTTCAGCATTGGCATTATCGCGGCGATCGAATAACTCTGAGCTACAGCTCAGCATCAAACTCTCGCTAGGGTTAAGGTAGCGATAACTAATGGTTATGCTAACCGCCAACAGCGCCAGCACTAAGAAGTTGATCGCCCACAGCACCTTTCTATTCACACAAAGATACCTCTTTAAACCAGACATCGGAGATAAACACCTTCTGTTGCCTGTAATCGGTTAACTTAAGGTTGCGCACCAAGGACTGCCCCATCCTCTCGCCGCGCATCGTGATATTAAAGACCTGTTTATCGTGAGAAAGCGACATATAGACCTCTTTCCAAGGCGATGACTCGCAGTGGCCAAACGCCTGAGACATCTTCTCAGACAGACGCAATAGCGAAGTGTTATTGGTCTTAGATTTTGCGTAGCTGATAAACATCACCTTCTGCCCAGACTCCAAGGTAATGCTATGACGCAGATAAGGCTCTGTGTGCTCTATCTCAAAATTAACCGAGGAGAACAGCTGCAGTGACACCAGGACGCCAAGCAGCAAGACAATCAGTCCAACCCAGAGTTTGATCCAGCGATGACGCTTACCAAACAACCAGGCCAACACCGCCTCAATCCGCTCACCTAAACCATAGGGCTCACGACTCACACTCGCCTGCACCGTTGAGGGCACCGCGTTTTCAAGGCGTAGGCGATAACCCTTACCCTTGACGGTTTCTATCATATGCTCATGAAGCGGGCCGAGAAATGAGCGCAACATAAAGACGGCACGCGCCACCGACGAGTCACTTAAAGGAGCATGCTCATCATCGCCCGCCCCTAAGACCCGCTTAGCCACCACTTTGTCATTATTGGCCAGTAAGAGTGATAAGACCTGCAATTCAGCGCGCGGCAGATACCACTCTTCACCCGTCAATTCATTGGTGAGCACGCCTTTATGTCTGTCAAATCGGCAATCGCCCAGTTGCATCTTGGTTACTCTGTCATCCGGATGCAAATAATCTTATGCAAGCTAGCAAAAAAAATCTGTGATCCCCTCTATCTCCTAGAAAGTCATGTAAAAAATATCCTTAACAAGAATAAGGAAAATAAACCTCTGTGACTTCCGCCTCTTTCTTCACGCTCAACACGTCGATATTTATAAGCGCGCAAAAACCCGTAAATTAACATGAATTTTACAAATAAGGTGACACAGATCGCATCACAACCGCCCACGCCGATAATCTAACGGGGTATTGATTCAGATAGCCGATACAAAACATTAGAAAAACCTGTGATAACGAACTCTCTCCTATCCCAAGGCTTCATCTGACTCAAATCACACTATTTGCAATCTACCAGGGCCACACTGGCTCCAAGTTCAAAACGGCGCATCTTTTAGTTTGTGCCAACAACAAAAATAACATCTATCCAAGTGAGGACATTGTCATGACCATCAATAGACGCCAAGCACTTAGCCAAATCATCGGCATCAGCACAGCGGCGGCGGGCGCCACCCTTATGGGCACATCAGCCTTCGCCGCTACCGACGAACAAGGTAATTACAAACTGGAGTTAGGCGAAAAGCTTAAGTATGTTCCCCTCGATCCTATGGCAACCGCCAAGCTAGCTTATGAGACTGGCGGTGGATGTATGCACCAGGTCTTCCATGCCTTGGTGACTATGTTAGCTAACTCTAGCAGCGCCGATGCCGACAAGTTCAAAACGATTCCTACCGCGCTGGCTGGTTATGGCTGGGCGGGTATTGTTGGTCAGGGCACAGTGTGTGGTAACAACAACGCTACCGGTATGTTGGTGAACATCTTAGACGATATCAACGGCCAAAACGCTGCAGTTATTGGCGCCTCTTTCCGCTACTACGAAGTGACAGAGCTGCCTTTCTCAAGCGACGAATTTGTTGCTGGCATAGGTTCAACCGCCGAGAAAACCGCTCTGGTAGGTAAGTCATCGGTTGCCAACAGCATCCTGTGTCACTCTTCTATCAGTAACTGGTCTAAAGCTTCAGGCTTTACCTTCAGCCAGAAGGGTGAGCGCTGTAAGCGTCTATCGGCTTCTGTTGCTTATCACGTGGTTGAGCTGCTGAACCGCGCCTATAAGGGCGAAGATATCTCGGCGCTACCTGAATCAAAGCCTTCACAAGAAGCGCAGGCCTGCCAAAGCTGTCACGGTGTAGAGACTACCATGGGTAGTGCAGCCAGCGTGAAGTCAGATATGGAATGTACGACTTGCCATACCGGCCACTTTAACTAAAGGAGCAGGTCATGAATGAGAAGTTATTAACAGCTCTATTAGCAACACTGCTAATGTGCGGCGGTTGCGGTAGTGACGATAATGATGACGATGACGGCGGTGTGATCATTCCGCCTCCACCAGTCACCATAGATGCCGGTGAGGCCTTGGCCATCAACCTGACTCTGGCCGAATTTGACGGCGAGACAGGCACCCTGAGCTTTGCCTTAACAGATGATGACGGCTTGGCAATTACCAATGCCAAAGAGTACAACATCGTCTACTTTGGTTTCCCTGATGGCGAATCAAAGTCAAGCAATGCCAAGGCTTGGAAACATTGGCACGTGACGCAAAGCTATCAATGCGATAGCGCCGCTGGCGACTGCCAGGGCATGCTAGAAGAAACAGATAATGGCCAATACAGCTTTAGTGCAACCGATCTAGACTGGGATGCCAATACCGCTCCTGGTTCGGTTGAAGAATTTAAAGTTGCCATAGAGATCAAAGGTGCCAAGGCGACCAACGAACTGGTTCTGCTCCCCTCCACTTAACCCACTGCACCACTTTGGGGGCCATCACCTAGTGTGTGGCCCTTTTTTTATGTCCCATAGGCAAAGTTCGACACGCACACAAAATAGCGCTGAACCGGCCAAAGCAAGGCTAGCAAAAACAAAGCGAGGTGAGGTTATTGCTCGCGGATAAACTCTCTTAAAGCAGGAAGATAATTGAAAGGCTCAAAGACAGAATAAACGAGCAGAATTAGCAGTAATAACTGAGAAATCAACAAGATATACTGCTGATTCGTCATACGTTTTGTGGGGCCACTCCCCACTAAATCAAGATTAGACGAAAGCTTATGATGCAGTATGTAGCCCTGATTATCGATGGACTCCAGTAACTTGCCAGAGGGGGTTCCTAAAAAGAAGCGAATGCGATCAACCGCCTGAACGAGACGGGCCATATTTGCCTCCTCTTCGGGCAGCGCCGCCAGCAGCTCGGCATGGGACAGCACCTGACCTCTGTGATTGGTCAATAATTTGAGTACGGCAAACTCCGCACATGGCATACGCCAACTGGTGTCATTGTCCTGGTTTGATAGGGTCGATTGCGACTGATCAAACCAACAGCTACCTATCTGCATTAAAAATTCTCACACTAACGAGTACAACTATTTATCTCGGGGTGCCTAAGCAACCTAGGCCTACAGTGTGACATTTAAGCGGGGTAACTTTCGTGACTAAAAGCACATAACCCATTAAAATAACTGAATAATTATGATACATCCAGATACAGATTTAAGCCTAATTAGACTTGGATTAAGCCTGTATTCAGCCTGAATTTTGCTCAAAAAAAAGACGCCCTTTAGGGCGCCATTTTTTTATGCATAAGATCAGTATATTAGAATGAATACAACAAGGTCATATTGGTTTCTGTATCTGTACTCTTCTTGTCATCCAGCGGTTCGCTGTTATAACGCACGATCACAGCAAATTTCATCGCCAGAGCACCCACAATGTTAGCAGTGATAGATGTCTCTGAACGTCCTTCCAGGCTTTCACCATAGTCAGCGACAAATAGCTGCTTGAATTTAGAGTTGTCGGTGATCTCTGTTTCGAAGTTAATCACCCCGTGCGCCACCCAGCTCTCTTCGGTGTCATAACCCGCTTCAGCGGCGCTCACATCGTCCAGACGCTTGTACTGGAAACCCGGACCCACTTCGATGGCAAAGGTTGTCTTTTCGGTATCGACAAACTTATGACCATAACCCACTGATACTGTCGACTTTGAGTCAAAACCAGTGAAAGGATCTATCTCATGGTTAGCATTGGCAAACATATAATTGATATCGCTGAACTTATAGTTACCCTGCACCAGACCGTAGTAGCGCTTACCTGTCTCTTCACCACTATCTTCTTTATAGAGGGCTTCTAGCAGGTATTGGTTTTCCCAGTTACCCAGCTCATGCTTCATATCCAGACGCCCTTTAAGCGAAGTCGTCTCAGTATTACCTGTGGTCACTGTCGCACCCACTTCAGCATCTGCCGCAAAGGTTCTATCACCCTTAACAAAATCGGCACCCGCGTGCGCTGCAAAGGGGGCTGCCATCAGGATAGCCGTAGCTGTCAGCAATTTTTTCATTATCGATTTACCTATAGTTCCAAGTCCCTTAAAAATTGGCGCAATATTAACATCCAGCACACAGAAATGACAATTGCACTTGCCTTTTCAGCAAATTGAACTACCGAAAGTACCAAAAAGAAGCGTAAATCCTACCTTCAGCGTGACTCTAGCTTGTCTTGTTCGGCTTACATTAAGCAAAAAAAAGCCCACCAAGAAGGTGGGCTCTTTCATGTGAAGCAGATTAGTTCACTTGTGGATCTAATTCACCAGACTGGTAAGCCTTATACATGGCTTGCAGCGACTTAGGCTTGATCTTAGAGGCCATGCCTGCCGCACCGAAGGCTTCGTAGCGTACGGTACAGATATCCGCCATCGCGTCCATAGAAGCTTTCAGGAACTTACGTGGATCGAATTCGCTTGGGTTCTCAGCCAGGAACTTACGTACTGCACCGGTAGAAGCCAGACGCAGGTCAGTATCGATGTTAACTTTACGCACACCGTGCTTGATACCTTCAACGATCTCTTCCAGTGGCACGCCATAAGTTTCAGGGATAGCGCCACCATATTGGTTGATCACTTCCAGCCACTCTTGTGGCACAGAAGATGAGCCGTGCATTACCAGGTGAGTGTTTGGAATACGGGCGTGGATCTCTTTGATACGGTCGATACGCAGCACATCACCGGTAGGCTTGCGGCTAAACTTGTAAGCACCGTGGCTGGTACCGATAGCAATGGCCAGTGCATCAACGTGAGTATCGGCAACGAAACGCGCCGCTTCTTCTGGCGTAGTGAGCAGTTGCTCTTCGCTCAGGATACCTTCGGCGCCAACACCATCTTCTTCACCGGCTTGTCCAGTTTCAAGGCTACCCAGACAACCGATCTCACCCTCAACCGACACACCACAGGCGTGAGCAAAGGCAACCGTCTTGCGGGTCACATCAACGTTGTACTCGTAAGACGCAGGTGTCTTACCATCAGCCATCAGAGAGCCGTCCATCATCACAGATGACATACCCAGCTGAATTGAACGCTGACATACGTCAGGATGAGTACCGTGATCCTGGTGGATACACACAGGGATATCTGGGTACTGCTCAAGTGCCGCCGCCATCAGATACTTAAGGAACTGAGGACGGGCATACTTACGTGCACCGGCTGATGCCTGAACAATCACAGGGCTGTCAGTAGCTTCTGCCGCCTGCATGATGGCGCGCATCTGCTCCAGGTTGTTCACGTTGAATGCGGGAACGCCATATCCATGCTCTGCGGCATGATCTAGCAGTTGACGTAGGGAAATTAAGGCCATTTTTAACTCCAATAATAGGGTGGTGTTCGGGCAGTACCCGCTCAGCCACCGAGGTCACTATCGTTTGGACAGATTTTGATACCGACAGTCAGTGCATGCATCCTGTGCGCCTTAACCGTCGGCGGTTTCTTATAATACTAATTATTTTTTACTTATTCGCCGCGGCTTTCCAGCATAGCCACAGCAGGCAGTTCCTTACCTTCCAGGAACTCTAGGAAGGCACCACCACCGGTAGAGATGTAAGAGACCTTGTCGGCAATACCATACTTGTCCACTGCCGCTAGGGTGTCACCACCGCCGGCAATAGAGAAGGCTGATGACTCGGCGATCGCCTGGGCGATACGCTTGGTGCCTTCACCGAATTGGTCGAACTCGAACACACCCACAGGGCCATTCCAGACGATGGTACCAGCGCTCTTGAGGATCTCAGCCAGAGCTTCTGCGCTATCTGGGCCGATGTCGAAGATCATATCTTCATCCGCGACCTGATCGACCGCCTTAAGGGTTGCGCTCGCCGTTGGGCTGAACTCGCCAGCAACGACAACGTCAGTTGGCACAGGGATGTCGCCGCCACGGCTCTGGGCATTGGCGACCAGACGCTTGGCTTCATCGATAAGATCCGCTTCATAGAGCGACTTACCTACGTTGTGGCCAGCCGCCGCAATAAAGGTGTTAGCGATACCGCCACCAACCACTAGCTGATCGACAATACCTGAGAGACTCTCAAGTACAGTCAGCTTGGTTGAGACCTTAGAACCACCGACAATAGCCACCAGCGGACGCGCCGGGTTATCCATCGCCTTACCTAGCGCTTCCAGCTCACCGGCCAGAAGAGGACCCGCACAAGCCACAGGGGCATACAGACCAACGCCATGAGTCGAAGCCTGGGCGCGATGCGCGGTGCCGAAGGCATCCATCACATACACATCACACAGGGCCGCAAGCTTCTTAGCTAGCGCCTCGTCATTCTTCTTCTCACCCACGTTGAAGCGTACGTTCTCAAATACCACGACTTCGCCGACATTGGCTTCTACACCGTCGAGATAGTCTTTAGCCAGACGTACCGGGCAATCCAGCGCTTTGTCCAGGTAATCCACAACAGGCTGCATAGAAAATTCGCTGTTGTATTCGCCTTCGGTCGGACGGCCTAAGTGAGACATCACCATCACGGCCGCGCCTTTTTCCAGCGCCAGCTTGATGGTCGGCAAAGAGGCACGCAGACGCGCATCGCTGGTCACCACACCATTGCTTACCGGAACATTGAGGTCTTCACGGATAAGCACACGCTTGCCCTGAAGATCTAACGCTGACATATTGATAATCGCCATTTCACGTTTCCTTAAGTGTAAAGTTAAAAGTAAAAGTTAAAGCAAAACTGAGTTACCCACCGCCAGGACGCTTCACTGGCCACGGATTAAAAACTTTAAAATCAGGCTCTGACGGCCTTTATCATCTCTAAACTGGTGTCCAACATACGGTTGGCAAAGCCCCACTCGTTATCACACCACAAGAGCAATTTGACCAGATGGCCGTCGCTCACCCGCGTCTGGGTGCCATCGACGATACTGGATCTGGGATCATGATTAAAATCGCACGATACCAATGGCGCATTAGTATAGCCTACAACCCCTTGATATGAGCCATTTGCCGCCTGAGATAATACCTGGTTCACTGTATCGATATCGACACGTTTATCTAAGGTGACCGATAAGTCAATTGCCGTCACATTAATTGTTGGCACGCGCACAGATATCGCCTCAAACTTATCCTTCATCTCAGGCAGGATGCGCTCAATTCCTCTGGCCAGCTTGGTATCTACCGGAATGATAGATTGTCCCGCCGCACGGGTACGTCTGAGGTCATCATGATAGGCGTCGATCACCTGCTGATCGTTCATCGCCGAGTGAATCGTGGTAATGGCACCACTATGTACCTTAAAGGCGCGGTCAAGCACCTGAATGATAGGCACTAAACAATTGGTGGTGCAGGAGGCGTTAGAGACGATTTGGTGCTCGGCCTTGAGATCTTGATGATTCACACCATAGACTATGGTGGCATCCACATCGCTCGATGAAGGGTGGCTGATCAATACCTGCTTTGCCCCCGCCTTGATATGAGCCTCACAGGCCTGGCGATCGATAAGGGCACCAGTGGCCTCGAACACGATATCGACATCCAGAGATTGCCAGGGCAACTTTTCAGCGTCGGGCTCATGGATTAATAAGATACGGTCGTCCCCGATAGTCATCACATTGTCGTCGAGTGACGCAGAAGATTGAAAGCGACCATGGGTGGTATCGTATTGGGTGAGGTGAAGCATGGCTTCGGGTTTGGCGAGTTCATTAATGGCGACAATCTGGATCTTATCCCGCTTGCCAGACTCATAGAGGGCACGAAGAATCGAGCGACCAATTCGGCCATAACCATTAATAGCAACTTTAATCATTTAAGTGCTTCTACTCCTAACACCGTCCTGAGATAGGCATTCCTGAATGCGACAACGGCCTATCGTTATCGATAAGCCGGGTCATCATGGCATAGAGCAACTGCTTGCCCTATGCCTTTTGGGTGGCACTAGGCCTTATAAAATGGCGTTTGCCTTGGCTACAACATTGTCAACGGTGAAACCGAAGTGCTTCATCAGATCGCCGCCTGGTGCAGACTCACCGAAGGTGGTCATGCCCACAACCGCGCCGTCGAAACCGACATACTTGTGCCAGTAATCAACGTGAGCCGCTTCAATAGCCACACGCTTAGTGACAGACTTAGGCAGTACAGACTCTTTGTAAGCCGCATCTTGTGCGTCGAACACGTCGGTCGATGGCAGAGACACTACACGTACCGCCTTACCTTGCTCGGTCAGCGCCTTGGCTGAATCCAGTGCTAACTGCATCTCGCTACCGGTTGCGATCAGGATAAGATCTGGCGTACCGGCACAGTCTTGCATCACGTAACCACCCTTAGCGATGTTAGCCAGTTGCTCATCGGTGCGCGCCTGTGCAGGCAAACCTTGACGGCTGAAGATCAAAGAGGTCGGCGCCTTACGACGTTCGATAGCCATCTTCCAAGCCACAGCCGTTTCAGCCGCATCACATGGACGCCATACCATCATGTTTGGTGTCATGCGCAGGTTAGCCAGCTGCTCAACCGGTTGGTGAGTCGGGCCATCTTCACCCTGACCGATAGAGTCATGGGTATAAACGAAGATGTTTTGAATGCCCATCAGCGCTGACATACGTACCGCGTTACGTGCATACTCCATGAACATCATGAAGGTTGCGCCATAGTTGATGAAACCACCGTGCAGCGAGATACCGTTCATGATGCCGCTCATACCGAATTCACGTACACCGTAGTAGATGTAGTTACCCGCTGGATCTTCCTGAATGCCCTTAGAACCAGACCATAGAGTCAGGTTAGAACCTGCCAGGTCAGCCGAACCGCCGAGCAGTTCAGGTAGGATGGCACCGAAAGCACCGATAGCGTTTTGTGACGCCTTACGGCTAGCAATGCTTTCGCCTTTCTCTTGACACTCTTTGATGAATGCCTGTGCTTTTTCTTCGAAATCGGCTGGCAGTTCACCAGTGATCACGCGGCGCTTATATTCTGCAGCCAGTTCTGGGTAGGCAGCCTCGTAAGCGGCCAACTTCTCATTCCAGGCAGACTCGTTAGCCGCGCCCACTTCTTTAGCATCCCAACCTGCATAAACGTTTTCTGGGATCTCGAACGGTGCGTGTTCCCAACCCAGGAACTCACGTGCCGCGGCAATTTCCGCATCACCCAGTGGCGCGCCGTGACAGTCGTGGCTACCAGACTTGTTTGGCGAACCGAAACCGATAACCGTTTTGCAGCAGATCATGCTTGGCTTGTCGGTAACTGACTTAGCCTCTTCGATAGCCGCGCGAATCGCGTCGCTGTCATGACCATCAACACCGGCGATCACATGCCAGCCGTAAGATTCGAAACGCTTAGCTGTGTCGTCGGTAAACCAGCCCTCAACATGACCATCGATAGAGATACCGTTGTCATCCCAAAACGCAATCAGCTTGCCAAGACCTAGGGTGCCCGCCAGTGAACACGCCTCGTGAGAGATACCTTCCATCAGACAGCCATCGCCCAGGAAGCAGTAGGTGAAGTGATCGACGATATCATGACCCGGACGGTTAAATTGCGCCGCCAGTGTCTTCTCGGCAATCGCCATACCCACGGCGTTGCTGATACCAGCGCCTAGAGGACCAGTGGTGGTTTCAACACCTGGGGTGTAACCATATTCTGGGTGACCCGGCGTCTTAGAATGCAATTGACGGAAGCTCTTCAGCTCTTCGATTGGCAATGCATAACCTGTTAGGTGCAGCAGAGAGTAAATCAGCATTGAACCGTGACCGTTAGATAGGATGAAACGATCGCGATCGACCCACTCTGGGTTATTCGGGTTGTGCTTAAGGAAGTCATTCCAAAGCACTTCAGCGATATCAGCCATTCCCATTGGGGCACCAGGGTGACCAGAGTTGGCTTTTTGAACGGCATCCATACTTAACACACGGATAGCGTTTGCGAGTTCTTTACGAGATGACATGCTCTCTCCTGCTGATTTTATGTTGGGGATTTTGCGGGCAATAATTGGGGGCATATTTTCCCCTACTCGCGGATGGGACGCAAATAAAATTCACCGATTCCCTTAGATTAAATCCATATAGCCGCTAATTTCCCCCACCTAGGGTCCGCCGCTATTTGCCCTTTACTGGGGCTAACGGAATAAGATTGACCACACCAAGCCAGGCAGATTTGATCACCCGCTCAATCTCGCCCGTATCGAAATAAGATAGTTTTAAGTTAGACAAAGCAACTAAAGGTTATAAATAACATAACCTTAGATAACAAAAATAGATTAACTCATCCCAGGCATTAGAATATTTACCCGGTTTTACTCCACAATTTTTACTGAAAAGGGTGTTATCCGATCTGATTTCCACTAAAATGGCCGTCTAGATGTAGATACTTCTACACATTCAAATTGTTTAAAGACGAGATTTTTCCATTATGGCAAAGCACTTGTTTACCTCTGAGTCGGTCTCAGAAGGTCATCCAGATAAAATCGCCGATCAAATTTCTGATGCGGTACTCGACGCGATCTTAGAGCAAGATCCAAAGGCACGTGTTGCGTGCGAAACATACGTCAAAACCGGCATGGTGATGGTAGGTGGCGAGGTGACCACTTCTGCATGGGTTGATATCGAAGAGCTAACCCGCAAGACGGTTCGCGAGATCGGTTACACTCACTCAGACATGGGCTTCGATGCCGACTCTTGTGCGGTACTGAACGCCATTGGTAAGCAATCACCTGACATCAACCAAGGTGTCGATCGCGCCGATCCTAAAGAGCAAGGCGCCGGTGACCAAGGTTTGATGTTTGGTTATGCCAGCAACGAAACCGACGTACTCATGCCAGCCCCTATCACCTATGCTCATGCACTGGTGAAGCGTCAGTCTGAAGTACGTAAAGACAACACCCTGCCTTGGTTGCGTCCAGATGCCAAGAGCCAGGTGACGTTCGCCTACGAAGACAACAAGATCGTCGGCATCGACGCGGTGGTACTCTCGACTCAACATTGTGACAGCGTCAGCCAGTCTGATCTGATCGAAGGCGTGATGGAAACCATCATCAAGCCTGTACTACCTGCACAGTGGTTGAACAAAGAGACCAAGTTCTTCATCAACCCAACCGGTCGTTTCGTTATCGGTGGCCCTATGGGCGACTGTGGCCTGACAGGTCGTAAGATCATCGTTGATACCTACGGCGGCATGGCTCGTCACGGCGGCGGCGCTTTCTCGGGTAAAGACCCGTCAAAAGTTGACCGCAGCGCAGCCTATGCGGCTCGTTATGTAGCCAAAAACATAGTCGCTGCCGGTCTGGCAGATCGCTGTGAGATTCAAGTTTCTTACGCTATCGGTGTGGCAGAGCCAACCTCTATCAGCGTTGAAACCTTCGGTACCGGTAAGGTGTCAGAAGAGGTGTTAATCGGCTTAGTACGTCAGCACTTCGACCTGCGCCCATACGGCCTGACCGAGATGCTTGATCTGGCGCGTCCTATCTACAAGGCAACCGCTGCTTACGGTCACTTCGGTCGTAACGAGTTCCCTTGGGAGCGCACCGACAAAGCTGAAGCGCTGCGCGCAGACGCTAAGCTGTAATCCGCTTTAATAAAAAAACCGCCTACATGGCGGTTTTTTTATGTCGGTACTCGCGTAATTAACCCTTGCTGACCGCTCCTCACCCGTATCAGCGCAACCGCTAATCGATAAGCGTTATTGGCTTACCTGGCTTTGCATAACTGAGCCTGCCTAACCGCTCGGTGCGGTGATAACAATCAAGCCCTGATACACAAACACTATTGAGCTGCTCGATATCGATGCTGCCATCATTTTTCAGCGCCACATCATCAAGCAATATATCGGTAATACTGCCAATCACCAGCAGGGTTTGATTCAGTTCGATCCTCTGATAGCTCTCGAGCTTAACGCCATACTTTAATCGGCTTTGGGCCACAAAGGGCGCCTGCACCTCCTGATAATACTCTGGCGTTAACCCGACCTCGGCAAACTCACACTGCTGCGGCTCATAGCGAGCAGATGTTTGATGAGCCTGTTGCCAAATATCACTATTGACCTGATTAATGGTATAGCTGCCCGTGGCGATAATATTACTCAAGGTATCTCGCGCCACAGAGTTAGGCCGACTGATAAATCCGACTAAGGCTGGGTCTGCGCCTAAGTGAAACACAGAACTGACAATGGCTAAGTTGGTTTGCCCCGACTCACTGATAGTGCCTATGAGATTGGCACTCTTAAAGCCAGACAAACTATTAACCAGATGCGCTCGATAACGCTGCTCCATCTCAGCTAACTGGTTTTGGTCGATATGCACGGTTCGATTTACCATAAAATTGAATCACCATTCCAATCAATAAAGTAGGCCTCCGCAGAAGGCGTCACGGTTTGGGCCACCGCTAACAATCTCTTAGCAACAAATTCGGTTGAAAAGAGTTTTTCTTTGTCGACATTTTGCTGGAAGGGTTTAGACAGGGGTGTGTCGGTTGTACCAGGATGAAATGCCAAAATGACAACATTCTTGGCGCGGCGGGCATACTCAACGGCTGACGTTTGCAGCAACATATTCAGCGCAGCCTTAGATGCACGATAGCTATACCAACCACCGAGGCGATTATCACTAATGCTACCGATACGTGCGCTCATTACCGCGACCACACATTTTTTATCGCCTTTGACCAAGGGCATCAGATGTTTCAGCCACAGCATAGGCGTGACAGTATTGATCTGAAACAGGGTATTCATCGCTTCTACGCTTAAATCTTCGAGCCGTTTCTCGGGCTTAATGCTCGCTTGATGCAAGATGCCGTTAAAAATAAACACATTACTAATAACCAACTGCCTCGTTGCTAGCTCGTTAACTAAGGTGGATATCGCATCTTCACTGTAATCACACTGCAGGGATTCAAGCCCTTCGGCAATCACGCCTAAGGGCCGGCGGCTGATCGCAATCACAGGTCCTTGCAATAACAGCCGTTGAATTAACGCCTGGGCGATAGCGCTATTGGCGCCTATGATGACAGACACCCCTTCACCGTTTACTGCTTGGGTCACTACCGGTTTCATGACAAACCACACTGACCGCTTTCGCAGCGTTTTTTGCCTGTTAGCAGATAGGACACCTTATATCTATGCTTCGCAAATTTTAAGTACAGGAAGTCTGCGACAGGTTTAATCACTGGCCAGGTTAGAGGCGCCACATAATGTTTTTTCCCCACCAGCGCCCACGCAAGATAGGTGACGTCTAGACCCGTGAGCAATTCGCCATTTTCGGTTTCACCATGCAATATCTCATTAGCGTACTTGGCATCGATATGCGGGTACTTGGCCGAAAAATCATCGCTTGCCAAATCTGCCAGTTCAATCGCATCTTCAGTGTCACAACGTTTGAGCTTAGCCATCTCTGCAGCGCATAGAGGACACTGACTGTCATAAAAAATACGTAGTTTCATGAGATAGCGGCCCCCAATATGATCAGATGACATAGCACTGCCACAGCCGTTAGCCGAGTGCGTAATTGAATATATTCATCGGATAAGGTTTTTTCCCGCCACTGCTGCCTGTCTTTCAAATAGACCACTAGGTAGCCCACGCTCAATATCAGCAGTGAGACATAAAGATGATTGACGACGATAGCAACCCAAGCGGCGACACTGACCACATTGCTGATGATGAGGAGTTTATCCTCAGTGAGATAGTGAACTTTGCAGCTCTCTCGTCCCCACAAGGTGCCCGCTAAAAACGAGAGAATAATCGCGCTGTAGGTGGTGAACAGCATAAAAGGGTCTAGGCTGAAGAAGGTCAACCCCGTCAGCATTAAGCAGGTAGATAAAATAAAGGGGAGTAACCCTGCATACCCCAACATAGAATAAGTTTTGGACATAGACGCACTCTGCTTAAGGGAATTTAAAGATATTACGCATTAAGCAGGCGTTGGGATCATCTTAGGTGACAGAGGCAACTAACGGATAAGGGGTTTAGTTTTCATTTCAATCAGATAGCTAAGCCAGCTAAATAAGAATATCCCCAAGGCATCGGCAAATAAATCAAACAGGTCAAAGGTGCGTTGCGGCAAGTACGCCTGACTACACTCTTCGATGAAGACGAAAACGGCAACAGCAATCGCACCTAAATAGGGCCTAAAGCCACCAAGATAAACACGCCTGAAATTGGTACCCAGGTTAACCAAGAGTGTCAGGGTGCCAAACAGCAACAAATGGCCCCACTTATCGCCATAAGGCACTCGCTTCACGAGCTCAAAAAACAGATTAGACTGCCCTGTGCTGGCGCTGAAAATAATCCAGCCCAGAAACAGACTAAATAGCACACTTAAGCCGGCAAATAATTTCACCATAAGACAATCACAATCCGTTGAAAAAGCTTAAAGTTAATTAGATTAGCAGTGATCAAAATGACTATATTCCATACACATGAAGCTCAGTTGCTGCGCGTTTAGCACTGGCACCTCGACCTTCCTCGCCACTGCTAACATCTGCTCGCTTGGCGCACACATGGGAGTAATCTTGGCGGCGTAGTCATTGCTATAACCGCAATCAAGCCAGCACTCCTGCCAGTTCAACGCGTAAAACGCCCGGCCATCACGATGCAATTCGACACATTCACAATCAAGCTCAGCTTGCGTTGCCAACGCGATTAATAGCTTAAGGTTATTAAAGGCGCTCAGTTGCACCGCGGCGTATGGTGCAAGTCGCTGAGCGAGTTCAGGGGCGATCTCAGGCACTGTCTCAGGGTTAGGCACTGTCTCTGAGTTAGGCTTTGTCACTCTTGTTTCTCTTGTCACCTTTGCCCTCCTGCACAGCTCGCGCTATCTGTCTGAGTCGATGTGGCTAACAGATAATAGCCGCGGTCATCGAAGTCAAAAAAATCTAGCACCTGCATCTCGGCCTTATGAGTATGGGCGGCAAAAGAGCGCTCATTATCCTCGGCGATGAAGGTCAACATAAAGGAATACTGAGGCTTAACCAATGCCTTAAGCTTGGCGACCATATCGGCAAAAAGCCCTGCGCCGCGATAGGCTGGCGCGATCCAGATGGGGCCATATTGGCAGCTGTTATCGACACTCAGAGGCTGGCCAGCCAGGCTATGGTCAGTTGAGTTTTTCAGCAGACGACGATAGATGGGCCAAGCCGCAAAAAACGCCCAACTGCCGGCAATCACATAGCCGACAATCTTCCCCTTATGCTGGGCCACGACAATATAGTGGTCGCTGATAAGATCACTAAGCGACTGGGCACTAAATTGTTGTCCGCTCATCAGCTCGCCTCGCTGCTCGGGAGCCAACTCGGCTTGCCACTGACTGGCCTCTAAGGCGGTAATGGCAGCGAGATCGGCGGCGCTGGCCTGCCGAATCAAGAGTTCACTCTCTTGGTCCATGTGTCCCAATGATATCCCCTTTATTTGTTGGGTTATTTGCAAATTATCAGATCGACTACCAAACTTAACAAACCTGAAACACCAATAGCTTAGGGTCGATCATGCTGCCGGAAAACATTCATACGGGTGTGAGTATACTTGAAAACGATAATACACAAATCAACTTAGTCAGGTGGATGCATCAATGTGAGCTGATGAAGCGCTACTTCGAAGCCGACGTCGCCTTTGTTGCCCAGCAGACTGACCTAGGTTTTGAGGTCATCGTCAGCTCCATTAACGACACTCGTAAGTTCATCTCCGGCACCTTATACAATGAAAAGTTTGATATTTTCACCCGGATGTCCAACAGTCAGCCAGAAGGGGTGAGCATCAGCCTGAGCCTGGAATCCAATGCCGAACTGCCTAAGGATCTCGCCACCGCCAGCAATCTGCTATCACGCCCAATCCTTTGGCCAGACGGTACCATCTTTGGTTGCCTCGTTGTGGTCAACCCGGCTAATAGCGAAACGGCCAACGCCAATGCCTTTATGCTGGAACCCTTCCAGATCCTGCTGCAACAAGATCTGGCACTCCTGTGCCAAAGTCAGCGCATAGAGTCGCTATCGATGCGCGATCGCGATACCGGCATGTTAAACCACTATGGATTTATCATGATGGCCCCCCGGCAGCTCAACTTAGGCCGACGTTTTGGCGCCCATGCCGGCATCTTATTTTTCGAGCTTTATCCCAACCCACCACTGATCGACAAGATAGAAGAAAAACACATTCGATTGCTGGGCAACATCATTCAAGACACCATACGGACTGCCGATATCGCCGCCCATTACAGCCATAGCCAATTTGTTGTGCTGGTATTTGTCGACGCAGAACGAGATCTGAACCATATCAGCCGCAGGGTCGAAAAGTTACTGCTACAGCAAAACGATAGGCTAAAGCTCGACGCTGGCCACTCCTTCTTCTCTCCCGACTCCTCGGCCAAGTTAGCGCCCATGTTGGAACAAGCTAAACAGCAGCTAAAATCACAGCAAACAACTCAAGATGAGGTGCAAGTAAAATAAGCCCTGTTATTTAGCTTTAGGGCTCTTTGTGTCGATTTGGGTATAGGTGTCGTTAGCAGTTTCACTGTCTGCACAAAGCCTGAGAAACCGAACAAATGACAGGTTAAATTGTACTTAAAGGAGATAAAAAGCAGATTTTGTTCGCAAATTTGAAAATTTACATTCTCACAACATATGATTTTTGAGTATGATGTAAACAGTTTGTGCTGTCAGACTTTCGTTTGACGCACCGCACCTAGCGAGTTATGCAATTTAATAATAACAATAAGAGAGCAATACTATGCTACTACAATGCGCCGAAACCAGCCTTTGGCTCAGAGAATCTGGGCATCCTGCCATTACACTACCACGTTGGCAGCAACAAGTTGATCTACTTAACGAATTTTATCAGTCTAAGGCCTGTATCGTCCTGCAACATATCGAAGGCGAATACCAGGTTGTCTGTAGTCGCCAAGATACCGATCTCAACCTCTACGCCGGCACTCTATTTCACGATGCCAGCCTGACCCAGGCGCTGAGCGCCCACACGGGTTATGGTCTGCTGCAGTTCACCAGCAGCCAAGACAGTAAGAGCCACTTAGCGCAATTTTCACAGCTACTTGCCTTGCCTCTATACTGGTCAGATGGTCAACCTTTCGGCGTCATATTGATCTGTGACAGCCAACGCACCAAACATTTTAGGCGCTTATTGCCGTTACTGGAAAACAGCAAGGCGCTGATCCAGTCTGAACTTAAGCATCTGTTTTTAATGCAGCAGATCCAGATGATGTCGGTACAGGACGATCTTACCTGCATGCTCAACCCCTATGGCTTTAACCTGATGGCACCAAGACAGCTTAGCCTGAGTCGCCGCTTCGGTTCTCACGCGGGTATCGTATTGCTTCAGGATCTGACCCAGTACAAAGGGACATTAGAACAGAGTCAGGGACTAAGGCAGCTGGCGCGGGTGATTCATCATAATATGCGTGACGCCGACGTATCTGCCCGCATCGAGGATGGACTGTTTGCTATTTTGGCCTTTGTCGATAATCAGGCCAATCTGGATGCCTTGACGAAGAGATTACTCAAGCAGATTGCCAAAGAGGAGATAAAAGCAGAGATCGCGATCGGTGTCAGTTTCTTCACGCCCAACACCCATTTGGCGATAGAACCTATGGTAGAAGCCGCAAGGCAGAATCTACAAGCCAGTGTGATTCGCCAGCAAAAGAACTACACGGCTTAGGCCTGGTCAGACTCCTGCGCCTTTGCCCATTGAATAAACATTACGATGGGGAAAGGTGACATCATCACGAGTCCCAGCCCGATCAAGCTAGAAACGAGCAGAATCCCTTGGATCTGCTCAGTCCACTGAGTAAGACCATAGATCCCCAGCCCCGCCAGCACCATGATCACGCCTAACCAGTGGGCAATTTTCAATCCGGTCATCATCACTTTATCTTTCCTCTTGTTCGACACAAAGATGTCGGCCTTATCTTAACGACAGCAGAAGCAGCTTACCATGAACAAAATATCATGGAAAAACCCTAAAAAGGGCTTTTTAATTGGCCTTAAGCTTGTCAAAATATTCTTCTCGCTGTTTTGGAATCTCTCCCATGTTTAAAAAGTGTATTTTTATCGCAACCGCACTACTCGGTTTATCAGCCTGTCAAAGTGTCTCCATTCTCGACAACGAAGATCTTGATATTCTAGGCACCTGGCACATCGAAGCCACCCAAGGCAAACCAGTGATCGACTATAGTCCGGCGCAGCTGGTCTTCGCCGCAGATGGTGCACTCAGCGGCAACAACAGCTGCAATCAGTTTTTCGGTCAATACCAACTCGATGGTCGCAGCTTAACCCTCTCCCCCGCTGGCAACACCATGAAAGCCTGTGTTGACGCCTTGATGCAGCAAGAGCAGAAGGTGATGCAGTCTATGTCTATGGTGACTCAAGGTACATTAACCAAAGGTAAGCTGCTGCTCAGCGACGCCGACGGCAACACAGTGCTGGTACTCAGCAAGCAATAATCCTTATCTGGCTGCAATAAAAAACCGCCATTTCGGCGGTTTTTTATTATCCCAATTTGTTAACTCGTTTGTTTATCCAGCTGCTCGGCCATCACCTGACTACGCTCGGCATCGGCGTTATAGTGTTCCAGATTCAGCTCATCTTCCGATTTGGCGATCACTGTGGTGGCGACTAGGTCACCGGAAACGTTCACTACGGTACGTGCCATATCCAAGATACGGTCGATACCCGCGATAATAGCGACCCCTTCCAGCGGTAAACCAACTGTGGTTAACACCAGCGTCAGCATCACCAGACCGGCACCAGGCACACCCGCGGTGCCAATTGAGGCCAGGGTCGCTGTCAATATAATGGTGATATAGTCGACCCAGGTCAGATCGATACCGAAGGCCTGAGCCACAAACAGCGCCGTGACCCCTTGATATAATGCGGTACCGTCCATGTTAATCGTAGTGCCCAGGGGCAACACGAAACTGGAGATCTTCTTATTGACCCCCAAGGACTCGCTGGCGCACTTCATACTGGCAGGCAGAGTTCCTGCGCTGCTTGAGGTGGTGTAAGCCACCGCCAAGGCGCTGCGAATTCCCTTGAAAAACTGCATAGGATTCAGCTTGGCAACAAAGGTCAGCACTAAGCTATAGAAGCCGATAATATGCAGGGCACAGCCGATGTAGACCGCCAGGATCACCTTAATCAGCGGCATCAACATATCCACGCCGTATTGGCCGGCCACCCAGGCCATGAGACCAAACACCCCATAAGGTGCCAGTTTCATGATCATATCGGTCAGCTTGTACATCGCCTCAGCTAGGCTCTCAAACACCTTGATTGCCGGCTTACCATGATCGCCAATCAACACCAGGGCGATCCCTAAGGCAACGGCAAAGACGATCACCTGCAAAATCTGACCACTGGCCAGGGCGGCAATCGGATTGGTGGGCACGATATTGATCAGTGTCTCCATGATAGAAGGCACCTCTTTTACTGCGCCGCTGGCCACCTCCGAAGTCATTCCCAGACCAGCACCAGGCTGCATAATGTAGCCCACGGCCAGACCTAACGTGATGGCGATAGAGGTAGTACCCAGATAGAAGGCAAACGACTTAAAACCGATGCGCCCCATCTTGGCAGTATCCTGCATAGAGGTGACCCCCACTATGAGGGAGCAGAACACTAAGGGGACGATCAACATCTTGATGGTGTTGACAAAAAGCGTACCTATGGGCTTAAGCACTACGGCTTGTTCGCCCAGGCCCAGGCCAGTGCAGATACCCAACAGCATACCGATAAGGATTTGTAGCCAAAGAGGCACAGACATCCAGCCAGACCAGGCACGGCCTAGCCAAGAAGGGGATTGTTGACGCATGTTAATAACCTTGAATCGCGAGAGTGATAGCCCTTGCCGCCGTCATGAAAGACGCGCGTGACGCAGACGCAAATTGGACGGCGATGATAGCAGATAAAAGCGTAATATGCTGTGATTCACATCAAGGGAGGGCCCATCAGGCCTCGAAATAGACAGATTCCTGTTTCGCATCAACCCTGAAGGTATGTAAGGCGGCGGGAGGCTGCTCACGCTCAATAAGATGACTCCAATAAGCATCGTCAAAGCCATGAAACAGTTGCTCAGCTTTTCCCTGAGCTTTCAGAATTAAATACCACCACACCAATCCCCACAGGCCAAAGGTCGCCAAGGTAAGCAGAAAATGTAGCAGGTGACTTACTGCTTCCTGCTCTCGACTATGCTCCAACTTACCCCGCTGATTTGGATTGAGTTTATTAACATTTTGCTGTTCAGAATTACTCATCTCCCCACCCCATAGCCACTTAGCTGACCCATCTTAAAAGCATAGCAGAGTTAGACTTTAGTCTAAGAGCCAATCGAAAAAATTCTGCCTTGGCTTAGCCATGAAGCATGCTAGAGTATGGCCAAATTTGAAGGAGGCGATAATGCAAATAAGAAAAGGCCAACAATCTGATCTCAACGCACTGGTGCAATTTAATCAGGCCATGGCCAACGAAACCGAAGGCCTTGAGCTAGACCAAGCCACGCTGACCCAAGGGGTACAGACACTTCTGGAAAACCCTGCCCGGGGGTTTTACTTGGTGGCTGAAGAAGCAGGCGAAATCTTAGGCTCGCTCATGGTCACTTTTGAGTGGAGCGACTGGCGCGCCAAAGATTACTACTGGATCCAGAGCGTCTATATCCGCCCGCAAAACCGTCGCCAGGGGATCTACGCCAAACTGTATCAATCCGTTAAAAAGATCGCCGAAGAAAACGGCGGCGCAGCCAGCTTCAGGCTCTATGTGGAGCAAGAGAACAGCAAGGCGCAGCAGACCTATGAGGCCCTAGGCATGAAACAGAGCTACTACCTGATGTATGAGGAAAAGTAGGTCCATTCATCCCAATAAAAAACGCCCTGACGGGCGTTTTTTTATTCTGGTAAGTATTTGGCTTAGGCACAAATACTGGTCACCTTAATCGCCAGGCCGCCCTGACTGGTTTCCCGGTATTTCACATGCATATCTTTACCAGTTTCATACATAGTCGCGATCACCTTATCCAGGCTCACCTTAGGCTCACTGTTACGACGCATCGCCATTCGGGCCGAGTTAATCGCCTTCACCGAGGCAATCGCGTTGCGCTCGATACAAGGTACCTGCACCTGCCCGGCAACCGGGTCACAGGTCAGCCCCAGGTTGTGCTCCATACCTATCTCGGCGGCAATACAGACCTGAGCCGGATTTCCACCCATCAGCTCCGCCAATCCTGCAGCGGCCATAGAACAAGCTACTCCCACCTCGCCCTGGCACCCCACTTCGGCACCAGAAATAGAGGCGTTACGTTTATACAAACCACCAATCGCTGCGGCGGCGAGGAAGTAGCGAGTGTACTCCTTCGGCCCCACTGGCTGAATAAACTTATCGAAATAAGCCAGCACCGCAGGAATGATCCCCGCAGCGCCGTTGGTGGGAGAGGTCACCACCCGGCCACCCGCGGCATTTTCTTCGCTTACCGCCAGAGCAAACATATTTATCCAATCGACGATCATCATGGGATCAGACGACAGACGTTCATTACTCACCAGTTGACGAAATAGCGCGGGGGCGCGACGTGGTACCCTTAGCGGACCGGCCAACACACCTTCGGTCTGACAACCTCGCTCTATGGCCTCCTTCATGGTTAGCCAAATCGCCTCGAAGCCTTCGGCAATATGAGCCTCACTATGCAGTACCTTCTCGTTCGCCATCATGATGGCACTGATGCTCATGCCAGTCTCTTGGCACAGCGCCAACAGCTCACTCGCATCGGCGAAGGGATAAGGCAAGATCACTTCGTTAGCCGCCGTCAGGCCAAAGTGCTCTTCATCGACAATAAAGCCACCGCCAATGGAATAGTAAGTCTTTTTATAGACACACTGCTGGCCAACAAAAGCGCTTAACGTCATGCCGTTTTCATGCAGTGCCAGCGCCTCAGGGTGGAACACCACGGCCTCGGGTGGGAAATCCACCCCGTGACCCTCGCTGCCCAGCGGCAAACAAGAGGTCATTGCCACCTGGCGAATAAATTCAGGAGTTAGATCGATATCCACTGTCTCAGGGCTGTTACCCGCCAGCCCCATGATGATGGCGCTATCGGTATGGTGCCCTTTACCCGTCAGCGACAGGGAGCCATAAATGTCGACCTTGACGCTGGTAATATTCAGCAATTCTCCACGCTGACGCAGGTCGTCAACAAAACCTTTGGCGGCCTTCATCGGCCCGACAGTGTGTGAGCTGGAGGGACCCACACCTATCTTAAAAATATCAAATGCGCTAACCATAGTTGTTTCCACCATCAATCGCGCGGTGCCAAAACACCGCGCAGATGAGAGCTAATTAAGAGAGCATGCCAAACAGTATGGCGGTCATTGCCAGCAGACCTGCGAGGATCACCAAGATGTTGCTGATACGGCCACGATAAGCCTTCAGCGCAGGCACCTTATAAACCGCATACATAGGCATAAGGTAAAGAATGGCGGCAATAATAGGGCCACCCAGAGCTTCAATCATGCCCAAGATGCTGGGGTTGATCACCGCGACACCCCAGATAGTCAGGAACATAAAGCCCAAAATAAACTTGTCGATCTTGGCATCGGATAGATCTTTCTTACTGCTACGCAGCTGCTTAGTGATGATCCCCTTAAGACCTTCTGTGGCGCCCAGATAGTGGCCAAAGAAAGAGGAGACGATAGCGATCACGGCAATGATGGGGCCAAAATAGCTTACAAAACCACTGGCATGCACGTTGGCCAGATAAGAGAGGATCGGCAGATTTTGAGACTTGGCTTCGGCCAGCTGCGCCGGGCTCAATGACAGCACGCATGAGAAGACAAACAACATCACGAAGCCCACCAACATCATGCTGGTGTTACGCAAAATCACATCGGCCTTCTTAGCGGCTTGATTACCATACTGCTTCTTGAGTGATACCGAGAACTGTGAGATCGCCGGCGAGTGGTTAAAGGCAAACACCAACACTGGGATGGTCAACCACACTGTGCCCAAAAACTCGCCTGTCGCAGGCACTTCCATCAGGGCGTCCATCTTCCAACTTGGGATCAGATACAGAGACATAAAGGCCAGGATCCCCACCAGCGGATAGACCAGCAGCTGGGTGACCTTAAGCATAAATTTCTCACCAGACACCATCACAGACATCATACCCAGCACCAGAATACCCGATAACAGGAAGCGTGGCGGTGAGGCCATGCCCAACTGGTTAACGATAAAACTGTCGACGGTATTAGTAATTCCCACACCGTAGATCAACACTATGGGATAGATGGCAAAGAAATAGAGTAAGGTGATCGCCTTACCGGCGCCGACACCAAAATACTCCTCTACGACATGGGTAATGTCACTGCCCTGTCGTTGAGAAGAACAGACGAAACGAGATAAACCTCTATGGGCCAGATAGGTCATAGGGCCGATGATCAACGCCATCAATACCAAGGGCCAAAATCCCCCCATGCCGGCATTAATTGGCAGAAACAGAATACCGGCACCCACTGCGGTGCCAAATAGACTCAACATCCAGGTAGTGTCATTACGTGTCCAGCCAGGGCGCTGGGTAACATTAACGTCAGAGATTGTCGCTTCGTTTTGCATAAATTGACCTTATCGATGCTTTAGCATTCGAGTGTTTCGACGCCCCGCCGAGCAAGCTTTCAACCCGGCGAGTACGACTAAAATTCGCGCTCAGCATATAGCAGCGACCCCGAGATAAATTGATCTGGCGCCTCATTTTGTAATGAAATTTCAGAATAAACCGAGTTTGTGAACTAGGCCCAAATTATTCCGTTGTAAATTTTCACAAAAGCAATCTAGCGATAACCAAAGCGAACCAAAAGCTCACATCCGTGCTACCCTTTTTACAATTGTTCACCAGACGGTATTTAGAGCGACCTCTTACGCAACCCCATTAGAAACGGGTCATTAGCCCTATAGACCCGACTCAATAGGTTAAGCATCTCCCCTTGCCACCGACTCGCCACTGCCATGCATCAAATGTTACTTTGTGGCAAAATAGCGCCCTGTCGTTTCATTCACTTTTGGAATACCCCATGCTCTGTGCGTTAACCCATCAATCCACCATCAGCATCACAGTTGGCTCAACCAATCCAGTCAAAATTGGTGCCGCCCGTCAGGCGCTCTCGCTGCTGTTTCCCGATGCTGAGATCCGCTGCCAGGGAATACATGCGCCTTCCGGAGTTGCGCCGCAGCCGATGACAGATGAAGAGACCCGCGAAGGCGCCATCAACCGTGCCCGCTACTGTGCACAGATGGGACAGGAGAATGAGCAGCTAAAGGCCGACCTCTATATTGCGATGGAGGGCGGCGTAGATCTGTTCGACCATGGCGCGGCGACCTATGCCTATATGGCGATCATTCACAACAATGAGCTGAGCATAGGACGTAGTGCCCAATTACCACTGCCGGGCAAGGTCTATCAGGCATTGGTGGCCGGTGAAGAGCTGGGCGATGTGATGGACAGGTTGTTCAACACGGTCAATATCAAACAAAAAGGCGGTGCCATCGGCCTGTTTACCCAAGGTAGGGCCAGCAGAGAGAGTGTCTACACCCAGGCGATCGTGCTGGCGATGGCCCCAATACTCAATCCAGAACTCTTCGCATAAGCCAAGTGAACAGCAGACGCCGACAGCTTGCGTCTGCTTAAATACTCTACATTAGCAAAAACTTGCATTTCTAAATTTAGGCGACTAAGTTAGATGTAAACCGCAACTAAATAGCACACTCGGATCGCCACAATGTCTCAACTTTGTCCTTCGACACTCGATGATTCAGCTCCCACACAGACTATAGAACTGCCGCAGACTTGCTCTTCATTGCGTAGCCTCTCCAGGCTATTGGTAAGGCAGCTTGGCATGCTCAACTCAGCCTGCGGCGATCTACCACTATCACCGGTGCAGGCCCACGCCTTGATTGAACTCGACTCCCAGGAGCTTTCAATAAAGCAGTTGGCGCTGGCGCTGAATATCGACAAGTCCAACGCCAGCCGTGCCGTCAGCCAGCTATGCGAAAAGGGCTTTGCCAAGAGCCGTAACAACCCCAGAGACAGCCGTAGCTCTCTGTGCCAGCTGACCCCTCAGGGCAAACGTCAGCTCACCCGCTTAAATGAGCAACAAAACAAGATGTACCAGGAGATCCTGGCCCAGCTTTCACTTGAGCAGATCGCCCAGCTCGAAGCCAGCCTCAGCCAATATACCCGGGCCATAGAGCTGGCGAACGCCCAGCAAGGCTATGAGATCAGAAGCCTTGAAGAACAAGATAACCGCCATATTGCCCGGGTGATCCGTAACGTTTCTGCCGAATATGGTTTAACCCCAGACAAAGGCTATAGCGTCGCCGATCCCACCCTGGACGATCTCTACAGCGTCTACCAAGGCGACAAGGCGCACTACTGGGTGGTGGATTATAAGGGCTTGGTCATGGGCGGCGTCGGTATCGCTCCCCTACCCGGCCATAGTGAGATCTGCGAACTGCAGAAGATGTATTTCGACCCCAAGCTCAGAGGTAAGGGCTTCGCTAAGCGCATGGCGCTGCAGGCCTTTGAGTTTGCCAGACGCCAGGGATTTAGCCTCTGCTATCTTGAAACTACCGCCTGTTTGCATGAGGCGGTTAAGCTATATGAAAAACTGGGATTCGAACATCTGGATGCTCCCCTTGGTAACACGGGTCACGATGCCTGCGAAATGCCTATGCTGCTCAAACTTTAACCAGAGAAATTACAATTAAATCATCGAGATATTTTGTTACTTCACGATGAGTTAATTTATCTAGTGTTTCCTAAAAAAGCTTGCTAGCCTCAAAGGTAATCCTTGCGCATTCTGGAGATTTGAATGGACTATACTAGACTCCCCCATTCCAGCTTAGACGTCAGTAAAATTAGCCTGGGCACCATGACCTGGGGTGAACAGAATACCCAGGCTGAGGCCTTCGAACAGCTCGACTACGCCATCGGACAAGGCATCAACTTTATCGATACCGCCGAAATGTACCCTGTGCCTCCCAAGGCAGAAACCCAGGGCGAAACCGAGCGCATACTTGGCAACTACCTCAAGGCACGTGGCAATCGCGACAATTTAGTGATCGCCACCAAGGTGGCCGCGCCAGGCGGTAAGAGCGACTATATTCGTCAAAACATGGCGCTGGACTGGCGCAACATACATCAGGCGGTCAACGACTCCTTAGAGCGTCTGCAGATTGAAACCATAGATCTCTATCAACTGCACTGGCCGGATCGCAACACCAACTTCTTCGGCGAGCTCTTCTACCAGCAAGATGACCAGGAGAAGCTCACCCCCATAGTCGATACTCTCGAGGCCCTGGCCGATCTGATCAAGGCGGGTAAGATCCGCTACATAGGGGTGTCTAACGAGACCCCTTGGGGATTGATGAAGTATCTGCAATTGGCGGAAAAACATGGCCTGCCGCGCATCATCAGCGTGCAGAACCCCTACAACCTGCTCAATCGCAGCTTTGAAGTGGGTATGGCAGAGATCGCTCATCGCGAAGAGTTACCGCTACTGGCCTACTCACCGCTGGCGTTTGGCGCCCTGAGTGGTAAATACCTAAACGGCCAATGGCCAGATGGAGCCAGACTCACCCTGTTCAAGCGCTTCGCCCGCTATACTGGCTCGCAGATGGCCTTAGATGCCACTCAGGCCTATGTCGAGCTGGCACGGGAATTTAACCTGAGTCCGGCGCAGATGGCCCTGGCCTTCGTTAACGGCCGCCGCTTCGTGGGCAGCAACATCATAGGGGCGACCAACCTCGAGCAGCTCAAAGAGAATATCGACAGCGCCTCGGTTAGCCTGAGCGATGAACTGCTAGGCAGAATCGACGAGCTGGCGAGCATCTACCGTATCCCCTGCCCTTAAAAGGGGTTTGTGAACCTAGCCAGCCTAAAAGACGAAATGCAACTTGCAATAGGCGCTGAGATCTCCCAAGATCTGAGCGCCTTTTTTGTTTGAACCACGCAACGGACCCAATTGATGGAATTTAGCCAGCTGCGCAGTCAGTTTCCTGCCCTCAGCCAGACACTCGGCGACTATCCCCTGGTGTATCTGGACACGGCCGCGACCAGTCAGAAACCCCAAGGGGTGATCGACGCCATGACCCGCTATTACGCCCAAGATAATGCCAATGTGCATCGCGCCGCCCATCAGCTATCCGCCCGAGCCACCAGCCAATATGAGGCGGTGCGCAGCCAGGTTCAACACTTTATTCATGCCGCCAGAAGAGAAGAGATCATCTTCACCCATGGCACTACAGAAGGGATCAACCTGGTCGCCCAAGGGTTAGCATCCCAATTAAAACCGCAAGATCTGATTCTGATCGACAGCGCCGCCCATCATGCCAATATCGTTCCCTGGCAGATGCTGGCCAAGCAAACTGGCGCCGAAATCGTCCCCATCCCACTGACCCATGACGCACGTCTGGATCAAACGGCCTACCGTGAGTTGCTCAAACGTCAGCCGCGTATCGTTGCCCTGAGCCATGTTTCCAACGTGCTGGGCACGGTTAACCCAGTAGCCGAGATGGTCAGCCAGGCCAAGGCGGTTGGCGCTCTGACCCTTATCGATGGCGCCCAGGCGATCGCCCATCTTGAGGTGGATGTACAGTCCATCGACTGCGACTTCTACCTCTTCTCCGGCCATAAGATGTATGGCCCGACCGGCGTTGGCATCTTATATGGCCGCTTTGATCAGCTAGACAAACTCGAGCCCCTGCTTACCGGCGGCGAGATGATCAAACAGGTCAGCTTCGAGGGCACCACATTTAATATACTGCCCAATCGTCTCGAGGCGGGTACGCCGCCCATCGCCGAGGTTATTGGCCTGGGCGCCGCTATCGACTTTCTTCAGTCGCTGCCAAGGGCTGAAATCAGGGCCCATGAACAGGTGCTGCTCAAACGCCTGCAGGCCGAGCTAAACGCCCTCGGCGGGATCACCCTCTATGGCGCCCACGAAGACAATGTCGGCGCGGTGGCCTTTAACCTCACCGGCGAACATCACCAGGATGTAGGGATCTTGTTGGATCAACAAGGGATCGCCGTGCGCTGCGGTCATCACTGCGCCATGCCGCTGATGCAAACACTGTGCCTTTCAGGCTGCTGCCGTGCCTCGCTCGGCGTCTATTCCAGCGATGAAGATATAAATCGCTTTATCGAGGCGCTACAATCGGTAAAAGACCTTTTGCTTTAATTGACGCTAACTCGCGCCACAACTGACGAAGATGAGTCCTAGATGAGTGATACCCCCTTAAGCCCAGAGCCAGAGGCCTTTACCCGCCTCGAACTGGATCCCCAGGAGATACTGCCAAGCTTCACCCAGGCGACAAACTGGCAGGAGCGCTACCGCGCCCTGATGTTGCTGGGCAAACGCCTACCGTCTTTGGACGAGGCCTTACGGCAACCCTCGGCTCAAGTCAGAGGCTGCGAGAGCAACGCCTGGCTCTATCACAGAGAGATTGACGGCAAACATTACTACCTGGCGGACAGCGACGCCCGTATCGTCAAGGGACTGATCGCCCTGCTGCTGACCGTTACGCATGGGCAAGATAAGGCCAGCATCGCAGCCCTGGATCTTGACGCCTATTTCGAGCAGTTGGGACTCAGTGGTCAGCTAAGCCCATCGCGAACCAATGGCGTACTGGCGCTGGGACAGGCGATCAAGGCGGCCGCCAACTAACTCCTCAGCCTTGCTCCTTAGGTAGAGCTTGTTGACATAATATTCACGCCCTTACCCATAGACTTGTCCCCAGCACTTTGTTTTGATTTAGCACCTCAACCGAGGTGCCAATGGGGCAATCTATATGTCAGCAGACACGCAAACCTCTACCGCCTTTTGGCGCCAACATCTTCTAGTACCCGGCATGCTGTTTATCCTGGCTGCCATGCTGATCGAACTGTTTCATATCGACCTCGCCCTCAGCCAATGGCTGTTTCACCTCGAAGGCGGTATCGATGGCTGGCCGCTACGCAGCGCCTGGCTGACAGAAAAACTGATCCATGTCGGTGGCCGCGATCTGGTGATCTTGCTAGGAGTCATAGTCATTAGTCTGCTCGCCCTGAGCAGCAAAAAAGCCACCCTGGCATACTATCGCCGAGGTTTGATCTTTCTCTTGATGAGCGTGCTCAGCAGCGTGATATTGGTCAGACTCGGTAAGTCTTTTATTCATCTCGATTGCCCCTGGCATCTGAAGATATTCGGGGGAGCTGCCGATTACTTTTCGCTGTTTTCACCTAAGGTTGATGCCAACTCGCCCGGGCAATGCTTTCCGGCGGGTCACTCTAGCGGCGGCTATGCCTGGGTAGCATTCTACTTCTTTGCCCTTAGCTACGCGCCGCGCTATCGCTGGTTGGGGCTGGGCTTTGGGCTTGGGCTGGGGGTTATCTTTGGCGTGGCGCAGCAGCTCAGAGGCGCACATTTTCTATCACACGACGTGTGGAGTTTGGCGATCGCTTGGTGCTCGGCAATGAGCTGGTATTACGGCTTATTTTTGCGCCGCAAGCGCGACCAGAACCAGACATGTCAGGCTCTGGAGGCTCTTAGCCGCTAATGAGGAAGCCTTAGCGCGCCAGACGGTGGCCGAGATCGGCACGAAGATCTGGCCCCAGATGGTACTGGTCATCCCCACGCCCCTTGGCGACATACATCGCCTGATCGGCCACATGCAGCAGGGCATCCATATTGCTGGCATGATCGGGATAAACGGCAAAACCTAAGCTGGCTTGAATCCCCTTTCCTGTCTGCAAGAGGGGTTCACCAAATCCTTCAAACAGTCCTTTAGCAAGTGCTGAGATCTCCTGTTCAAGCATCGCCTCCAGAGGAAGATCTGGCACCATGATGACAAACTCATCACCACCAATACGCGCCACCAGATCCTCTGGCCGCTGCCAGGTTTTTAGCCTTTCGGCTGCCGTCATCAAGACGCGATCGCCCGCCTGATGGCCAAGGGTGTCGTTAATCTGTTTAAAGTTATTGAGGTCGATAAAGATGAGCACCACTCGCGACTTTATTTGACTGGCTCGCGCTATCGCCTGTGCCAGATGCTGTTCGAGCTGTAAACGATTGGGTAAGCCGGTCAAAGGATCCTGATGTGCCATCTGCTCAAGCTTGTTGTGCAGCGCCTTATCCTGTGTGATATCGCGCACCACACCCACCATCTTAAGCAATTCCCCTTCGCTGTCTTTCACCAGGTTACCCGTCTCGCGCACCCAGCGCACCGAGCCGTCAGGCCAGAGGATACGGTACTCCTCGTCGTGATTCTCACCGGTAGCAATACAGCGCTCTTCGCCCGCCCTAACCTTTTCGCGGTCCTCAGGGTGAACTCGAGAATAGAAGAACTCATAACTTGGGGTGACCTCCCCCAGTTTGTAGCCGAAGATGCCATAGATAGCATCGGACCAATAGAGGGTATCTGTGTCAACGTCCCAGTCCCAGGTGCCTATTTGGGCAAAATACTGACTGTGATGATAACGGGTAATATCCTGACGAATATCCTGCTCTAGGGAGTGGTGACGCACTATGAGTAGCTGGCCGCGCGCCTCTTGGCTCAGGCGGGTAAAACTTAAGAACTCACGCCCCAGATTCAAACTGGTCCCCAACTGACGATCGTCAATCTGTCGCAGTTGTGCCCCATTAGAATCTTTAAGCCACAAGGCCAGCGACTTGCCCCTAAGATCGGTCGCCTCCTCCTGCATCAAACTCACCGCCAGGGCATTATGGGCAAGAATACTGCCCTTAGCATCGATAAGGATAACACCGTCATCCAGTTGGGAGGCTAAGGTTTCAAAGCGTAATGGCTCCCAGCTGCGTCTTCGCAGCAAGAGAAACACCAGCACGCACAGCGCCAGGAGTAACAGTAAGCTCAGCCCCATCATAGCCATATTTAGCGTACCGGGCTTGCCTCAAGGGAGAGAATATAATGGGGAAATCGATATCGATGCATCAGCGCCTCCTAAACAGCTAGGCCTCAACACTCGTCAAGTGAAGGCCAGAATGAGACGCGAACATCGCGCCCCATCAATCACTATTAGCTAAGCATCAAAGCCAGGCGCTGCCAAGTACTTTCGCACTAAAATAAGTAAGTTAAGCCTCGACCTGTGTCTGCACTCTGCGCTGTTGCAGGCGTTGAAGCAGGCGACCTAAATAGGCGCCTAAGATCATCGCCGCCATGAAGGCCAACGCCAAGGGATCGAAACTGGAGAGATTCACCACGGCTGGGCCCGGACAGATACCTAACATGCCCCATCCCAGTCCAAATAGCCCTGCACCCACCACCAGAGGACCATCGATACGTGTCTTGTTTGGCACCTGATAATGACTATCCAGCACAGGACCTAACTTTTGGGCCATTCTGGGTTTGACCCACAAGAGATAAACGGGCAGATAGACACTAAGGGAACCGCCCATCACCAACATTAGGCTGGGGTCCCACTGACCACTCGCGATCAAGCTGACATCCAAAAAGCCCAGCACCTTAGCGGGATCGGCAAGGCCCGAGAGCAGTAGACCGGCACCAAACAACAGGCCCGAGAGTAAAGCAATTAAATTACGCATATCGCCCCCTAGTTCAGCAATACGGCGGCAGCTATGCCCACCAACATGAACACCAGCGACGCGGCAATGGAACGCGGCGACAAACGGCCGATGCCGCAGATGCAATGGCCGCTGGTGCAGCCGTTGCCCAGAGAACTGCCTATGCCCACCAGCAAACCTGCCAGCAGTAGGGTCGGCAAGGCGATCCCCCCGGCACTCAAGACCACAGGTTCAATCGCCAGCCACTCCTTAAGTGGCGCGGCCAGCAACAGGCCGCTTAACACCAGCCCTGCGAGAAAATAAACTTGCCAGCCCAATATGGACTTAGACTCTCGGCGCCACAGGGCGCCATATATGATGCCGCTAATACCGGCGATTCGGCCGTTAACGACCAAGAGCAGGCTTGCCGCCAAGCCAATCAATAGACCACCGCACAAGGCGATAGCGAGTGATGAAAACATCGAGTACCTCTTTCATCTGTCGCGAAAAGAAAGCGAGAGGGCCATTCGACCCTCTGGTGAAAATTTAAAGAGTGGCAAACTTATAGGTGCGATAACCGCCGATGAGGTTACGCGCCCGATAGCCATTGTTGACCAGCTGACGATAGGCCACATTACCCCGCAGCCCTACCTGACAGAAGATCACTATCTCCTTATCTTTAGGCAGCTCATGCATGCGATCGCGCAGCTCGTCCACCGGAATATTAACCGCGCCCTCGAAGCCACCATTTTTAAGCTCGCCAGGGTTACGCACATCCAGCAGCAGTTGATCATCACTGAGATCATCTATCTGATCGAAATGAATCGGTGTGGCATCACCCTTAATGATGTTGCTGGCCACAAAGGCTGCCTGATTGAGGACATCCTTGGCACTGCCGTATGGCGGTGCATAGCTCAGCTCAAGATGCTGAAGCTGCTCAACCGTCATGCCGGCGCGCTGGGCAACCGCCATCACGTCGATGCGCTTATCGATACCATCTTTGCCCACGGCCTGAGCCCCTAAGATGGTACCCTTAACGGGATCGAACAGCAGTTTGAAAGAGACTACCTCGGCGCCAGGATAGTAACTGGCGTGGCTGGCGGTATGCACATAGACCTTCTCATAGGCGATGTCAGCCTGTTTAAGCTGTTTCTCATTCTTGCCGGTGGCAGCAACGGCCAGATCGAACACCTTACAGATCGCCGTCCCCTGAGTGCCCTGATAATGCTCTTGGCGGCCAAACATGTTGTCGGCGGCCATGCGGCCCTGACGATTTGCCGGACCCGCTAAGGGCACCAGGCAAGCCTGACCGGTAACGAAATCTTGCTCCTCGACGGCATCGCCCACCGCATAGATAGCGGGGTCGCTAGTCTGCATCATGGTGTTCACCGCGATGCCACCAAGCTCACCAATCGCCAGTCCCGCATCGCGGGCCAGCTGCGTCTCGGGGCGCACGCCAATGGCCATGATCAACAGATCTGTATCTAGCGTCTCGCCGTTGCTCAAGGTGAGGTTAAGGCGTCCCTTTAGATGCTGATGGGCGGTCTCTTCACCGGCGGCGTCGCTCGCCACGTGAGTTTGCGCCTGATAATTGACTTCTTTCAACGCCGTGTCCAGGCGCAGATCAACACCTTGCTCGCGGATCGCCTGATGGACAAAGCCCGCCATCTCACGGTCAACAGGGGTCATCACCTGAGGTGCCAGCTCCAGTAGCGTGGTCTTAATACCGAGATAATGCAGGGACTCCATCATCTCCAGACCGATAAAGCCACCACCAACAACCGTAGCGTGTTCGACATTGTTCATCTGGATCGTTTGCAGAATGCGATCCATATCGGGAATATTGCGCAGCGAATGGGTTAACGGGTTGTCTATGCCAGGGATTGGCGGCACGATAGGCGCTGCACCAGGGCTGAGCAGCAAGGCATCATAACTTTCCTGATATTCGCTGCCATCACTCAGACGTCTGACGGTTACTAACTTGGCGGCGCGATCGATAGCAACCACCTCATGCATCACGCGTACATCAACGTTAAATCTGGCTTTAAAGCTTTCCGGAGTCTGCAGCACAAGGGCGCTGCGCTTAGCGATTTCGCCACTGATATGATAGGGCAGACCACAGTTGGCAAATGACACATACTCACCGCGCTCAAACATGATGATTTCGGCGGTTTCGCTGAGTCTGCGCGCCCTTGCCGCCGCCGATGCACCACCCGCGACGCCGCCTATGATCAGTATCTTCTTCATCTCAATGCTTCTCCTACTGCACAAATCAGACCTTGGCCGAGAGTGTATTACATTCGCCAATACATGCAAATTCCTTTTATTAGAAAAATCTAAGTGAATAATAAAAACAGTGATCTCGGTGGCATCACCGACAATCAATTGCAAAAAATTGTCACACTAAAAGCCAAGTCACAAAGGTATATTTGGCGAAGATAGCCCTTTACAGGCTTACCTTAGCCACATAAGATCCAGCCACTCTACGCAAAAGAAAGATACCTCGATGACCAAAATAACCATTACCCGCCCCGATGACTGGCATGTACACCTACGCGATGGTGACGTGCTGGCCGATACCGTAAGAGACACTGGCCGCTACATGGGCCGCGCCATCATCATGCCAAACCTGGTGCCTCCGGCCACCAATGTCGACTCGGCGCTGGCCTACTATGAGCGCATCAAAGCGGTCTGCACCACCAATTTCGAACCTCTGATGGTGCTCTATCTGACCGACAATACTACGGCTGACGATATCCGCGCCGCCAAGGCCTCGGGTAAGGTAGTTGCCGCCAAGCTCTATCCTGCGGGCGCCACGACTAACTCTGACTCGGGTGTGACAGATGTGAAGAACATCTACCCGGTACTCGAGGCGATGCAGGAAGTGGGCATGCTGTTCTTGGTCCACGGTGAGGTAACAGATTCGAGCATCGACATCTTCGACCGCGAAGCCACCTTTATCAACAATACCCTCAAGCAGGTAGTTGCCGACTTCCCGTCACTTAAGATAGTGCTGGAACATATCACCACCAAAGATGCGGTGGATTTCGTCATGGGCGCGCCTGACAATGTGGCCGCGACTATCACGGCTCACCACCTACTCTATAACCGCAACCATATGTTGGCCGGCGGTATTCGTCCTCACTTCTACTGTCTGCCTATTCTCAAGCGCAACACCCACCAGCAGGCACTGCTGGCGGCGGCAGCAAGCGGCAGCAAGAAGTTCTTCCTGGGCACAGATTCGGCGCCACACGCCAAAGATCGTAAAGAAGCCGCCTGTGGCTGTGCGGGTTCCTACACGGCTCATGCCGCCATTGAGCTTTATGCCGAGGCGTTCGAGTCAGTGAATGCACTGGACAAATTAGAAGCCTTTGCCAGCTTCAACGGCCCTGACTTCTACGGCCTACCGCGCAACACAGACACCATCACTCTGGTCAAGCAAAGCTGGGAAGTACCAGCCACTTATCCACTGGGTGACACAGGCGTCGTGCCAATCCGCGCTGGCGAAACCGTAGAATGGCAGGTTGAAGCCTAACCATTGCTCATCTCGCCAATAAAAAACACCGCCCGAAGGCGGTGTTTTTTATCTTAACTTGCTGTTTCAGTAAGTCTTATTTAAGCGCTTGGCTGAGTTCCACGTTGAGGCTAAGCCTGAGACTGAGTTAAATCATAGGGTAGCCAGATGCGGACCACTAACCCCTTCTGCTCACGATTATGCAAACTGATGCGACCATCATGGGCCTCGATGATCTCCCTACACAAGGCCAAGCCTAATCCAGTGCCAGAGTGCTTGGTGGAGTAGAAAGGTAGCAGCGCCTGGGTTAAAACCTCCGGCGACATACCACTGCCCTCATCGGCTATCTCGATATTCACCCCGTCACTGCCATCGGCCAGATGCTGCTCATTAACACTCAAGGTGATCGCCTCCTCCTTCGAGCCTGACTCATGGGCATTTTTCAGCAGATTCAACAACACCTGTTCCAGCTGAATAAGGTCAAAGTAACCGCAGCGCTGGGGCAGTTCCCCCACTAAGGTAAAACCAAAATGCTCCGCCAACTGAGCCACCAGCTTGTGCCAATCCACCTCGCTACGCTTGGGCAGAGGCAGTTTAGCGAAACGGGCATAGTTGAAGATAAACTGACTCAGGTGGGTGGTTCTGTCCTCTATGGTATCGAAGATAAGCTTAAGCTTAGGGTCATCAAGCGGCGCGGTGAGCTTGCGCCCCGAGTTCACCATAGAGGCGATAGGCGCCACCGAGTTGTTGAGCTCATGGCTGATGATGCGGATAACCTTCTTCCACACCGCCACCTCCTGACGGTTTAGCTCCCGGGTCATCTGCTTAAGCAGGATAAGATGATGATACTGACCATTGAGCAGAAAGCGTCCGCGAGAGAGATGCCAGGTCTCATCTTCGCCGCCCTCATCTAGGCTTGCGAGTGTAAACAGGCCACCCTTGGGATTAATAACCGCGCTCGCCAGCTCTTCACTGACACCACTTAGCAGCTCTTCGAGCATGCCCCCTTCGATCCTGGCTCCCTTGGCAAACAGATGACGGGCGGCGTCGTTGGCATAGATGATGCGCTGACGATCATCGAGCAATACCATTACATTGGGAGAACTTTGGATCACCTTGTCCAGCAACAGCTCACGCTGATAGATATACTGACGCTCGCGGCGAAGTACCGCCGCCGACTCGTTAAACAAACGCGACAACGCCTTAAGCTGACTGTCGCCGCTCTCGGGAATATTGACGCTGAAATCATTGTCTTTGATGTTAAGCAGTCCGACCTCCAGCGCCTTGAGACTGGTGGATAACCCTTGGGTCAACCAGCGGGTCAAGAGCCAAACCAAGGCACCAGCCAGCAGCATACAAGTCAGCACAGGCCCTAGAGTCAGGCTCTGCGACAATTCTGGGACCAGATTTACTAACAGCAAAGCAAACAGGCCGATCGCCAATTGACTGGCTATCACATTGCCCCAGATAAGCTTAGTGCGCAGCGTCAGGGTCATTTCTCGATCCCAAATTTTTCCATGCGGCGATAGAGCGCCTGACGGCTTAGCCCCAGCGACTTGGCCACACGGGCGATCACCCCGTTATGCTCTGCCAGGGCCTGCTCGATATCGGCTTCGGTAGGCTCGCTGCGGCTGGTCTCAGCTGTTGACACCCTGTCCGCTTCAGACGAAGCGCTATCCTGGGTCAGCGCATCACCCAACCTCTTTTCCTGAGCCTGTTGTGATTCGACAGGGCTAGGCGCGGAAACAGGTTGCTCGCCGCTCACAGGCTTCAAACCAAAGTCGGCCATGGTCAGTGTGGGGCTGGCTGCCAGGATCACCGCTCGCTTACAGGCATTCTCCAGTTCGCGCACATTGCCCGGCCAAGGATAGCTGACCAACGCCTGTTGGGTGGGCTTACTCAGGCTAAAGTCCTGACCGATGAAGTGATTCACCAGGGGCAAAATATCATCCTGACGCTGATTAAGGGGCGGCAGGGCCAGCTCGATCACATTGAGACGGTAGAAGAGATCCTCACGGAAACGACCGCTGGCAATATCATCGGCGAGATCCGCATTGGTAGCGCTGATCACCCGCACCTTCACCTTGCGGGTCTGGTGGCTGCCCAGACGCTCGAACTCGCCGGTCTGCAACACACGCAGCAATTTCACCTGCCCAGACAGTGGCAGGTTGCCTATCTCATCGAGAAACAGGGTGCCACCGTCGGCGGCCTCGAAACGGCCGATACGCGTCTTATTGGCGCCGGTAAAGGCGCCCGCCTCAGCGCCAAACAGCTCTGCCTCCAGCAGCTCCATAGGTAGCGCGCCAATATTTACCTTGATGAAGGGCTTATGCTTGAGGGGCGAGTTAGCGTGCAGTATGTCCGCCAGCTTATCCTTACCGGCACCGTTGGGCCCTGTGATTAATACTGACACGTCGGATTTGGCGATCTGCAGCGCCAAGTCGATGCAGCGCTGCATCGCGCCGCTGCCAAAGACAATGCCGCAAAGATCGGCATCCTTTATCGCCGACATCCGCTGATGCTCCGAGCGGGCCAGCTGAGAGTTCTGCTGTGACAGGGTGTGAAGGGAGATCAGGTTGTTGACGCTGTTAAGTAGCTTGTCATCGTCCCAGGGCTTGCCCATGTAGTCGGCGGCGCCCTCTTTTACCAGCTCAACCGCCAGCTCCAGTTGAGTCCAGGCGGTCAGGAGTATGATGGGCAGCTGTGGCTGACAGGCGCGAATGTCGTAAAACAGGCGCTTGCCCTCTTCGCCTGAGGTGGTGTCCTGGGTGAAGTTCATGTCCTGGATCACCAGGGCGATCTCCTGCTCGGCCACCAACGCCAGTGCTTCGTCGGGCGAGAAACAACTTAGGGTCTTAAATCCATTGAGCTCCAGCATCAAAGAAAGCGCGCTGCAAACTGCCTGGTTGTCATCGACGATGAGAATCGTATCCATATCTTCTAATAGGGTCTGTTGACCTTTCCTGTTTGTTTCTGCAGCCGTTTGTCTGTGATTGATACACGACAAAACCTGTATCCTATAGTTGTTCTACTCTAACTGGCGAGAACGCCGTAGAAATGGCCTACAAACGCTGCCCAAGGGGTTCATCTAAACGCCTCCTGCTCTGTGTTATACGCAATTAACATAGCGCTGCTATGCCGCATTGCGCATGCCTTGAGAAAAATGCGTTTAGATTGAACATAAATTAAACCTGAAAGATAAACAGACCCTAAGCCTTTTACACATAAAAACAACAAACTAACCGAAAGCGCCGCCGATGAAAAGGGCAAACGCGTCCGGTGAGTCTGTGGTTAACGACCTTGGGTTAACATCCTTGTGTTAGACGCTACGGGTCGCCATGGCCGGCGAGATGTTCGCCGCCTTGCGTGCCGGCAGCACTACGGCAACCGTGGTCACCAGCAACATACCCACTACCGTCAGTACCGGGTAGAGGAGGTTGAGCTGCGGCAGATCATAGTACTTCATCAACTGCTGCCCCAGCAGTACCGCCAGGCTGGCGCCTAATATCCCACCCGAGAGACAGATGAGGTAGTTCTCCACCAGGAAGAGGCTCAATATATCTCCCTTGGTCGCTCCCAGAGCGCGACGAGTGCCTATCTGCTTAGTGCGGCGCTGGATATTGAACATCACCATACCTGTCAGGCCCAGGCTGGTTATCAACAGCAGCAGGACCACCATCATAGAGAGCACAGTTATCATCAGCTCGTGATCCCGGTAGGAGCGCTTCTTCACCTCGGCGACAGACTGAAAATCGTCAATCACTCGGTTAGGATTCTCCTTCATCAACGCCTTGGTGATGGCATCCTGCAACGCCTCATGCTGACTGGGCTCCGCACGCACCATATAGCTATAACCCGCAAAGTCGACGTTGTGGATCACACTGTATTCAAGCTCGTCGCTGTCGACCCAGGCGCCCTGAAACTTCTCCACCACGCCAACCACCTCAAGCTGCTCATCATCGACATAGAGCAACTTACCGATGGCCGACTCACCCGGCCATACCGCCTCACCCAATGCCTTGGAGATGATCGCCAGCTTACCGGGATCGTTGACGCTCTTATTGATCTCATCGGCGTAGAAATTACGCCCCTCGACGAGCTTGAGCCCAAGCGTCTTAACGGTATGCTCTGTGCCCAGGTACATGGCAAACTGTGGCGTTGACTTGGCCGTCTCAGGATCTGGCCCCAGATTGAGGGTGCTCGACCAACCACTGCCGCTCAGGGGTAACATGTTAGTGGAGGTGGCCGCCTCTACGTTAGGCAAAGCGCGCAGGATCTGCTGATCGATCTTATTTTGCTGTTCGCCATCTATGCTGGGATCGAAGTTAAACACACTAAAGGTCAGTACCTGCTCTTCGTCTATGCCAGAGTCGCGCTGCATCAACTGCAGACGCTCATGAATGATGAAACTGGCATTAGCGACAATCGCCACCGATAGGACTATCTGTACAAACAGCAATACTGGGCCACTCTTACTGCGCAACAAGCTGCTAAAAATTGGTTTAATATTAAGCATTTTCAATCCCTTATTGGCTCTTCAAGTAGACGCTTGGTTTAGTGCGGCACACTACCCAGGCAGGATAGAGTCCGGCCAACAATGCGGTGCCCACGGCGATAGCTGGAGTGATCAGCCACATACTCATAGAGAGATGGGTCAGTCCCTCGGCGACGCCAAAGCGAGCAGACAGGGCATAAAGAGCACCCCAGGCCCACAACAGCCCCACCAGGCCACCAAACAGGCCGATAACCCCGACTTCCACCATGTACTGAGAGAAGATTTGCGCACGGCTGGCACCGATGGCACGTCTGACTCCCACTTCGGGGGCACGCTTAAGAAACTTGGTCAACATCAGTCCGAGAATATTGACCAGGCAGACGCTGAGGAACAGGGCGCTTAACCCCACCAATATCTTATTATCTTCCGGCACCACATGGCTGCGCTCCAACCAGCCTGCGACGTCAGACATAAGCAGGGAATCTTCAGGCGACTTGTTATCTGTAAAACGACCCAACGCCTTCTGCTGCTCCACATAGTTGGCGAGATAGCTCTTATAAGCGGCCCGATCTTCACTCGTCGGCAGATAGGTCCAATACTCCAGCCACACCTTCTCCGAATTCAACCTGTCCTGATAGTTGTTCATCTGCTCATATTTCCAGCCAGATGAGTTGCCCCAGATGCTGAACTCCTCGTTAGCCGCCAAGGAAAATGGAACAAAGATCTGCTCCGATTTAGCAAAGGCGCCACTGGTGGGGTCGTAATACTTAGGCTGAGGATTCCAGTCGCCAATCACCCCCACCACCTGATAGGGCTTACGATTGAGGTAGATGGTTTTGCCCACGCTATTTTCACCGCCAAACAATTTTTGGTTAAGCTTCTCACCGATCACCGCCTGATAGGCCGGATTCAGATCCACCTCCTTGTCCCAAGGATTACCAAAGACAAAGGGCACCTCAAACATCTTGAAGAAATCACCATCTGTGACTCTAATACCTTGCAACCTTGGCAACACCTCTGGGTTATCTGTCTGCACCGCCATGCCGCTACGAAACATCGCCGCTTGAGCCGGAGCCTTATTATCTTTACGCAGGTTCATCGCATCCTGATAGGTGATCAGGCGGTGAAAATCATCCCAGGAGTCCGGTCCCTGTGACCAGAATTGAATCGCGTTGAGCTGCTCGGAGCGCTCCCCCGCTGGGTTATAGGCCATCATGCTGTAAACGTTTAGCGTGGTGATGGTGATGCCTATCCCTACGGAGATGGCCAGCACCATAAGCAGCGACATAATCGGTGTCTTGCGGATACTGCGCCAGGCCAGATCGACGTAATATAAAAACATATTTACTCTCCTTAGCTGGCGGCTTTTTCGGCCGAGTCCACCAGATGCGGTTGACCGCCCTGATAAAGGGTAAAGTCACACACCTGACCATCGACGATCTGAATATTGCGCTGGGCGCGGCGCGCCAGCTCGGGATCATGGGTCACCATGATGATGGTAGTGCCCGCCTTATTGATCTCTTCTAAAAGCTCCATCACCTGACGAGCCATCAGGCTGTCCAAGTTACCTGTTGGCTCGTCGGCGAGGAGAAATCTTGGTTCGCCAGCCAGGGCGCGGGCAATCGCCACACGCTGCTGCTGACCACCGGAAAGTTGTGACGGCAGATGCTTCATACGCGCCCCCAGGCCCACCTGCTCCAGCGCGGCCTTCACCCGGCGCTGACGCTCTTTGGCGCTAAAGCCGCGGTAGCGCAATGGCACCTCGACATTCTCCGCCAGATTAAGATCCGGGATAAGGTTAAAGCCCTGAAAGATAAAGCCTATCTTCTCGTTGCGAATGGCTGCCGCCTTGTTGTCGCTCAGGTTAGAGATGTTGACATCGTCCAGATGATATTCACCGTGGGTAAAGCCCTCTAACAGGCCGGCAATATTGAGAAAGGTCGTTTTGCCTGATCCCGATGGCCCTGTGACGGCCACAAACTCGCCCTCTTTCACCTCGAGATTGAAATCCCGTAACGCATGGGTTTCCACCAAATCCGTTTTAAACACCTTGTTGATATTTTTCATCGTTAACATGGGTTGTTTCCTTCATTTTTTGTATCGCGTTATTCAGTTTGTTATTGCACCAATGTCAAAATGCTTTAGGACAATCGGGCCAATAACCATTGAGTGAGATCACCGCCAACCTTGGCGACGTCGGGAAGTTGGTTTGTATCGACGGCCTGCCCATGCATGCCGGTCGCTTCTAAAATGTTGAGTCCAAGCAGGAACCAGTCTGAGGCATCCTGGGTATAGACCTGAGTCGCCACCAGCAGGAGCAATAAGGCCAGGCCTGAGACGACTTGCTGCGGATTAAGCTTTAATATCAGGGTCTTCATCGCTGCGCTCCTTAGCGGATCAATACTTGTTCGGCGTTCTTAAAGGCGTCTGTGGAAGAGATAATCCACTGATCACCAGCCTCGCCACCCGAGATCACCTCTATATGACTCATGCTACGTGCTCCAAGCTGGATCTCGGTGCGCTCGGCCAGATCCCCCTCGACCGCATAGACCAGAGTGCCGCCGCCACTGTTGACGAAGGGGCCACGCTTGACCATGAGCACGTCGGGACGGTTTTCCAGTAGCACGCGGGCCGACAGGCGCTGGTTCTGACGCAGGTGTAACGCCTCTTGCTGCTTAAAGCGTACTCGGGTAGTCACCTCACGGTTGCGCACCTCAGGCGAGATGGCCGACAGCTTGCCCATCACCAGCTGACCGCCGAAATTAAGTTCGACATCCATGCCAATCCCCAGCTCGTCGGCGTAGGATTCAGGCACCGCCAGCTCAGCCTCGAAGGCACTAAGATCCACCACGGTCAATATCGGCTGACTCTGGCCGATGCGGGCCTTCTGCTCCGTCAACCAGTTACCTATGATGCCACCGACGGGGGCCGTGATATTTAGCGCCGCCACCTGACGTTCCAGCTCGCTAACCACTAAGGCCTGACGATCCACCTCGGACGCCTTGTTTTTCAGCTCAAAGCTCAAGGTATCTTTCATCAGCTCGGCTTCCTGCTGAGCGTGCGCATAGAGCAACTTGGCCTTGTGCAGCTCATCCTTGCTCTTCTCATAATCTATCTTGGAGATCAGGCTAGACTCGATCAGCTGATCGCCACGACGGCTCTCGCGATCGGCGGCCTCCAGATCCACCTTGGCCATATCCAGGGTCTGTATCGCCTTAAGCTGGTCGCGGCGAGCGTCGAGACGAGCACGCTCCAGAGCGCTCTGCATCCCTTCCAGCAGCGCCTGTTGCTGCTTGAGGCTATTGGTCAGGCTGTGGCTCTCAATGGTTGCCACTACTTGGCCCTGCTCCACCTTGTCACCTGGGTTAGCGATAAGGGTCACTGTGCCCTTCTCCGGGGCGTAGAGGATAGGGGCGTTGGCGGCGACTATCTTGCCAGTCGAGGCAATATCGCGAACCAGAGTGCCGCGCTCCAGGGTGGCAAAACGCAGCTCGCTGCGGTCAATCGACTCGCTCACGCTACTGCCACTCACACTGGCCCACACCAGGCCAGAAACTAAAAGTACACCTGCGCCGATAGTGACAGGCCATTTAATGCGGCGTCCTAGACTGGGGGCAACTTGCTTATCTTGTCCGCTGGTATCTTTAATCATTGTTTATCCCTAACAGTGTCCGTTACTCGACTGAGTCGAATTCTGCCCATTAGGATTACAATTGCCGTGCCAACTTTTATATTCAATATTTTTCAATACTTTAGATAAAGATGTCCGCTAGACGCCCCCTAAAAGTGTCCGCGGACACCCGTAAAAGTGTCCGGTCATTTTCCCCAGGTGTCCGCATATGAGGAAAGCCGGACATATGAGAAAGCGCGGACGTATCAAAGCGTGCAGACAAATCATGAAAACGGTAGGAAGATTAGCGAGCTGGTGCGCAGCCCTTACCGCTGAAGGGCAAGGGACTGCGCCAATGAAGGGCTATCTTGAAGGGCTATCATGAAGAGCTATCAGGAAAGAATTAGAACGCCCGGGCAAAGATGCTGAAGGCGGCGATGATGGCCACAAACCAAGAAAGAGAGCGTAGCGTGCTCTTATCCATGAGATAGAAGAGGTGATAGGCACATCTGGCCACCACATGCACCAGGGCCAACAAGCCGACGGTGTCGTCGACCTTATCTCGCGCCATTACGGTCAGCGCCGCCACCGCGAAGATCAGCAGGGACTCGAAGGCGTTCTGATGTGCCGCCAAGGCCCGGGCACCAAATCCCGTCAGCTGAGCCTGCTGGGTTCTGGGATAGGCATTATCATAGCCCCCCTGTTTGGCCATCGCCATGCCCACAGGCACCTTGGCCAGATAGGGTAGCAACATGGCAAAGAGTAAACAGCCCAAAAGCATAGTCATTAATATTCTCCTGAATTATCTCGCCCTGTCCAAGGCTTGGCACAGAGATTCAACCCCTAAGATGGCCCTTGGCGCGGCGCGATGCAAGAGGTCGGCATCTAATTGATAGATATGGCGCTGTTTCACCGCAGGGATCTCCTGCCAGGCCGACCAGTCGATACCGCGTACATTACCCTCATCCTGGCTCTGCAGAATCACCTGAGGTTGCTTGAGCAGCACGGCCTCCAGACTCACCTGAGGATACTCATTGGCCGCATCTCGAAATACATTCTCGCCATGACAGACCTCAATGATCTGCTCAATCCAGCTTCCCTTGGCCACCGTCATCAGGGGCACAGACCAGAGCTGATAAAAGACGCTCACCGGTGCCTTGGCCCTGTTCTCCTTTCTCAGCGCCTTGAGACCAATAAGATACTGCTCGGCCACCCGCTCTGCCTCCTGCTCCTTGCCAGTCAGCTTGCCCAGCGCCAGCAGATCTTCAGCCACCGCCTCCAGCGTCTTTGGGTCACTGTTATAGATGGGATAGCCCAATTGAGTCAGGCGCTCGATATCCTCGCGTTTATTGCCGCCGCCCCAGATGACAATCAGATCAGGATCTAACTCGATCACCCTCTCTATCTGTATGCCATAGTAGCCGCCGATCCGCGGGATCGCCTTGGCCGCGTCGGGAAAATCGGCGTGATCTGTAGTCGCAACCACCCTATCCCCCGCCCCTATACTAAACAGCATCTCCACCCCATGGGGCGACAAAGCGATGATCCGCTTCGCAGGCGCCGCCTTAAGCCCAGGCACGCACAGCAACAAGGCCAACATCAGCCACAGCCTAACCCTTATCTTCATCGATTCATTTTCCCTTTATTAATATCTATCCAGCCGATCACCGCAGGAGAATTTTAATCTGTTTGCTTCTGTGGCTAAGCCGTCAAGCTGGCTCAGCCCATGAGCATACATGAGTATGTGATTGGGTGAGCCCGCGCAGACAATACCGCCACAGGAGCAAACAGGCAGAAAGCCAAATTGCGTCATGAAGTGCTCTAGTGCAAGGCGCCCCGCAATAAACGGCGAAGACATACCTACTGGTAGGCGAGCCGTGAATGAGGACGCAACGCCGCAATAGAGCACTGCAATAGCAATTTTTAGTAGTCGAAGCCGAGCTGGGCTTTAACTCCGTCCTCAAAAGCATGTTTTATGGGCTGCACCTCGCTCACCGTATCCGCCAGCTCCAAAATCGCCCTATGACAGGCGCGCCCAGTGATGATGACATGCTGCATGGGCGGACGATTCTTGAGCGCGGTCAGCACCCGGTCCAGGTCCAAGTAGTGATAGCTCACCATGTAGGTGAGCTCATCGAGCAGCACTATGTCTATGGTGTCATCGCTCAGCAGAGTCTCGGCTGCCTCCCAAGCGCTCAGCGCCGCCAGAGTATCTTTCTCTCTGTCCTGGGTCTCCCAGGTAAAGCCCGTGGCCATCACATGAAACTCGACGCCAACTTGCTCTAACACGGCGCGCTCGCCGCAGGGCCAGTTGCCCTTAATAAACTGCACCACGGCCGCCTTCTTGCCATGACCCACGGCGCGGGTGATATTGCCAAAGCCCGCCGTGGTCTTCCCCTTGCCGTTCCCCGTCATCACCAGCAAGACCCCTTTTTCGGTCTGGGCCTTGGCGATCTTGGCGTCGACTGCCTCTTTTACCTTCTGCTGGCGCGCCTTATGACGCTCGGCCTTGTCCGCTAGTTGCTTGTCACTGCTCATCCTGTTCCCCTGTAAATAATTCATTTGCTCCAGTCGCCCTTTAGCGGTTTCTCTGCAGCAGTGCGCTTACGCGTGTCATATCCAGATGTTCGGCCAACGTATCGGCCAGGCGATCTAACTGCGCCTGCTTAATTGCCTGAGTGTCGATAACCGCAGCTTGTGTCAGTCCCGCCCAGCTCAGTAGCAGCTCACAGGCGGCGGGGGTATCGAACAGGCCATGCAGATAGCTGCCCAAGATCTGCCCATCCGCCGACACTGCACCGTCGCTAAAGTGCTTGCCATCATCTCCCTCAAGCGACAAGGGATGCTTTGACGAGGACAGCACCTTGGAGCGGCCACAGTGGATCTCATAGCCAGTCACTGGCGCCGTCTCGCCCTGCAAGTGCAGGCTACCGCTCACCTGGGCCAGACGCTTGCTGGCCGTCAACTCGGTCACTATGGGCAGCAGCCCCAGGCCATCGCTTTCACCCGCCTCACCCTCGACCCCTTGGGGATCTTCAATCGCCAGCCCCAACATCTGATAACCACCGCAGATGCCGATCACCTTGCCACCATATCTTAAGTGCGCTTTAAGCATGCGATCCCAGCCCTGCTCCACCAAGGTAGCAAGGTCCTGACGCACGCTCTTGCTGCCGGGCAGTATGATGAGATCCGCCTGTGGCGGTGTGCCATCGAAGGCCTCGGTGACTGTCTGATAGCGAAAGTCGATCTCTGGATGCAGCCTAAGGGGATCGAAATCCGTGTGGTTGCTGATGCGGGGAAAGACCAGCACCAACACCCGAAAACGGGCGTTGCTAGCACTCACTTGACGGGCATCCAGGGCGTCTTCCGCCTCAAGATGCAGATCCTTAAGGTAGGGCAAGACACCAAGCACAGGCTTGTTTATTCTGGCCTCCAGCCAATCCAGCCCCGGCTGTAACAGCGCAATATCGCCGCGAAAGCGGTTGATCACCACGCCCTTAACCCTGGCCTGTTCCGATTCAGACAGTAACTCCAAGGTGCCTACGATATGGGCAAATACGCCTCCCTTGTCGATGTCGGCGACTAGGATCACCGGGCAGTCGACCTCCTCGGCAAAGCCCATGTTGGCGATATCCCCCTCGCGCAGGTTGATCTCCGCCGGGCTGCCCGCTCCTTCCACCAAGATCAGCGCATATTGCTCTCTTAGGCGCGACAATGAGTCGAGCACCGCCGCCATCGCCTTAGTACGATAGCCCTGACTATCCTTGCCGAAATAGGCTTTACCGTCCATGTGCGACAGCGCCTTGCCCTGTACAATCACCTGCGAGCTGGTATCCGAGTTAGGTTTGAGCAGAATCGGGTTAAAGTCTGTATGGGGAGCCAGATAACAGGCCTCGGCCTGCAGCGCCTGGGCGCGGCCTATCTCGCCACCATCTATAGTGACGGCGCTGTTGAGCGCCATGTTTTGCGGCTTAAAGGGCGCCACCTTATCTCCCTGACGGGCGAAATAGCGGCATAGCCCCGCCACCAGGGTGCTCTTACCCGCATCCGAGGTGGTGCCCTGCACCATCAAGATAGCCGCCTGCTGAGAGCTCGGCTGACCAGCATCAAACTGCTTATTTGGGTTATCCATTGTCATTGCTGTTAGTTCCTATCCCCTGGCGGCCTGACTCGCCGCATCCTTAAGCGTCAGCATTCTTGAGCGTCAGTGGCAGTCCGGCGCAAACCAGCACCACCTTGTCGGCCAACTCGGCAATTGCCTGGTGTAGCCAGCCCGCCTCATCGACGAAGCGTCGGCTCAAGGGATCACCTGGGACCACGCCAGAGCCCACCTCGTTACTGATCAGCACAATAGCCCCTGGGGCCGTCTTTAGGGCGCGCAGCAGCGCCGCCTTAGCGTCACACCAAGCATCTCCTTCGAGTAGCTGATTGGTCAACCAAAGGGTAAGGCAATCGATTAAGATCACCCGATTCTCCTGGGCATTGGCCTCGATACACTCACTCAACGCCAGCGGACATTCCAGCATCTGCCAGGGAAGTTCATCCTGGGCTCGCTCCGTTTGATGGCGGGAGATACGCGCGGCCATCTCCTCATCCAGCGCCTGAGCCGTGGCCACAAACAGACACTCATAGCCCTTAGCCACATAGTCGGCCACCAAGGCCACTCCATATCGTGATTTGCCGCTGCGAGCGCCGCCTAACACCAGATGGATCATAGGCTGATCACCAGAATAAACAGGTAACAGACCAGCTCGCTCACCTGCTGGGTTGCCCCCAAGACATCTCCGGTATAGCCACCGATCTGACGCCGATAGCCGCGCACCAGCAGCTGGCGAACTGCCAGTAGCACCAGGCAGAGAGAGAGCGCCGAGGCGATGCCACTCAGCCATAGAGTCACTATGCCGGTCAGCAGCAGGATCCCCAGCTCATTCAGCGTCTGTGACTGCGCCAGAGGCTTGCTCTTACTGGTGTCATCATCGCGTACATAGGTCTCGGTAAAGATCAGTGAAGCCGCCAGCAGGCGGCTCAAACAGTGGCCCACCACCAGTGCCGCCATCACAAGATCGCCATCAAACAGGGCAATTTCACTGAGCAGCACAAACTTAAACAGCAGGCTCATCACCAGCGCCAGCACGCCATAGGTACCGACGCGGGAATCTTTCATGATGGTGAGCTTATCCTGCACGCGCCAGCCACCACCGAATCCGTCCGCGGTATCGGCCAAACCATCTTCGTGAAAACCGCCGGTCAGCAGCAACCCCGTGAGCATGGCCATCAAGATGGCAATATTGCTGGGTAAGACTTTGGTACTCAGGCCATAGACCAGGGCGCAGATCCCGCCTACCATTACGCCCACCAAGGCAAAATAGCGGCTCGCCTGATTGAGCCGCTCACTATCCACTTGCACCCAGGCCGGCATGGGGATCCGGGTAAAGAAGCCCATGGCGATAAAAAACAGGGTTAACTCTCTGGCAAACATCCCAACCTCATCCTTTTACTTGCCGTAACCGTTACATGGTTATTGCCGCTAAATCTCTATGCCCATCTCTTCGAGTGAGGCCATCTCGTTATAAAACTTGGCCGCCGCCGGCACTAACGGCACCGCCAGCGCGGCGCCGGTTCCCTCACCCAAACGTAGCCCCAAAGAGAGCAGAGGCCGCGCATTAAGGTGCTCGAGCATTAGCTTATGACCCCGTTCATCCGACTCATGGGCGAAGATCATATAGTCTCGGGCTTGGGGCGCGATAGTCACCGCCGCCAGAGCCGCCGCGGTGGCGATGAAGCCATCGATCAACACCAGCATCTTAAGCTCAGCCGCCGCCAATATGGCGCCTGTCATCTGCACTATCTCGAAGCCGCCCAGGCTGGCCAGCACGCCATAGGGATCGCCGAGCTGTTCGCGGTGCAGATGCAACGCCTGTTCGACCAGCAGCTGCTTACGCGCCAGGGTAGCGGCATCTATACCTGTTCCACGACCGACACACTCGGCTGCCTCGCGCTTCAGCAACGCCGCCATAATGGCCGCCGCCGAGCTGGTATTGCCTATGCCCATCTCACCAAAGGCGATTAGGTTACAACCGCGCCCATGGTGCAGCGCCACTCGCTCCTTGGCCATGGCAAAGCCTTGTTTCACCGCCCCCAGGGTCATGGCACTCTCTCTATGTATTGCGCCAGTGCCAGCCCCGAGCCTTTGGTTAATCAGCCTAGGCTGGTCGGCAATTTCATTGGCGATGCCGCAATCGATCACCTCCATGGTCACCCCAGCCTGGGCACAAAAAAGATTAATCGCCGCGCCGCCAGAGAGAAAATTCATCACCATCTGCGTCGTCACCTCACTGGGCGCAATGGAGACGCCCGAGGCGGCGATGCCGTGATCGCCGGCAAACACCAACAAGGTAGGATGGACTATCTGCGGGTTGTCAGGGCCCAATACCCGAGCTATGGTCAGCGCTAAAGATTCCAGCTGGCCCAGTGCGCCAAGCGGCTTGGTCTTGCTATCGATTCGCTGCTGGATCTTGGCATCAAATTCGCCACTGACTCCGACTATCTCAAACATACTGCTTAACCTCTATGATTGGCTGACAACACTGGCGCCCGATAGGGGACCTTTGCCTAACCACGGCGCTTACCGCCTAAAATAAACAAAAAGAACAGGCTACCGATCACCGCGGTAATAATGCCCACGGGTAGCTCCTGATAGCTGAGCAGGCACCTGGCCAGCACATCCACCCAGATCATAAACAGACCGCCCACCAAGGCCGTCAACATCAGGGCGAAGCGGCCAGGCAATAGGAGGCGCACCATATGGGGCACCATCAGGCCGACAAAACCTATGCCGCCGCAGTTGGCCACCAGCACGGCGGTGATTAACGAGCAGAGCAGCAGACTGATCAGTCGCAGGCGCCGCACCTGGATCCCTAAGGTATGGGCCGTCTCATCTCCTGCCTTGATCGCCAAAATCTGCCGCTTGAGCAACAGCAAGATAGCCGTTGCACCCAACACTAGGACCCAGGGCAACCAGAGCATCTGCCAACTCGCCTTGGCAAAGCTGCCCAGGCTCCAAAACAGCACGGCGGCGGCCGACTGCGGCCCGGAGAAATAGAGCATCAGACTGGCCAGCGCCCCAAACAGAAAGGAGATCGCCACGCCGGAAAGTAGCATACGCTCTATCTGGGTGCTCAAGTTGGCGCCGCACAAGGCCAGCACCATAAGCACCGCCAGGCTGGCACCGATAAAGGCGCCGAGCGGCAAGCCGATACTGGCCAGGGCACCACCTGCGCCGCCCAGCAGGGTGATCACGACCACGGCGCCAAAGGAGGCACCCGAGGAGATACCAAATAGATAGGGGTCGGCCAAAGGGTTGCGGGTCACCGTCTGTAACACGGCGCCGGCGATGGCCAGACCGAAGCCAGCGATAAAGGCCAGCAAGATGCGCGGCAGACGTAGCTCCAGCACGATCCTAGCTGTGACGCCGCCAGGATCGGCGCCGCTCAATTTAGCCAGCAATAGCTCGAGCACCTCGATCACGCCTATCTCGGCGGCGCCGAAGCTCACCGCCAAAATAGGCGTCGCCAGCGTCAAGAGCGCCAGGCAGGCAAGCGCCAGTGAGCGCCTGGCGCTATGATCGCCACGGTTAAGGCTTAACATGATTTGCCTCCTGCTCACCGTGAGATTGGGCCTGCTCGCCGTAATAACCATAGAAATAGTGGATCTGCGGATTACCATGCTGGGGATGAGGCGCCACCTGACAACAGACACCGAAGGTGTTGGCGATCTGGGCTTCACTCAGCACCTGCTTAGGCGTCCCCTGAGCCACGGCCCAGCCGCGATCGAGCAACAACAGCTTATCGCACATGGCACTGGCAAGATTCAGATCATGGATAGAGATCACCACTGTCACCCCAAGAGTCTTCAGCAGTTCGAGGATCTGGATCTGATAACGGATATCCAGGTGATTAGTTGGCTCATCGAGGATCAATAGCTTAGGGCGCTGCACTATGGCGCGGGCGATCAAAGCGCGCTGCTTCTCACCGCCCGAAAGGGACTCGTAAGCCTGCCCGGCGCGATCGCTTAAGCCCACTGTCTCCAAGGCGCGGCGCACCGCCTGCTTGTCGGCGGGGGTCGTCATCGAAAAGGCGCTCTTGTGAGGCGTCAGCCCAAGTGCCACCAGCTGCGCCGTGGTCATGTCGAAATGCTGCGGCGTATCTTGCAGCACTACGGCGACCTCACGGGCAAATGCCCGGGCACTCAGGCTGGCGATGGGTTGGCCAAACAGCTTGATCTCGCCGCGACTCGGAGTAAGAAAACGATAGAGGCAACGCAGTAGGGTGGATTTACCGGCGCCGTTAGGGCCTATGATCCCCAGCATCTTGCCCTGGGGAAGATCTAAGCTGATCTGAGATAAGATATCCCGCTCACCGCAGTGCCAGCCGAGTTCATTGACCGAGAGAACAGGCGCACAGTTGCTCGATTCATTCAGACTAGTGTGACTCGTTTGGCTGCTTAAACCTTGATTATTCTGGCCCAGGCTATTTGGGCCTTGCTCGCCACTCGCGCTCGCTTCTTGGCTCACCAAGGCATTCCTCGCAAGCAGCATGGCTGCGCACGCAGCCCTGGGACCAGAGTTGGCCCTTCGATTGTATTCATCTATTCGCTCCCTCAAGTCACCCGCTTGAGATAGTAGTTAGAGAGTAGGCAGGTATCCTGACTCGTGGCGACCCGGGCGATGATACGACCTGGCAGCACACTCACAGTTGCGGGCACAGTTTGGGCTAACGGCACTTGGCCTCCCCAATTCCCTATTAAGTCCGAGTTATTCCCAGTGGGATCTCGACACCTTACTCCCGGCGCAGGCGGTCCCTGCGCCCGGTTATTATGCGGTATTTCCGCCAAGAGACAAGGCGAAACACAAGTTAGTTCATGGCTTATTCGGCGTCATGCCAGTGCAATCGCCAGTAGCCTTCCCCCCCCTTGTCGCGGTAATGACTTATCTTAACCACGCTGGCGTAATTCAGGCTTAGCTGGGTGTAGAAGCCTACCGCTCGCTCTACCCCAAGGGCCTTGGCCATCAAGTGACGGATAACCCCGCCATGGGTGATCAACAGCAAAATCTCACCGCTATGCTGATGTACCAACTGCTCGACCATCTCGTCGATACGCTGCTCAAAGGCCGCCATGGTTTCAGCCTCAGGCAAGGGATGTTCCCAGGGATCTTGCCAATAGGCGCTCAACTCAGCGCCATGCTCGGCGTGCAGCTCAGGAATGGGCTGACCATCCCAGCGGCCGAAATAGATCTCTTTTAAACCAGCATCTAACGCCACCTTGATCTGACTCTTGCTGGTCAAATGCTCGGCAAACACGCGGCAACGCTTAAGCGGCGAGCTGATCACCCTGTCTACCGGCTCCGGCAGCTTGGCAAAGGCGAGTTGCATCTGAGCAAAACCTATCTCGGTCAGGGGCAGATCGCTGTGCCCCCTCAGCAAGTTACCGCCTTCACATTCGCCGTGTCGCATCAAATAGAGTGTCGTTTGCGTCATATCCGCAGCATTAAACCTTTTCAAGTTAAGTCGCTAGCAGCATACCCTTATGGCAATAAGCTTGGCAACGCCGGACAATTAACACATTGAAAAACTTTCAAATTAAATATCTTTGCCGGCCTTTACATACAATGCAGTTTAAACAGGACGCAGCGGCGCAGCTCTCGAATTTCATCCGGGTTTACGCTTATACTCATTTGACTTGCCCTGGGTATTATAAGTCGATTAGTATAGACGTCTATACGTTTATACATCCAAAAACAAAAATAGTGCGTCGATGAGCTAGACGCAGTCAGTTTAGGCAATAGGTCAGTTGAAGTAGGTAAAAGTTATGGCGACCCCATCCCCTGTTCAAAACGTAAGACAGATTAACGACGCGATCCGCGAGCGACTCAATAACGAAATTTTGATCCTCGACGGCGCCATGGGCACCATGATCCAGAACCATAAACTGGAAGAAGCCGACTTTCGCGGCGCGCGCTTTGCCGATTGGCCCTGCGATCTTAAGGGCAACAACGACCTGTTGGTGCTGACTCAAGCTGAGCTGATTAAACAGATCCACAAGGATTACCTTGAGGCTGGCGCCGACATCATAGAAACCAACACCTTTAACGCTACCCGTGTGGCCATGGCCGACTATGAGATGCAGGAGCTGTCACGGGAGATCAACCTAGAGGGCGCTCGCCTCGCCCGCACCGCCTGCGACGAGGTGAGCCGCGCAACTGGTCGCCAATGCTATGTTGCCGGGGTACTAGGGCCCACCAACCGCACCTGCTCCATCAGCCCGGATGTCAACGATCCCGGCTATCGCAATATCCATTTCGACGAGCTAGTCAGCGCCTATATCGAGTCCATCGAGGCCCTGATAGAAGGCGGCGCCGACATCATCATGGTAGAAACCATCTTCGATACCCTCAACGCCAAGGCGGCGCTGTTTGCCATCGAAACGGTCTTCGACCAGCTGGGTCAACGCCTGCCTATCATGATCTCAGGCACCATTACCGATGCCTCGGGCCGCACGCTGACGGGCCAGACCACAGAGGCCTTCTATAACTCGCTGCGCCATGTGAAGCCACTTTCTATCGGCCTCAACTGTGCCCTGGGCCCACAAGAACTGCGTCCCTATGTGGAGGAGCTGTCGAAGATCGCCGAGTGTTATGTCTCCGCCCACCCCAACGCTGGCCTGCCCAACGAGTTTGGCGGGTACGATGAGACGCCAGAGGAGATGGCCGAGGTGATAGGCCCCTGGGCAGAGGAAGGTTTGCTCAACATTATCGGCGGCTGCTGCGGTACCACACCTGAGCATATCAAGGTGATCCGCGCGGCTGTCACTAAACACAGCGCCCGCACATTGCCTAAACTGCCCGTAGCCTGCCGCCTGTCGGGACTGGAGCCCCTAACCATAGACGCTGACTCCCTGTTTGTGAACGTGGGCGAGCGCACCAATGTCACCGGCTCGGCCAAGTTTCTGCGGCTGATCAAGACAGGCGAATACGAAGAGGCGCTGTCGGTCGCCCGGGATCAGGTAGAGAACGGTGCCCAGATCATCGATATCAACATGGATGAGGGGATGCTCGACGGCGTCGAGGTGATGCAGAAGTTTCTCAACCTTATCGCCTCAGAGCCAGATATCAGCCGGGTACCTATCATGATCGACTCCTCCAAGTGGGAGGTGATCGAAGCCGGACTCAAATGCATTCAAGGCAAAGGGGTGGTCAACTCCATCTCCCTCAAGGAGGGCGAAGAGAAGTTTATCGAGCAGGCCACCCTGGTAAAACGCTACGGCGCGGCGGCCATCATCATGGCCTTCGACGAGGTCGGTCAGGCCGACACCATGGCGCGCAAGATAGAGATCTGTACCCGCGCCTACCGGGTATTGGTCGATAAAGTGGGCTTCCCGCCAGAAGATATTATCTTCGACCCTAACATCTTCGCCATCGCCACCGGCATCGACGAGCACGACAACTATGCGGTGGACTTCATCGAGGCAACGCGCGAGATCAAGCGCACCCTGCCCCATGCGATGATCTCCGGCGGGGTATCGAATGTCTCCTTCTCTTTCCGCGGCAACAACCCGGTGCGCGAGGCGATCCACGCCGTGTTCCTCTACCACGCCATCCAGGCGGGGATGGACATGGGCATAGTCAACGCCGGACAGCTGGCGATCTATGATGATATCGATCCCGAGCTGAAGGCCAGGGTTGAGGCTGTGGTGCTAAATCTTCCCTGCCCGGTTGAAGGTTCTAACAACACAGAGCAGCTGCTGGAGATCGCCGAGCAGTACCGTGGCGACGGCTCCGCTGGCCCCAAGAAAGAAGATCTTGAGTGGCGCAGCTGGCCGGTCAACAAGCGTCTGGAACACGCCCTGGTTAAGGGGAACACCGACTTTATTGACCAAGACACCGAAGAGGCGCGCCAGCAGGCCACTCGTCCACTGGATGTGATCGAAGGCCCGCTGATGGACGGCATGAACGTGGTCGGCGACCTATTTGGCTCGGGTAAGATGTTCCTGCCTCAAGTAGTGAAATCGGCGCGGGTAATGAAAAAGGCCGTGGCCTACCTCAACCCCTTTATCGAAGCCGAGAAGGTCGAGGGGCAGTCCAACGGCAAGATCCTCATGGTCACGGTAAAGGGTGACGTGCACGACATCGGCAAGAACATCGTCGGGGTGGTGCTGGCCTGTAACGGCTATGAGGTGATCGATCTGGGTGTCATGGTGCCGGTCGAGAAGATCATCGAGGTGGCCAAGGCGGAAAATGTCGACATTATCGGTATGTCGGGCCTGATCACCCCAAGCCTAGATGAGATGGTACACAACGTCAAAGCCTTCCATAAGGCGGGACTCACCATCCCCTCCATCATAGGCGGCGCCACCTGCTCTAAGATACACACCGCGGTCAAGATTGCCCCTCATGCCCCCAAAGGTGCCATCTACATCGCCGACGCCTCACGCGCCGTGCCCATGGTGGCTAAGCTGATCAGCAACGAAACCCGTCAGGCGACCATAGACGCCACCTATGACGAGTATCAGATGATGCGCGACAAACGCAATTCACAGGCTAAGCGCAAGCAGATCATCTCCATCGAGGCGGCGCGGGAAAACCGCTGCCAGCAGGACTGGAACACTCATACGCCTTTCGTGCCCAATCAACTGGGCAGACAGGTATTTGACGACTATCCGCTGGAAGATCTTATCGAGCGTATCGACTGGACACCGTTTTTCCGCAGCTGGGAGCTACATGGTCACTTCCCCAAGATCCTCGACGACGAGGTAGTGGGCGAAGAGGCGCGCAAGCTCTATCAAGATGCCAAGGCGATGCTCAAGACCATCATCGAAGAGAAATGGCTTACGGCAAAGGCGGTTATCGGCCTCTTCCCGGCCAACACGGTTAACCATGATGATATCGAGATCTACACCGACGAGACCCGCAGCCAGGTCGAGATGACCACCCATCATCTGCGGATGCAGATAGAGCGTGTCGGTAACGACAACTTCTGTCTCGCCGACTTTGTCGCGCCGAAAGACTCAGGCGTCGCCGACTACATGGGCGGCTTCGCCGTCACTGCCGGGCACGGCATCGACGAGCATGTAGCCCGCTTCGAAGCCAACCACGACGATTACAACGCCATCATGCTTAAGTGTCTGGCCGACCGACTGGCCGAGGCCTTCGCCGAGCGGATGCACGAGCGGGTACGTAAGGAGTTCTGGGGCTACGCCGCCGATGAGCAGCTAGACAACGAGGCGCTGATCCGCGAGAAATACAAAGGCATACGTCCGGCTCCCGGCTACCCTGCCTGCCCGGATCACACCGAAAAAGGCCTGCTGTGGGAGCTACTACAACCCGACGAGACCATAGATCTTAAGATCACCGAGAGCTACGCCATGTTCCCCACCGCCGCCGTCTCCGGCTGGTACTTCGCCCACCCGCAGTCGCGCTACTTCGGCGTAACCAATATCGGCCGGGATCAGGTGGAGGACTATGCCAAACGTAAAGGAATGAGTGTCGAGGAGACAGAGCGGTGGTTAGCACCAGTGCTTGATTATGATGTTTAACGGAGAGGGTTCCTGCGTAAACCTTATTACGCTTTGATGAGCCAAGCTTTGCTTGGCTAGTACTCGAAGCCTTCCAGGCTTCACCCGGCCAAGGGGTATTGCTTGTCCAATACCCCTTGCATCCCCAAGGACACCCCAGACGAAGTTGTGATCCCTCGTGCTTATGGATAAATCGCTAGCGCTTCCGAAGGATGCATCCATGCACCTGCGGAAGCTAGTCGGGCATCCATGCCCGCCTCACCCGATTTATTCCAACGCCCTTCAGCAACTTCGATGGGGACTTGTTGTAGCTTTAACCCGCATTGAAAACTAATAATGACAGCTGATAAAAATAAACAACCTCAAAATCTAGATATTTTTTGCAATCAACTCAGCCTTTAGTAAACCACCTTTAGTTAGTAACTTTGCTGAGAATTTAGGGTTACGGCGAGATTTGTAAGCGTCATAGATCATCTTCAATCCTTCCGCTTCCAATAGTGATATATTAATTTCTGTATCCATTTCAGCACTTTCAACAAAGTCCTGCGAAAAACTTGGAGCGATAATCAATACCTGAGCAACTCTTTTCCCCTGATTTTCACAGCGGTTTACATATGCCTTGACCTGTCTTGATGTTGTTGAATATTTTGCAAAATCACCATTTTTAAATGTCTTAGCCTCACCAATAATCACATCGTCATCACTTAAAGATATGACTATATCTGCTTTATCTTTGGCTGTGTTAATTGACTTCCTCACATCTTCATCAACAACTAAATTCAAGTTTTCAAATATCTCTTTAGTTATCTCTTCAAATTTAACACCTACCTCTGCTTCTGATATTTCAATTGCTGCTTTTCTTAAGGCAGCCAGATCCCTTCTTGCAAGCGCAGGATAATTCTCTATTAATTTTTCATTTGCATTAGCGAAAGACTCCAAAATCAGCTGCCTTGGATTCCCCCTTTTCGACAGTGACATTTTATCCCGAACCACTTTTATTTGTTCATTACTTAACAAATAGAGGATGTCAACCGGCGTAATACTTAAAGCCCTCAATTTCTCTGTATCAATGTCTTCAGACTCTTCCAATTCAAACTCAGTTCTAAGTATAGATTCAAAGTCAGGAAAGTGAGTTTGAAGTGTTACATACAGCTCCTTAAAGCCTGCAGCACTAAGACTTTCGAACTCTTGGTGAGTTGAGTTATTTAATTTAGATATAATAACGTTAATTCTATCGTCCAATGTAGCGCCAATTTTATCTACGTTCAGATCCAAGTCATGTATTAGCGCCTTTAACCTATCCTTTCTTTCATTAAGAGGCTCACCAGAACTAAATATATCTCGTTGGAGAATATTTCTTATAGGAATTCTAGAATGAATAATTTCATTAATCTTCTTATAACGTTCAACACCTCTAATCTTCTTATTATAATATTTAAACACATTAGATAATTCAGGGTCAGATAGTGATCTAAGTATTCTTAAGGTGTGTTTATTTGCCAATTCCTTACCCTGAAGCTCATTTAAAATAGCAACAACTTCATCCGCAACCAATACCTCTGCTCGCTTCCTATTTATAAACAACACACCCATTTCCCTCAAGGAGTTCAAACCATCCAGAACATTATTTTGAGGTATCGGATTAATCAGATGCTCTATTGCAGAAGCTTCATCCATAGATATACCTAATCGATCAGCCAAGGTATTCAATATACTTCTTTCATCGTCAGTAATTCTTGCTTCGCGATTAATCTTCTCATCATTTAGGAATGCAACACTGAAACAATCATGATAAATGGCTAATTGTCTCCCCCAACACATATCTTCGGAATCTTTATCCCTCTCAATCAAATCTTTTATTTCTAGTGATGAGTCATTTAACTTCTTCCACTCTTTATTATACAAGTGTTCAATCCAAGATATACGAGCGATGCAATTCCCATCTCGCGTAAGAATATTTACCAGCAGACCAATTTGGGCGTCTGACATAGCAATTTGCTCTTGAATAAACTCTTTATATATAGAAGAAACCAAAGCAAACAAGGAAGTGATTTCACTACCTGAAGCATTCTTTATCTGTCCATCGATCTTACCCACTGATTTTGCTAATTGCTTATCATTTGGTAAAGCGCTAGTGCACAACTTATCTAAGCATGAAATAAATTTCGACTTTTCGACCTGATTAATACTTGATAATACTTGGGATAATTTCATAGATATCTCGACTCTCTAAATTAGGCTTCTAGATAGCAGCGAGACGACTACACCTTTACTATCCGAAACCCTAAACAACCTAAAATGATTGCAAAGAATGAGATACATTTAATGGGAGGCAATTGATAATTGTTTCTTATTCGTCGTCTTCCATGAAATATACTTAAGATATAAATACCTAAGTGTACCAATCCTTCCCTGCAGCACTTTCTATCGACAGCATTCAACATAGCGTTCAAAAAATAACCTGTCCAGATATTTTGTTTTAAAACGATCAGTTAAGTTAAAGCTAAAGTTATAATAATTATCTCGAAAAGAAGGTTGTGGCTACAGCAGATCCCCATCGAAGTTGCCGAAATACGCAGATGAAAATGCCGTATAGCCATCATGGACGATGGCTAAGGCTCGGAGGGACAGGAGTCCCATCCGAGTCGTTAGGCGATTTTCATTGGAGTATGAGGGCAAACAACTTCGTCTGGGGCGTCTGGGTGGATGCAAGGAGGGCGAGGACGAGCAGTCCTCCTTGCCCTGGTGTGGAACGGAGTTCCACGACTTTTTCAGCCGTGAGGCTAATTAACCCTGAGTGAAACTTACCTCGGCCATCAGGCCGCATTCTCCCGGGTGTGGGATGGAATCCCCCGACTTCCTCGGTCGCCAGACCAACACTCCCTAACTGTCGAGTTAAACCTGATACACAGTGATTAATCAAAGATCTAACGGTTTAGGCTTTCTTAAAAAGAAACAAAATGATAACCTAAACCACTAAATTAAATAACAAAATAAAGATCTATTAATTTAGACAAAGTTGAATTAAACACTAACTTTTTCAGGGAAGACATATGAAACTCTTAAAAGGGACTCCCCTCCTATTATCGGGAATATTGCTGACCGCCTGCGGTGGCAGCTCAGATGAAACAGATAACAATCAAAATTCAAACTTGCCAGTTAAGCAAATAGTCGGCGAGTTTAAGTCAAGCGCGACTCAATGCGATTATAGTGTTGCCAACACAGATGTAACCCTTATTGTTCATAAGGCTGACGGCTCTGTTCTCAGTCAATACCAGATGGATACTCAAGGAAAGTTTGATATCCCATGGCCCAAAGATGCCAAACATCTCACCACGATTTGGCAAGACAACGGATACTACAATATTGACACCTCACTCAACTTAAATGTGAGTGACATGGGCATTCAAAATTTCTATTCAGACGCGTTAAATGCTAACTGTATCTGCCAGGATATCAGCCTGGATTACAGTGACATTGCAGCGGCTTATCCAAATCATCAATTACAAATCGCAAGCACTATCATAGATACGTCGGCGCCTGGTGCTCAACGTGTATGCCGCGCGCCTCAAGAAGCATTCAAGCCTTTAGATCTACTCTTATTGCCGACGAACGAAGCCGACGAAGAAGCCTATGGTGCATTGCTCGACATCCCCAATGCGCAAAACACTATCGCTGTCTCTGCAGACATCTTCACCGAAGAGAAGAATCAGGCAAAAAAGGTCAATTACTATAGAGGCTATCTGGATGTTGACGTCATTTATGCATACGGCTCAAACGAAAGTGGACGGGTACACTTTCAGTACCGACCAATGGATTACTACAATCCTCAACCGAATGTTTTTGTGCTTCCACAACTCAATCCCAAAAATTTCATTCAGTTCTATAGACATGAACAACTTCGCAACGACCAAGAGTCTTTAGTTTTCTACTCTGCAGGAGGCAGGTATCCAATTAACGACCCAGATGAAAACCATGAAATCCTGCTGCCAGAAAACCAGTTCGAATTACTAGAAGCAATGACAGATATTGCGACCAATTCGAGCTCGCAAACAAACTACGACTTCACCAATTTTAATACCGGATATCAAGCTCTGCAGCTCAGTGTAGTGAGTAGCAATTTGGACTGGACGATATTTGGCGAACTCAGCGGTGTCATTCCTGACCTGAAATTTCCATCAGCAATAGAAGATAGCTTGTCGACACAAATTGAAAAAGTCGACCTCACACTCTTTGGTTATTATCATGCGGCCGGCATGAACGGTATTCGTGAAGCCTGGGCCAAAGACTCTAGAAGTGGCAGTGAAATCCGCTCAGCTTATTTCGACAACTATGTTGTAGAGTCAATCACAACCGACATCAAATAACCGCCCTATTGGTCATCTTGCTGACAGTATGCTTATCCATACTGTCAGCCATCTCATATGAATATTGCAACACTTGCTCCCACCAAGCATTAGACTTACCTCTTGCGACTAATGATGTCGCTCTACTCGATTAACACTGTGATTTACCTATCCTGTTTAGCGGCCAGCACTTCAAGGGCATGGGACAATTTCCACGACTTTTATCGTTCCCAGATCCCCTTCCCCATCAGAGAATCAAAGACACAAAACGCTATAAGGAAAGTCATGTTCAGATGCAGACCATAACTCAATCGCCATGAGATAAAAAATGCCAGTCAGTTTAACTGACCGGCATTTTGCTTAGAGACAAAGTGGTTTGGAGATGAAGTGACTACTTAGCGTAGTTCGACAGGCCACTCTTTCTTAACACGCTCATTAATAAACTCTTCTTTAGCCGCTTTCATAGCGTCTAAGTTAAGGCCAGCTTCTAGTTGTACCTCAGCTTTCGTATCGTACTTGGTGGCGTCATAGACATAATCAGGCGCATATTTAGCCAGTAGCAAGTCAGCTTCAGCAATCACAGTGTCCAGAATGGCATTAGACTTAACCAACAGACGTTTTGCTTCGGTAAAGTTATGCGCATACATACCATGTGAGGCCGTTGCACTATCCCAGAACCACTGAGCATTTCTGAGTTTACCAAGCAGACTATTCATTTCGGTCGCTAACTCATTGCCTGCTTTCAGCGCTGCCTCATAGTTACCTTTAGCTTCGCCAATCGTCTTGCCAGCTTCGATACCTTCAACACCGTTTGCAGCCCAGATAGCCTGCGCCTTAAAGTGTGCTTCGGTCAGACGAGGATCGGTACCCGTAGCTGCGAAACGTAGCTTCTCAATCTCTGTCTTTCTCTTTTCCAGAATAGACTCAAGCGCACTATCATTGTGACAAGTCGTACAGTCTGAAGGGAGCTTGGCGGGGTCAAATTTAACATTGTGGTTCGAGTATTCGATACCATCAGCATTTGTAGCTTTAGGCATGTGACAGGTATTACAGCTGAACTCAAGGTGGTTAGGCATCACATGGGAAGCTCTATCCATTAAGTTTTCATATTCAGGATGTTGCGTTTTCAGTGATGGCGTACCAGAAATGGCGTTAGTCCAATCTTTAAAATTAATCTTGTCGTAGTAGGCTAACTGAGCCTCGGCAGCGAAGCCCTTATAGAGCTTATCATCACCCGTGTAACCTACGACACTTGCATAATCGGTTTCTACACCAGGAACCCAGTGATCCCATGGAAAGCGCACTTTCTTACTGTCGGTACCATCGAAGTAGTATTCGACGTGACACTGAGCACAAGTTTGGCTCGCTTGATCATTATGATTTTGCGCTTCAAATGTCAGACCCACTTTTGTCATAGCACGGTCGGCATATGGACGGCTCAAACGCAGTGTATTTTCACCCAGCTCATGACAATCGGCACAACCTATGGTGTTGCTCATCTCATGGCCCCAGGTGGACCAGCTATTGTTGGCAAACTTACCTTCACCCACCAGATCGTACATGCGTGCAACGTCTGGAGACTTACAAGACCAGCAAGATGCCGCCATCGCTTCGCCGACAACATTACCATCATGACCGACAATCGGATTACCAGTTCGCAGCGTTTTGATCACATCGGTCAATGCATAGTGGTGGCCGCGAGCGCGGTTGTAATCTTTGGCAAAACCATAACCAGCCCAAGCGCTAACCAAATTAGAGTTAGCTTCTAGCAGATCGGTTGGCGCACCAGACTCAGGGTTGTTTTCTTCAGTGCTTGCCCAAGTTGCATGTTGATCGGGGAAGTTTTCTTGCCAGTTATCGCTGTTATATAGGTCGACAGGCCCAGTTGATGGCGGAATAACACAGGTATTGGTCTCTGCATCTAACACTGTTCCTTCACCGCACACGACAGGGTCAACGGGATCGACGGGGTCAACAGTAATCACTTCACAGATATTCGTCTCAGTATTGAGTGTTGAACCCTCACCACAAGTCACTAATTGTGTGTCATCGTCATCACCACAGCCAACTAATACGGCAGAGACCGCAATAGCAACTGCAAGCTTTTGTAATTTCATCTTACTCTCCTGCAAGTGAATTTTATTCACTTTTTATGTAGTTATTTTATTGTAAGCACTGCGTCATCAAGACGATTAAAGCTATATCAAAAGGGATAGTTAAGAAGAAACATACGGGTAACATTTGTGTGAAGATTGTCACTGGCGATCAGTCAAAATATCCCTAAAGAGGTATATTGATTACTGCTTCAAGATCAAACTTTTCACCATAAATGATATATTCAACAAAGATAATTAAGCCTAAGTCGCTATATAAAAAGAAAAAATAAACAAATGCTCATATATTGACCGCTAATATAGTGGTATATGCCGACCTATCTAGCCTGTGGCATTTTTAGCCAGCAAGGTTGGCTTGAATATTAAGTTTTAATTAAGATTATGTTAACAACTCGAAAGCTCGACAAAGTATAATAAACACTCGGCGATAAGAATTTAAAGGCGATCAGAATGAATAGTTATTCACAAGAGGAAGCCAGGTGAAGACAAAAAGAGTATGAAATGAGTAGAGCTCTCACTAGATATGCCTATACCCATTTTGGCTAAATCCACTATGCCGCTACAACTCAAGATGATGATAGCCTTGCCAATCGAGATTTGACTCGTCTTACTGATAAAACAAACGGCTAAGTTCTCAGCCAATATCAAATGATTGATAGGAGGTTTGATTTCCCACAGAGAGGTAATGCCAAACACCCCACCACTTTTGAAAAGACAGTGGATACAACAATTGAGACCTCTCAACGAAAGGAGTGACCTCCCTAAAAGTAATGACTTACCTATTACAATTAGATATTTAGCTCGCCAAAACTAGACCCAGGCTAACACCTTGATCTACTATGCCAGCTCATCAGGATGTCTGGTCTCTACCTGCTGGAAACAAGGATTTAAGAAAATGGAAGTTACACTCACCCCGAGCAACGCACTCGAAACCGCCCTGCAGGCGGCACTTGCCGATCACACCCAGGCCAAAGCCCTCTATGAACATCTAATTAAGGCCAGGCTCTACCTGCTGAGCGATGGCCAGGACAAGCCTCAGGCCGATGGCACCACAGAGCTCTCCATCATGCAGTGGCACATCCCCGTCAGTGATGGGCAGGTACACTACTTCGTGCCGATTTTTACCTCGCAGGAGTCGGTCGATCAGGCTAAGGCGGTTATGGAAGCAGAGGGCAGCGAATTTCACGGTCAGATAGAGATAGATGCGCCTCAGGCATTTCAGCTGCTACTGACCAATCAGATGGATATGGCTCTCAACCCCAATAGCAACTTATCTAAGGTCGTCAGCAGCGATGAGATCCGCTATATGTTGCTGCCTGACATGGCGCTACTCACTCAGGGTAATCAACTCCTGCTGCTAGGCAAGGTACTGGCAAGCGATCTGCCCATGTTCGGCGCGGTGCGCGCCCTGCTGGCCAAGTATCCCAGCGTGAAGGCCGGCTATTTCATGGAATCTTGCGAGCTGGACATTCGCCGCGGCGGCCAGAACAGCGTCTTTACCTTAGCCCTTATCCTCGAAGGTGACAGGATAAGCGATGATTTCAGCCGCATTCGCAGCGATTGTCGCCACCTGCACAAAGAGGTGGAGCTCCATGGCTGGGAGGTTCGCCCTTATCTGCTCAAGACTGATAAACACGATGCGATAAGCGATTACTGCCTGGGTAAGATAACCCCATTTTATCGCCCCTCATTGCTGAGCCGGTTCAAGACTTGGATAAGCCGATAGGTAAACGACTTTTCATGGGACATTAGCAGAGTGAAAAGCGGCGCGAGAGCCTTACTGAACTATACTTACCGTTAACGTTTCACAACGTTAACGAGGCAAGTATATGAGTATTTCAAACCGGTTAAATCACTATCTGGCCGAGCATGATGTGAACTATGAAATAGTGCTGCATCGCCATAGCCACAACTCCATCAGTTCGGCTATCGCCGCCCATCTGGCGCCCGCTCAAGTGGCCAAAGGCGTGATCTTAGAAGATCATCAGGGACGCAGGATCATGGCGGTGCTGCCTACCAATCATAAGATCAACCTCAAGGCATTGGGCGAGAAGCTCAACCGCGATCTGCATCTGGTGAAGGAGCAAACCGTCTACCAGATGTTTGACGATTGCGAACATGGCGCCATTCCCTCTCTCGGCGCGGCCTATAATATCGAGACCATCTATGATGATCTGCTGATCGAAGCTAAAGAACTCTACCTTGAGGCTGGCGATCACACCAGCCTGGTGCATCTCAGCCGTGAAGATTTCATCAAGCTGATCAAAGATGCTAAACACTTAAGGTTTAGTTACCAGAGCATTCATTAGCTCATACCATCAAGGGGAAGCTCAGGCTTCCCTTTTTTCTAGTGCCGCCTAGCTGGCATCCCTTAGCCGTTGCGGCATAATAGACGACCCAACCATGGCAAGTGATAAAGTGAGTCAATCATGATGTTAATAACCGGCGCCAGCAGCGGTCTGGGCGCAGCCCTGGCTCAGCGTTATGCCGACGCAGATCAGCAGGTGGTCATATCCGGCCGTAACCAGGCCAAACTGGCCGGTATCGCACAGACCTCAATGAATCTGCATCCTCTTGCCGCCGATCTTTGCGATGAACAAGGCGTCGCGGCGCTGCTCGATGCCGTAACGACAATGGGCGGCGCACTAGAGACGGTGATCCACTGCGCTGGCAGCGGCTACTTCGGCCCTATCGCCGAGCAACGGACGGATGAGATCGCAAAGCTCATGCAAAACAACGTCACCACCAGCATCTTACTGGTACGAGAGCTAGTCAAACGTTATCAGGACACGCCGCTGAATCTGGTGGTGGTAATGTCAACCGCAGCCCAGCAAGCCAAAGCGGGAGAGTCCACCTACTGCGCCGCCAAATGGGCAGTACGCGGCTTTATCGAGTCGGTACGCCTGGAACTCAAAGGCAAACCGATGAAGATCATCGCCGTTTATCCCGGCGGCATGGATACTGGTTTTTGGCCTACCAGCGGCAAAAACCTCGACACCTCAAGCTTCATGAGCGCCGATGAAGCCGCCCAGATGCTGCAGGGCGCCCTAAAGGCCACCGCCCATGGGCATATTGCCGATATCACCATCGCCAGAGGGTAGGCCTTAATAAGGTCAGAGTTAGGCCAGAAGCACATTAAAAAGGCTCGGTCTGAATGCAACAGTACCGAGCCTTTTATCGATAAGTTTATGTGTGAATGACTCGCGCATGACTAGCGCTTAAAGAGGGCTTCCATCTCTGCGGCCATGGCTTCCGTCTCCTGTGCCTGCAGCCTGTCGCGCTGCTCGCTCAGCTCCATAAGCTTTCGCTCTAGCGTCTCGAGCTGCGCCTCATCAGCCTCGGTTCGCTCCGGCTTATCCTGCAGGGCATAGATGGCTTCGCTGATCTTATCCATCTCATTAAAGAGGGCGTCCATAGCGTCGGGGTTTTCGGCGTCTTGTCGGTCAAGCTCATCTAACCAGGCGTTAAACTGCTCAGGAGTAGCACCTACTTCCTTAGCGGTCTCGTCGATAAAGCAGTTAGACAAACGCTCAGCATTTTCTTCTGACATGAGGTCATGCTTATCGAAACAGATCTTCATGGCGCGTCGGTAACCGCGCTCGAGCTTGCCACTGTCGATACCTGAGACCTGCTCCATGGCAATAAAGTCACCGTCAGCCTTCATTTGAGAGACGTTATATTCGATAAGGTTGGCGACATCCACTTCCATGCCGGCCAACCCATAGGCATCAGGTGGCGGAAGTTCGGCGCACTGGGCGCTACTGAGAAGAAAAAATAGCGGCAATAGCAGGTTTGCTTTCATCATTAATCCCTTAATTTAACTTGCTGAATTGGTCAACCAAGTGGTGACATCCTTGTTGCCGCCATAAGATAGCCCAGGCCTGAACACCTGTCTAGAGAGAAGTCTATCGGTGAATGAGTGACTCACTAATTACAATGCAAGCCACTGAAAAAGATGATTTAAACTGAAAGCCTCGACACTCAATAGTGGGCGACGAGGCACTGAGGCGAGTTAAAGGTAATCCTCTATCACCTCTTGAATGGCATCAGGCATGATAGGTTTAGTGATATAGCCATCCACTCCAAGCTTGAGGGCAAAGGCTTTGTCCGATTGCTCCGTCAGCGAGCTGATCACGACCACCGGGATGCTAGCGGTTTGCTCGTCTCCCTTAAGGTGCTGGATCACCTGATAGCCATTCACATGGGGCATGGTGATATCCAACAAGATGAGATCTGGCGTCAAAGACTTCAACACTTCGATTCCACCAATACCAGAATTGGCCGAGGTCACGTCATAGTCGTCCCCCAGCATGGCGAGTAGTACTCCGGTGCAGACGGGATCATCATCTATGATCAAGATTTTGGCTCTGGACATTTATCTCTCGCTTTGACAGTTATGATGGTTACATTGTATCCAAGTTTACCCGAATTACCAGCTATCAAGATCTGAATATATTCAAGGGGTAGACGCCGTTTTTTCGCTTAAGTTTCAGCGGCAAAAATCGGCCAATAAAAAGCCCAGTCCGCAGACAGGGCTTGTTAGTAAGTCGTCACTCTAACGAACAATTTTGACCTCGGGTTCGCTGAGGAGTGCCAACATAGGATTATTGTGCATGACCTTTTCCTTTAGCGTGATACCCAATATCAACCCCATAACAAAGCCACCGATATGGGCCCAGTAAGCCACGCCTTGCCCCGCCATCAATAGGCCGAAAATATTGAATCCCAGCCAGATCGCAAAAAATACCATAGGGCTAAGCTTCTTTTGGAATATCAATATCATGAAGGTCAGGCTGGCATGACGGAACCACATTAGATACATACCAAAAAGACCCGCGATTGCACCGCTCGCCCCAACCATGTAAACGCTTGAGGCAGGGTCGGCAATTATCTGCGCCGCAGCGGCCGCCAAACCACACAACAGATAGAGGCCTAGGAACTTAGCCCGCCCCAGTACATCTTCGAGGTTATCCCCCACCACATAGAGAAAATACATATTACCTACCAGGTGCATAATATCGCCGTGGAGAAACATATGGCTCAACAGAGTCCAGGGATAATGCCCCGCCAAAACCTCATTGGATCGCATGGCAAATTGAGCAAACACTTGCTCGGTCGAGGCTTGATTGAAGCCATAGGCAGCAAAAATCACAATATTTAACGCCAGTAGCAGATAGGTGATCAGCGGGCGAGACTTAGGTTTAAGGTTAAACTCCACCGGCATCTTTAATAGAAATTGAAATACCCAACTAATGGCCCCAGGCTTAGCATTCAGCTCGCCTAACACCTGCTTTATTCTTGGTGATTGCACGACTTTGGTTCGCTCATGCTCATCGATCCAGACCCCACTGCAAGAGTGGCAGATATCCACCTCCACATGATAACTCTCCATCAAATGGTAACGATGCAGGCTACGGTCACATTGGTGACAAGAACGGCTGGACCTCCCCAGTAATTGCCCTAAGCTCTCCTCAAAACTGACATTTTCATCACCGTTATCTGCTTTCGACAGCGCCGCATTAAGCTTGCCATTTTCAAACCAGATCCCCCCACACTGGCGGCAACAGTCGACCATTTCACCATGAAAGTTATAGGTTTTTAGTACGCCCTTATGGCAGCCAGGACAAATATTTGCCATTAAAAGATCCTTCTCTAATCAACTAGTAGCTGTTTGCTCCTCGGCATGCAGTGACGACCTCGATATCTGTACCTTGCACGACTCATTAACGTCGTGCTTAGTCAGTGTCGCTGATATGCCGATTCATTTTGCCGTGAATACTAGCACAGCTCCGTGGCAATAATACTGACGAAATTAAAATATTTAATAGCAAAAACAATTAGTAACAGATCACCTATTCATTAAACAACATAAGGTAAGTTAATCGCCCCAGAATAAATTTACTATTTAATCGAATGATTTGAGCGTAATTTCGCGATATTTGTTCTATTAGGCGAATGTTAATCTGACATCATTCCCGCCAGCTAGACTTAACTAACCAGCCGGCATTAGACAACTTTAGCGAGGAGATACCATGAAAGTGATCAGTCAATTTACTGCTCGCCCCGCAATGGATGGCGATGGCGTTAACATACGCCGTGTGGCCGACTTTATGAACACTAGATTCGACCCTTTTTTAATGCTGGACGAGATCAAGTCTGACGATGAAAAAGACTTTATCGGTGGCTTCCCACCTCATCCCCATAGGGGCATAGAAACCTTTACTTATATTCGTAAGGGGGGGTTCGAACACAGAGATCAGCTAGGCAATGTCAAGGCTATCAAGGCGGGTGATGTGCAGTGGATGAGCACTGGCAGCGGCGTAGTGCATTCAGAGATGCCACTGGCCGATGCCAAAGATGGTCTGCATGGCTTTCAGATCTGGCTTAACATGCCCGCCAAGGAGAAGATGCGCCCAGCTATTTATCGTGACAGCACTGACAAGCCGCTACCAGAAACTCGCAACAAAAGTGGCACCTGCCTGCGAGCCCTGGCTGGCAGTTGGCAATTGTCGGACGAAAAACCGATAGCGGCGCCAATTCAAACCTTAGCGGGTCAAGGCAAGATTGCCGATCTCATGTTCCCGCCCAAGGGCACCGCCCAGATCGATCTCAAGGAGCGAGAATTTGCCGGGCTCTATCTGTACCAAGGCGAGCTCTACAGCCAATCTGTGCCAGATAAAGCCTACCAAGCTGGACAATACCTGATTGTCGACAGCCAGCAGCTACTGGATCTCGCCGCAGGTGAACAAGGCGCCGGAGCACTATTATTTGCCGGTGAACCTATCCGCGAAAAGATCGTACATATGGGTCCATTTGTGATGAATAGCCAGCAAGAGATCCAGCAAGCGATCGAGGACTATCAGGCTGGGCGATTCGGCGCCATCTAACCAGCATATTAAAGAGAGCCCACCAGGCTCTCTTTTTTTACCCTGCACAAAGGCCATTTCTGGCTGTAAAACCGTGACTCAGAGCAAAACCCTCAACAAGGTAAAACAGGTAACTCTCACAAAACGGGAGATACATTTACTACCACTTTGTGAGTAAATGCTTATTTTTGAAGCATAATTTCGCAAACTTTATGTGACTTAGACGAAACTAATGCAAATAAATTTGAGGCGCATCAAGATTTTCAACAGAAAAGCTGTGGTAATTTTTAAGCGATTCCTAACACAGAGAATACTTAATGAGAAACCTTAAGCCCCACTTTGGCAACCTTGCCATTACATTTACAAGCTTACTCTTATGTCTGGCCACCCTGTTTAGCCCAGCTGTCTTTGCCAGTAGTGGCGAGGCCAGTGGCCAGCTATTAGATCTCACCGCCACTGGTGCAGGTTATGTGGCACTCGTCATCTTCATTCTGGCTTATATCATGGTGATGGGCGAAGAGGTGTTACACCTGAGAAAATCTAAACCCGTACTGGTGGCGGCAGGATTAATCTGGGGCATCATAGGCTACATCTATGTGCAGCACGGCATGTCTGAACTGTCAGAAGCGGCCTTTAAACACAACCTGCTAGAGTATGCCGAGCTACTACTCTTCCTGCTGGTTGCCATGACCTATATCAACGCCATGGAAGAACGGAATCTGTTTGATGCCCTGCGCGCCTGGATGGTGGGCAAGGGCTTTAGCCTGCGTACCGTATTCTGGCTCACAGGCTTTATGGCCTTCTTTATCTCACCTATCGCCGATAACCTTACCACCGCATTATTGATGTGTGCGGTAGTGATGAAAGTCGGCGGTGATAACAAGAAGTTTATTGCCCTGGCCTGTATCAACATAGTGGTGGCGGCCAACGCAGGCGGCGCCTTTAGCCCCTTCGGCGATATCACCACCCTGATGGTTTGGCAAAAAGGGGTGGTGCACTTCGAGCAGTTTATCGCCCTCTTTATCCCTTCTCTGGTCAACTTCCTGGTACCGGCGGCAATCATGAGCATCTTCATCGTCAATACGGAGCAGAAAGCTGAAGAGGAAAAGGTGATCATGAAACGAGGCGCCAGACGCATAGTCGCCCTGTTTCTGCTAACCATTGCCACCGCCGTCTGCACTCATAGCTTACTAGGCCTACCACCGGTACTGGGCATGATGACGGGCCTTGGCTTCCTGCAATTCTTTGGCTTCTTCCTACGTAAGAGCTTCCCTAGGGCCGTACTCAAGGCAAAAGAGCAGGCTGAACGAGATAACAACATCAAGCGTCTGGAGCAGCTGGGCAACGTAGTGCCATTCGATGTCTTTAGCCGCATCGCCCGCGCCGAGTGGGATACCCTACTCTTCTTCTATGGTGTGGTGCTCTGTGTTGGCGGCCTGGGCTTTATGGGCTATCTCAGCTTGGTCTCCGAGGCCATGTATACCCACTGGGACGTGACCTATGCCAATGTGGCGGTTGGGGTGCTCTCGGCTATCGTCGATAACATTCCTGTGATGTTTGCCGTACTCACCATGAATCCCGATATGGGGCTAGGTCAATGGCTACTGGTGACCCTCACCGCTGGTGTAGGCGGCAGCATGCTCTCTATCGGCAGTGCGGCGGGTGTCGCCCTGATGGGACAGGCGCGCGGTATCTATACCTTCGCCAGCCACCTCAAGTGGACGCCCGTGATAGCCCTTGGCTACGCCGCCAGTATTCTGGTGCATCTGTGGCTGAACGCCTCACTGTTTTAGGTTGCGGTATATTTAGAGCAGTGTTTTAAAAGATTAGATTACCTATAGTCACCCTATGGGTTAAACAAAAGGGGCGTTGAATCGACTATTCAACGCCCCTTTCTCTTTTATCTATAACGACCGCTTAGGCCAAAAATAGGAAACCGATAAAGGTAAACCCAGCGGCAATCAAGGCATAGGGTAACTGGGTCACCGCATGACTCACTAGGTTACAGTCTGACCCTTGCGCCGCCAACACGGTAGAGTCTGAATAGAAGCAGGCCTGGCTACCGAAAGATGACGCCGACAACAAGGCACCGATCACCAAAGGAATATTTGCATCCACCGCCTGAGCCAATGGCATCACGATAGGGATAGAAACGGCAAAGATCCCCCAGCTCGACCCCGTAGCAAAGGCCAGAATCGACATGGTTAAAAACACCACGGCGGGCAACCACTGGGACGTCATAAAGGGACTCAAATTACCAATGACATATTGCGGCAACATCAGCTTGTCGCAGACATCCTTAAATACGAAGGCTGCAATCACAGTGCCTATGGCCGGCAACATAGATTTAAAACCATCGAGCATCTGCTCCATCATCTCTGACAATGGCATCAGGCGTTGAACCCCGTAGTAAGGCAAGGTCACGGCTAAGGTAGCGATAAGCCCCTTTAGCACGTCGATATCGAAATAGACGGTAAAGCCAACCAATAGCAGGATAGGCACCATAAAGTTGTGCAGCTTGCCCAGGTTATCGGCATGCTTAAACTCCTCTTCGATCGCCTTAAGGCTATAGTCGTCAGAAGTCTGCACCTCATCACTGGCATCTATCGCCTTGGCGGGTTTGCCCGCCATGGCCGCCAGCTGAGCCTTCTTCATCGGGCCAAATGCAGGCACGATACCCAGGACCACCAGCAGCACCATAGCCACCGCCAACCAGGCATAAAGCATGTAAGGGATGGCCGACATATAGACGCTGATCCCCTGGCCTTCACCCGCCACACCATTGTCCACCAACAATCCGCCGAAGAAGACCGCCCAGGTAGAAAGAGGCACTAACACACAGATGGGCGCGGCGGTTGAGTCCACCACATAGGCCAGCATCTCGCGTGACACCTTAAACTTATCGGTCACCGACTTCATGGTCGAACCCACTGTCAGGGCGTTAAGATAATCATCGATGAAGATCACTACACCCAGAATAAAGGTCATAAATAACGATGATTTAGGCCCTTTAGCGTATTTGATCGCATGGCGACCAAAGGCCATAGAGCCTCCGGTTTTTACCAGCAAAGCGATCAGGGCGCCAAAACCACCACAGACCAAAATCAACCAACCTATGGTCTCATCGGCCATGACAGAAAGCGAAATATCGGAGAAATTATTCAGTACCTGATCAGGTTGATACAGGACTAACCCCACTAAGGCACCGATAACTAACGAAAGGATTGGACGGCGCAGCCAAATGGCTAACACCAATACCACCACAGGTGGAATAAGACTTAAGGCTGTCGCGTCAGACATGGCTTAAGGTCCTTCTAAAATTGAGCCGATACGGCAAACTCATTTTATTCGGCGTAGAACCCAAAAAGTTATACGCTTAGTTGCTGCTTTATTATGGACATAACGACGTTCGCCCTTAGCGAACCATGCCTTTATTTTTGACCCCAGCTAAAACATCGGGCGCAAAATAATCTGCAATGACGACTGAGTCAATCAGAAATAGTTATCCGACGACAAAAAATTTTTACCTCTGGCAGGAAAACCTAATAAACCACTGATAATTATCAATATAAGTAAAATATAATGCGCTAATCTCTCACCTCATCTAAAAAGGGCTTATGCAACCAAAACGCTTAATTAATGGTGCCGTGTGCTTCCTACATGCGTTTCAGCTCCCGACCAAACGACTCCGACTGACGCCGCTTTGTCTGTTTAATCACAAATTTTCATTTCAGAGATGACACGACTCTAAAGCGTGTTACTCTGCCTCAGGTGTCAATCAAAGGAGCATGACCATGACTCAAACAACCGCTGCCACAGATTCTTTTGCAGCTACAGCTTCTCCCAAAATCATCCACCCGCTTGCCTCGGCCACTCCCATTATTCTCGATTGCGATCCCGGCCATGACGATGCTATCTCGCTTATTTTGGCTCTCAGCAGTGAGCAACTTAAGCCGCTAGCGGTGACCACCAGCGCCGGTAACCAGACGCCGGACAAGACACTGAACAACGCCCTGCGCATCCTGACCCTGCTCAACCGCAGCGATATTCCCGTGGCAGGCGGCGCAGTGAAGCCCCTCGCCAGAGAGTTGATCATTGCCGACAACGTCCATGGCGAGAGCGGTCTTGATGGTCCAAAACTGCCCGATCCCGGCTTTGAACCCGTGACCCAAAATGCCATCGAACTGATGGCTGAAAAGGTACGCCAAAGCGACGTGGCTGTGACCTTAGTGCCCTCAGGGCCACTGACCAATATCGCCCTGTTTATCGCTAACTATCCTGAGTTACACAGCAAGGTCGCCCGCATCGTGCTGATGGGTGGCGCCGCAGGGGTTGGCAACTGGACCCCGGCGGCCGAATTTAATATCTTCGTCGACCCTGAGGCGGCCGATATGGTGTTTAAATCTGGCATACCTATTACCATGTGTGGCCTGGATGTGACCCATGAGGCGCAGATCATGGATGAGGATATTGAGCGGATCCGCGCCATCCCAAACCCTGTGGCCAAGTGCGTTGCCGAGCTACTGGATTTCTTCATGATCTACCATAGAGATCCCAAATGGGGCTTTACCGGCGCGCCGCTGCACGACCCCTGTACCATCGCCTGGTTACTCAAGCCTGAGCTGTTTAACGCGCAGGACTGCTGGGTCGGTGTAGAAACCAAAGGGGAGCACACCCAGGGGATGACAGTGGTGGATCGCTATCAACTCACCGGCTGTCCCGCCAATGCCAGCGTACTCTTTGGCCTGGATCGCCAGGGCTTCGTCGACCTGCTCGTCGATTGCCTAAGCGCCTATAATCACTAAATCACCTATGGAGGGCATCGCCCTCCAACAAGGCAAGAGGACATCATGAGTAGACTGTTAATTTTAGGCAGCGCCAACGCCGATCACGTGATGAATCTGGAATACCTGCCCAGCGCAGGACAGACCCTGATGAGCCGTGGCTATCGCCTCGAACATGGCGGCAAGGGCGCCAATCAGGCGGTGGCAGCGGCCCGCCTGAGCCAAGAAGGTACCCGGGTCGACTTCATCTGCCACCTGGGCCAAGACGCTATAGGCCAAGCCATGGCTCAAGCCTGGCAGCAAGATGGCATCGCCCCAGAGGGGATCACCTACACAGACACACAGCCAACGGGTACGGCAATGATTTTTGTCGGCGACAATGGTGAAAATATGATTGGGGTCTCCGCCGGCGCCAATGCCACCCTGACACCGGAGGCGCTAAAGGCTCACTACCCGCTGATCGATCAGGCTGACTACCTCCTGATGCAACTGGAAACCCCTGCAGTAACGGTACTCGACGCCTTACAACGCGCCAAGGCCAAGGGCGTAACCACCATACTCAATCCGGCGCCCGCCATGGTGATCGGCAAAGATCTATTTCGTTTGGTCGATGTGATCACCCCTAACGAAACCGAGGCTGAAACCATCACAGACATAGAGGTCATCGATGAACAAAGCGCCAAACTGGCGGCGCAGATGCTACATCAACTGGGGCCCAAAACGGTGATCATCACCCTAGGTAAACAGGGCGCCCTGCTCAGCAGCGATAAGGCTTGTGTGTTGGTGCCAGGTGTAGAGGTAGACGCCATAGACACTGTGGCGGCTGGAGATACCTTTAACGGCGCCTTAATGGTGGCGCTGGGAGAAGGCCTGAGTATGCAGACGGCGGTGGAGTTTGCCCATCGCGCCGCTGCCCTGTCGGTAACCCGCCAAGGGGCGCAGCGCTCCATCCCCTACCGTCATGAGCTGGCAGAGGTCTAATCCCATAAGGGTTGCTCCATCTCTGGTGGGTCGACCCTGTTTATCTGAGCTCAATACTAACTAAGACATTGAATCATAAGGTCTAATGTTATTTGCTTATTTATGGTAAAATATTGTTTGCTTTTTGAGCAACCTAGGCGTAATCTTGCGCCGCCTGACAGGTTAAGGCCTACACAGGCAATGGCATTGGCGCAGCGATTCGCTATCGTCAACCCAGAATGAGTGATAGATCAATAGAGGAAATAGCATGAGTAAAAAACAGCGGCGCACTGCGCAGGCTCCCCATGAGAGCGGCCGCGGTGTTATTAAAGACAACGCCCTAAAGGCGATAGTCACCAGCGAGTTATTTAAGATGCGCGTTGAGAAACCTAAGAAGGGTAAAGGCTCATACAAACGCCAACAACAAAAGGGGCATATGCTAAAGGGCATTGCCCCTTTTGACTTTTTAAGCCCAGCCAACTTAGCCACCCAGGCATAAATTTTTTCTCAAGGCCTCATTTGGCCATAGCTTTCATCCACAATCTCGGTCAAAATCGCCTCTATCAATCATCCCTTAATTTTGTAGCAGGGCGTGTTCTCCCATGTCATCTAACCTTCAGTCAGGCCAAATGCCTCAGCCACTTCCCCGGCTGGTTCCCGTCTCTTTTATGGCCGTGGTGCTCATCTGGTCGACCACACCACTGGGGATCGTCTGGAGTAGCGAGACTGTACATCCCACCATGGCAGTCTTGCTGCGCATGGTAATTGCATTACTCATAGGTGGATTAATCATCCTCTTTAGTAACATACGCCTACCCTGGAATCGCACCGCCTTTAAGCTTTACGCATTTTCGGCCATCGGCATCGTCGGCGGCATGTTGCTCAGCTATTTTGCCGCCCGCTATCTGGCCTCGGGCACCATGTCGCTGTTGTTTGGGTTATCACCTCTGATCTCTGGACTCCTGGCCCAGCGACTGCTAGGCGAACCCAAGTTTGGCGTGATGCGAATCATCGCCCTAGTGCTGGCATTTTCCGGTCTGGGGATTGTCTGTTCGGCAAAACTCGCACTAGGGAGCGAGGCTTGGGTAGGTCTGGTGCTTGTGCTGTGCGCCGTGTTTCTCTTTAGCCTTAGCGGCGTGCTGATCAAAACGGTCGAACTTGCCATTCATCCCATCGCCAGCACGGTCGGCGCCTTGATCTTCTCTACCCCCCTGTTTGCACTGGCCTGGCTGCTATTTGATGCTAGCCTGCCAATCGACACCTGGTCGGTGCGCTCGATTGCCGCCATCTTCTATCTGGGGATCTTTGGCTCGCTTATCGGTTTTATCGTTTACTTCTATATCTTGCAGCACCTCAATGCCAGCACAGTCGCCCTGGTCACTCTAATCACGCCAGTCTTTGCCATGACCCTGGGCGCCCTAGTGAATCAGGAGCATATCTCTCAAACCTTGATGATAGGCGCAGGTTTTGTGCTCGCGGGGCTTGGCTTATATCAATGGGGCGACAAGCTCCTGGCGCGACGCCGGGATAAGAGCGCCTCGCAACTCAACTAAACCGAAAACAAAGCCGGTCGACTTAGCCGGTCAACTAAAACTGGAGAATTAAGCCAGTCAACTTAACTGGCTCAGGGCCTGACGCTCTCGACGAGTCATGCAGCAGCCAGGCGCATCGCTCACTGTCTGTCTCATCAGCTTACGAATGTAGTCGATACGCTGGCGGTAGGCAGGGTTGCTGGCATAAAGGCTCAGGTTGACCTCAAATCCCAGCTGGGGTGATTGGATACTGACTATCATCGCCGACTCCCTATCCTCAATCGAGGTGTCTGGTTCGATAACCAGATGGAGCATAAGCCGTACCAAGTGAGCAAAAGTGACGCTAAGCCATTCACATACTGAGTATTATCTCTGTAGGTATTGATACGTGGCGAAGCGCTCCTTGCCAATAGACGTCAAAAAAATGCGTATGGCAATGCAGTTTGCATCACTAATCATCGGCCTTAGCCAGATGCATGCGGGTCACATCCTTTTTCCACAACTGAATAATTTTTCGCGTCTTGTCTTTGTTCCAGAAACATTTGCCAAACAGCATAATACCTGCGCCTTCCAGTGCATGACGATCGGAGATATCGAAGCGCTGGCATAGCTCACTCTTGAAGGCCTCTATAGGGATGCCCACATCGTTACAATCGGCGGGATTGAGCCAGAGCATCGCCTTGTCGGCATGAGAGATGGTGCCCCAATACATACGAGGCGCGCCTCGCTCTGTGGGCTCGGCATCGGCGAAATTAACAAACAGGTTCTTGGCTCGCCAGCGATACTTATCGCCGGTATAGACCCAAAGATCTGAACTGGCCAATTCGCTGCCTCTCAGCAGGCTGTGCAGTAATTTCTCCAGCCCCTGGGTGGCGACTTTCGGCTGTTCTGGCGCTTCATCTGCCTTATTTGCTTCATTAGGCTCAGCAGAACTGGTTCGATAGTGAGCCCTTGGGCTCTCAACGCCAGCTACCGCATCTGTAGCCGAACTGTCATCAGCGTCAGGCTTGACAGTATGGCGCAATGCTTTACTGGACGTGCGTTTAGGGGGAAGGGTGAAATCAATCATCAGGGCGTCATTGTCCAGCAGCTGCTGGTTGACCTCAAGGGCGTCTTGCTCCTCCTGACGCCGACTGGCTGATGGATTAAATTCGCTGCAATCTGCTTTATGGTAGCGCGAGCCGAAGCAGGCAGCCTTGCCATCACGCGAAGCCTTACGAAAATAAGCCCTGCCGCCACACACAGGGCAGTAGAGCTGCTGACGCAGACTCTCTATCTCCGACTCGCTCAGACGCTGAAAACTAAATACCGAATAGGTTTTCGGCGCTTGGTCTGCGATTTTGCAGATGGCATCTAACATGGCCGACCTCGATTAGATACCGTCACCGGCATCTACAGAGGAGTCGCCCTGACTCTCAGACAACACCTCCTCAGGATGACCGCCATTTAACCAGGCAACAAACAACTCATACCAAATCGCCAGCACCACAGCGCCGAGGAAGAGGCCTATGATGCCGGCAAACAGCATGCCGCCAATAGCACCGATCAAAATTACAGGCATAGGCACATCAACGCCCCGCCCCATTAACATCGGCTTAAGGATATTGTCAGAAATACCGCCGAGGAAGACCCAGATACTAAAGATGGTGGCCGAGGTGGCCTCCATCGATGAGTAAGCAAAGCCAATAAGCGGCAGCACTATGATGATCAGGGCCGGTAGCTGCGCGATCCCCAGAAACAAGGTGACCAGAGTGAGCAGGCCTGCGGCAGGGACACCGAAGACGAATAGCGCCGACCCAATTAACATGGCTTGAATCAAAGCCACACCAACAACCCCGAGTAACACGCTGCGAATGGTCGCCGCCATCAGGCTGGTCCATGCGTGAGCATTAGGCCCTACCGCTCGAACGGCCATCTTGCTCAGGCCAGCGGCGCAGCTTTCTGAGTTTGCCATGAAACCTGCGGCGATCAGCAGCGAAATAATAAACATCACCAGAGTGGCTAAGCTACTACCTATAATCCCCGCCAAGGCAGAAAAAGCCGCCTTGATCTCAGGCAAGAAGTGGATGATGGCTTTTTCCAAATTACTGCTAAAGTCTTTCCAGGCATCAAACAGGCTCTGACCTATGATGGGTATGTCTGCTACCCGCTGCGTCGGCTCCGGCAGATTGATCTCACCACTTTGCACCACTTTTAGCGTAGTGGACACGCCATCGAAGATGGAACCCGACACCACCACAAAGGGGGTCACCAACAGTGCTATTCCGATCAGTGCGACCACAGTCGCAGCCAAGCCTCGTCGCCCCTTAAACAGTCGCTCCAGCCTATGGGTGAGGGGCATCAAGGCCACAGCGATAATGCCGCCCCACAAGGCAGGCACCAAGAAAGGCCGCACGATATCATAGGTCCAGATCACTAAGATGGCGAGCAGGCCGATACGTATCGCCGACTCCGTCATATTGCTGATAAATTGTTTGCTCTGTATCGTCTTGGTTTCATTGTCCATAACTTATCCTTTGTCACCCACTACTGTGATTACTGACACTCGCTTAACGGCCTTTTTTATTGAGCAAAATATAGCCGATAGAACTAATTAATTCCACAATTAAAACAATAATATAGCCATTAGCTTTAACGCTGTCAGACGTTAACCCCCTGACTGCTAAAGCCTATTATTCTCTGATTTTCAGGCTAACCATCACTGGCGCATGATCTGTGCTGTGACTGTCGCGCTCATATTGTGGATTGATCAGATGACGATCATAGGTGTGATATCCGGCAACTTCGGCCAGACATTGATCGTTGTGAGGGTCAAATTCATTGGAGAGAAGAATATAGTCGATCACCTCGCCGCGATTGAGGTGATAATGCGTTGGTGCGCGGGCAATAGAGGCCGGGCTATACTGAGAGGCTTGGTATAATTGATAAGCGTCCTGAAGGCGATAGCCATGGAAAGTTCGCTCATCAAACTGCCCCAGCAGGCGGGTATCTTCACTGACGAGCACTGATAAGACGCCGCTTGACAGGCTGTCATTAAAATCTCCAAACAGCGCCACAGGATACCCCTTTTCGGCGCGGCGCTTGGCAATCTCCACCCTGAGTAGACTCGCCTCACTCCCCCGCACCATAGACGCCGCCCACTTAGCCGCGGCCTCGGCGGCAAATAACCATGCCCCCTGCTGACTTTTACCGGCCAGTTCGGGTTCGAACAGCGCACGTTTCGACTTGAAATGCACCACATAACAGTCACAAGGGCCAAGATGGGGCAGCACTATAGTGGCCCTCAGCGGAAGGCGACTGTATTGAAAACTAGGGGCTATTCCCATCAAGCTGGCAACATCTCGATCTATGCCACAGGCGATGCTGTCGATAATAGGGTACTTACTGGCAAGCGCCAACACAGGGTGGCGATAGATAAAATCATCACTCACCTCAGGGCTATCGATAACCGCGAAATGGGGATAGCCAGCCTCGGCCACCAGAGCGCGCAACGCCTCGGGCGAAAACACCTCCTGGAAGCCGATCACGCAGGGCTTGTGCGTGGTCAGATAGTGACTTATCCAATCACACTTCTGCTGCCACTGAGCCTGAGTGTAGATATTGTTAAACTCATAATAGGCATCTGGTGGGGCGATAAAGTTAAACAGATTAAAGCTGGCCAGTCTTAGCTGTTCATCCACGGTTGTCGGATAGGTCACTTGTACTCCTTAGTCTGAAGCTCGCCCTAAGCTCGATCCCCTCTGAGCGTATCAGTTGAGTATAACATTGGCTGGTAACTCAGAATGTTAAGCCTAAATTATCTTTTTGGTCGCTTACAATCCACATGCCGAGTCGTGGCGGCCAGAAGAAAACCCAATTATCAAAATTTTTTTGAAAGTATATGTGACTTTTATCTGTTTTTATCACCTGTTGAGTCACGTAAAATCGGTCTCAACATCGACTCATACAGGAAGCTCATCATGCAACCACTCAGTTTCTACACTAACAAGCGTTATACGACTAAGGCATTTGACCCTAACCGTAAGATAGACCAAGAAAAGATAGAAGAGATTAAACAGCTGCTGCGCATGAGCCCTTCATCGACCAACTCTCAACCTTGGCACTTTGTCTTGGCGTCGACCGATGAGGGAAAGGCTAAAATTGCTGAGGCCACCAGTGACTTCGCCTTTAACACCCCCAAGATCCTCAATGCTTCCCATGTCTTGGTGTTGTGCGCTAAGACCAGTATGGATGATGCGCACCTGCAAAAACTCCTCGAGCAAGAGGCTGCCGATGGCCGCTTTGCTGACGAGCAGGCGAAACAGGGCCAGCACAACGGCCGCTCTTTCTTCGTCAACATGCACAGGGTAGAGCTGAAAGACGCTCAACATTGGATGGAAAAACAAGTCTACCTGGCCATGGGTACGCTACTACTGGGCGCTAGCCTATTGGATATCGATGCCTGCCCAATTGAGGGGTTCAACGCCACTAAGCTCAACCAGGTGCTGGATCTCCCTGCACAGGGCTATGCTGCCACGGTTGTTGTCTCCTTGGGCTATCGCAGCGAAGAAGACTTCAACGCTAAGTTACCTAAGTCACGCCTGCCTATCGAGACACTCTTTACCGAGATCTGATCAGCCTACTGATACCCACTAACTCGTTGGGTATCCCAACCTAAGTTTAGCCTCACTGCTTGCGGTGGGGCTTTGTGGCCCGACAAGCTAATAGGCCGACGAATAAGACTTGCGTTCCATTTTGGTGATTGTCATAGTAGAAATTATCACCAGTCACGGATGAGACTCTCAGGATGCTAGTTGCTAAATCAACCACGACAGCCCCCCTGTTGCAAGACAAGGCGTCAAGCACCCAGTGCTTCGCTTTCAAGGGTGACAACCCGCTAATCTGGCCACTCCTCTCTTTGCTAAAACGCAGCAACCATAGCTGGAAGGTTCATCACCTGGCCGCCGCACTGCAAGAACAAGGACTCCTGAAAGATCTCGACGAACAACCACAAAAGGCCCTCTTTAAACAGAATTTTCTATTGATGAATGCCCTGTTTGAACTGCAAGCCATGCTGCTGCCCGGTTGTTGGTTACAGGTTAAAGCGATGGAGATACAGATCTTCAGAATTATTCCCACTAATCTGGAGACCCAACTCAGTCAAGACGACGCCTTAAGAGACTATTATCTGGACTGGCAACACTATGATACCTGCCCGGATATCATTCAGGAGATGTTGGAATCCTTCTGGAATCGCTACGAAGCCTATATTGGCGCCAACCCCAACGCTATGCCGAAACGTCAGGCTCTGAAGGTATTTGAGCTGGAACAAGATGCAACGGATAAAGAGATTCGCAAGCAGTGGCGTAAATTGGCCTTACAGTGGCATCCAGATCGCGATGGCGGCGACGCAAACCAATTTAAACGGATCTGCGAGGCCTGGCAGACCTTACGCGAGCAGCGTTGAACCTGACGATCAGCCAAGATCCCATCTATCACCCCAAAGAATCACAGTTCTTTAGCCGAGGTCACACTCTAGCGACTGTTTCTTCGGCGCGCTTCAGTCATAATTAAGCTTTGCCATTTAGGCTAAACCTAATAACGAATGACATTAGCCATTGATCGCACCACGACGCTATCATTTAAGGATAATCATGATTAAACATATCGCTCTCGCCCTGACCCTAGCAGTGGCTCCACTGAGTAGTTTTGCCGCCAAGTTTGTCGAAGGCCAACATTTTATGACTGTGTCTGACAAGGCGCCAAGTGCCAGTCCTAAATTGACTGAATTCTTCTCTTTCTACTGCCACAACTGCTTCAATATGGAGACACAGTTCCTGGGCGACATTAAAGCCAACCTCAACAAGGAGGTCAGCTTCGATACCAAGCACGTGGATTTCATGAACTCTGACATTGGCACAGAAGTGATGCGCTCACTTGGTGTGATTCATGAGATGGGCGTCGAAGACAAGATGATCCATGCCATGTTTACGGCCATCCAAGGCGAACCAGGTGGCCATGGACACAGCCATGACCACGACCATAGCGCCCATGAGAAGCCAGCTATCAATACCCGAGATGACATCAAGAAAGTCTTTGCCGACCACGGCATAGATCTCAGCAAGTATGATGAAATCGCCGACAGCAAAGCAGTAAGTGACAAGCTAGATCTCTGGCGTTCTCAGCAAAGAGAGTTTCGCGTTCAGAGTGTGCCGACCTTTATCGTTAACGATAAGTATGCAGTCAACCTAAGCCAGATCCGCACCTTGGGTGAGCTGATCGACCTGATCAACTACCTGGCCGTAGAACACAAATAGGTCGTAGATAGATTGTAAAAAAGGCGCCTGATGGCGCCTTTTTCTTTGTCATAATTTAGCTTACGACGACCTGCTGCGCCCCCTGAAAGGCCTCCTGTTCGGCCCGTACTTGGCTTTTAGTCTGCGCCCGGTAGATATGATTAATCAGCCTCAAGGTCACCAGCGCTAAAAGGATGCTTGCCACCTCAGCGGCCTGAGACACCATGTTAGCGTTAATAAAGTCTTGCAGCTCCTCGGCCTTATTCGTAAAACGATACACGGCCTGCCCCAGCACATTGCTGACGATCCACATCAGCCACCAGAGGTTGACGGCAGAATTTGCGTTATTCAGGCTCCAGTTTTCTGGATCATGACTCGCATGCCAGATCTCATTCATCGCCTGATAGGGCTTCCAGAGGCAGAGAAGAGGAACGAAGTAGAAACCGATAGACCATCCTGGGGTGAAGTTCATGTCAGTGGCACCTAACTGACGCGCATTAAAGTTGGCCCTGTATATCCACTTAAGGATCATGATCCCCGAGACGATAAACACCGCAAGATGCAGCAGGCCGACCAGAAACTGACGTTGATCGTTCGCCTCACCATCGGCAATGGCTACCGCTTCTGACTGATACACTCCAGTCTGATAGTCTAATAGCAGCTGGTATTCTAAGTAATTTGAGCCCATTGAAATCAACGCCACTAAGATCTGGACGTAGAGCAGATAACGCACCCATGTCGTCAAGCGGGTAGCGTCTTTATATTTAAAAATATTCCCTGACATTATTTATTCCCTAAGTGTTTACTGTTTATTGAATTATGGCGCCCACTGCAAGCGCGCAAGGATTCAGCAAGCTACCAGACTCCTTAATAGACTTCTATCTGATTTACAGCAAGAGCAAAATAGCTTTTTCATTATTTTTAGATACCTATGTCATATAAAAACGCTTAATTTAACCTATCTCACTTGCTGATAACACCATCGCCGATTAACATAAAATAACTTAAATTTGTTGAGGCCATGGGATGTCTGCTGCGGAAAAATCATCACGGAAAATGAGTTTCTATATCATTGGGCTAATCTTTGCTGTCTGGCTATATAGCCTTTGGGCCGACCGGGTCACGCCGATGACCAGCGAGGCCAGAGTGCATACCTATATCGTAAGAGTCGCTGCCGAAGTCGCCGGTAACATCACTGAAGTCAATGTCAAAGACAACCAGGTTGTCGAAGCGGGGGATCCCCTATTTCAAATCGATCCACGCAACTACCAACTTGCGCTGCAGGCTGCCCAAGCCAACTTAGAGCTAGCGGGGCAAAATATCGGTGCCAGCACTGCCGCGGTCGAAGTCGCTCAGGCCAAGGTTGTCGATGCAATCGCAGCCCGCAACAATGCCAAAGAACAGGCTGCCAGGATCAGCGAACTGGCAGGGCAAGGGGTGTTAAGCCAGTCAGAGCTGGATAACGCCATCGAAGCCAGAGACAGAACTCAGGCGAATCTTGAAGCCGCCGAGGCGTCATTGGCCCAGGCCACGCAAGCATTAGGCCCTAAGGGTCAAGACAATCCACAGATCCTGTCGGCCATGGCCAAGCTGGAACAAGCTCAGCTGGATCTACAAAAGACCCAAGTGCTGGCGCCCAGCAAAGGCGTGGTAACCAACCTACAACTGACCCCGGGACAAAGGGCCAATGTGGGTAGCCCACTGTTAACCTTTATCGATCCCCGCAGCGTCTGGATCTCAGCGCTGGTGAGAGAAAACTCGCTGGAAAACATTCGTGTCGGTCAAAAGGTCGAAGTCGTACTCGATGCGCTACCTGGTCGCATACTTGAAGGTCGCGTGGAGAGCATTGGCTGGGGTACGGGCGGTAGTAACAACATAGATCAGAATACCGGTTTTCTCACCGCAGATAACAGTGCAATCAAGGCACAAAGGTATCCGGTTAATATCGTCTTCAGCGAGGGTAGACCACCCAGCAATATTCGTTACGGCTCTCAAGCTACTGTGGCCTTCTATACTGAGCAGAGCAGCATAGGCGAGTTTCTCGTCGGTATCTGGATCAAGATAGTGAGTCTCTGGACCTATGTTTCGTAGCGCCGCGAACCCTATCATCCGTCTGGTATTCGGCCCCATTTTACTGCTGTTTTACCTATGGGATCAGGCTGCGCCACTGCCAGTGCTGGCGCCGGTTTTCATGGTGCTCTTTCTCACCTTGATGCCATCGCGCCCGCCACTGAATCTCATGGTCAAACTGTTGCTTGTGGTCATGTTTGTCAGTTTCGGATTGGTATTTGTCGGCGGCATGTTGCTCGACACCCCGGCAGGTTATCTACTCTTTTGCTGGTCCCTGCTGTTTTGGAGCTTCTATCGCAGCCATAACGATCCTAAGGATCTGCTCTCTACTCTCATGTTGATCGTGGTGATCATCATGACAGTTATGAGCAAACAGCTACAGGTATCGATTGAGGTACTTCCCTGGTTACTCATGGTGTCAGCGCTGAAGGCCCTGGTTCTCACCTACCTGATTTTCTTCATCTTTCCAGGAAATGATGAAGATATTCATCCTGATGAAATCCAGGAAAACAGCAGCAGTACTCACATGGGGGTTATCCTGCTAAAGGCCACCGCCATGACAATCGTCTTGATAGCCTTAATTGGCTTGGGTAGCTCACAAAGCATGCTGATCGCCATTACCATAGGCAGCATGATAAGACTGGCGGATCCTGAAGACCATCAAAGCTTTAAGCAAAACCGCCTCGTCACCACAGCAGTCGGTATCCTGTTCACCTTTCCGGTTATGTTGGCCTTTGCCTTCGGCCTGCCAACCTGGGTAGTGATAGGTTTAGCCCTATTCAGCGGTATACAGCTAGCCTGTTTTGCGATACGCCGCCAGTGCCCCCAGTCTATCTATCAACTACTGTTTACCAACTTTGTAGTATTGGTATATCAGATCATTAGCCACCTGGAGTCCGATGCCCTCTCTGCGCAATTGGTCAGATTAGTGTCTATCAGTATCGCAGTGCTCATTGGTACCTTGCTGCTCAATCTGTTACACCAAGACCCTCAGCCCAGCGCAGAAAAAACCGACGAGGCGAACTGATTGAGCTATTAAAAAGCGCGGCTTCTGCCGCGCTTTTTATCTCTGATGAGGCTTCGCAAAATTAAAGATCCGATTCGCTAACGACTCAGATTGCCGACTCAACCTCGTCTATCGCAAAGCATCATACTAGCGACGAATAAAATCCAGCAGATGCGACAGGGCAAACAGGGCGTGGATCACCATGAAGACGATGAAACCGTGGGCCGCGCTGTGATGATAGCTACGCCAATTGAGCGCCTCGCTACTGCCCTGGGTCAAAAACCACATAAGGCCCGTGGCCGCAACCGCCACAAACAGCAACATACAAATTCCCTCTATCACACTAAACAGGCCACGCCCGCCAGCCAGGGGCAACTTGCCGCGCTTCAGACCACATACATCGTTACTTAACTGAGTAAAGTCGCCCACCAGATAGGGGAAATATTGGCGCCACTGACCGCGCACCACATTGGTCACCAGCATAGTGACAGAGAACACCCCGGCCAATAACCCCAGATAGACATGAAGCCAGTCCCACACTGAGGCATTGGCTCGCAAGGCGCGCCCCATCATGATCCAGCCACTGGTGCCGATCAGAAACAGCGACAAGAGAATGGCAAACAGGTGCTGATAGGTTTCCAGTACCTCTCTAAACTTGGCCAGCATCTTCATCATGTTTCTCCTATTAGGCACATTAAGGTGCTATATACGCGCTTTTACGACTCTTTTTGAGCACCACACTCATATTGGTTACAGCGCAGCCACCTCATGGGCGTAGTGCTTTACCTTATCCCAGTCGGTGTACTCCACCTTGGTATCCGGCGCGGTTGGGCCTTTAGTGATCCACATGATGAAACGTATGATGTTACGATCTAAGGCGTTATAACCTTGGTAATCCAGGTTACCACCAAATACTGCCAGCAACTTAGGTTGCCAGGGAGACTTGGCCAAAAACGCCTGCATGTAAGGGTTGGTCTCTGGAGTATTCTTGGCGGGCTTACGCGCTACCAGACTCACAGCAAAAAAGCTACTGGCTTTCTCCTGCAACACCTTAATATTCTCGCTGATAAACTGGTACACCTTAGGGTTGTGTTTGCCGTGACGAATACTTGCGCCCAGGACTATCTTATCGAACTCATCCAGAGAAGGCGGGTTATCTATGCTGGCGCAGGTCACACTATGTTCCAGCGCCTCGAGCTCACGCTGCATGAAATCGCACAGCTTACGGGTTTGCCCATGCACACTTGAATAGATGATTAATATTTTGCTCACAAAGGCCCCTAAGTCGATTTAGCTTTTTCTATAGCATCATGATAGGGGAATCCGAGCAATATTTAATTGAAACAGATCACGAGCCCTAAGGGCAAAATCCGGCTTAAGTTTACCTAGTTCACAAATTACATTATGGATACATTTTGTGATAAAAAATCGCAACCTAGGTAAGGCGACTCCCCCTGGGCGAGCCTAACGACAACCAGCAACGATAGCTTAAGACTTCGCCCATTGCATGGAGCAAGATAGCGGAAAAAAATTAGTTAGGCAGCCTGGTTAGCGGCTCAATCATAGACAGACCGCATTGGGTTTTAATCACCAAACAGAAAAGATCAACAAGCCCTAGAGGATGAGGTAGACTGAGCTTTCTGTGCGATACAGGAATCAAAGGAATGTTAAAAAGGACCCCACAAACCCTATTACTGCTAATGACCTTCGTAATGTCCTTGGTGTTTTCTGTGTGGCAGGTGCTACTCAACAACTTCGTTATCGAGCGGGCAAACTTTACTGGCGCCGAGATAGGGATCTTGCAGAGCCTGAGAGAGGTCCCCGGATTCCTGGCCTTTACTGCCATCTTCATCTTGCTCCTGCTCAGAGAACAGACCTTCGCCTTGATCTCCCTTGCCTTACTCACCATAGGTGTTGGTATTACAGGCTTCTTTCCCCAAGTATTGGGGCTCTATCTGACAACCATCTTAATGTCGGTGGGTTTTCACTATTACGAGACCATTAATCAGTCCCTTACCCTGCAATGGGTCGATAAGGCAGATACCGCAGGTTTCATGGGTAAGGCGCTGGCCTGGCGCTCGGCCGCCGCCTTAACAGGCTATGGCAGCATCTGGATAGTGATGACCTATCTGCAGCTGGATTATCAATGGATGTACGCCATCATAGGGGGCCTAGGGCTGCTAATGGTGATCGCCCTGACGCTCTACTTTCCGCAGTTTCCCCAAGGAGAGGTACAGCATAAAAAGGTGATCCTCAGACAAAGATATTGGCTCTACTACCTGCTGACCTTCTTCTCCGGCGCGCGACGTCAGATCTTCATGGTTTTTGCCGGCTTTATGATGGTGGAAAAATTTGGCTATAGCGTCAGTCAGATCACCGCACTGTTTCTGATCAACTATGTGGTCAACCTGCTGTTCGCCCCAGCCATAGGCCGCTTTATCGGCCGCATCGGCGAGCGCAATGCCTTGACCATAGAATATGTGGGTCTGTTCATGATCTTCACCAGCTACGCCTTCGTCGAGCAAGCCGAGATGGCGGCTGTACTCTATGTGCTAGATCATCTGCTGTTTGCCATGGCTATCGCCATCAAGACCTATTTTCAGAAGATCGCCGAACCTAAGGATATCGCCGCTACCATGTCGGTCAGCTTTACCATCAACCATATCGCGGCCGTGGTGATCCCGGCACTGCTGGGGATGCTCTGGCTCTATTCCAACCAGTGGGTCTTCTTTATCGGTGCGGGTTTCGCCATCTGCTCTCTGATTTTGGCACTCAATATTCCCCGCCACCCGGCCCAGGATAAGCACGTCAATTGGCCTGCCGGCGCCTGAGGCTAGGGTGAGCGCCGATTTTCAGATAGAATCGATTTATTCAATATAAGAAAGACAAGACTATGGCCGAGATTGTTAACCTATCCGACTCAGGGTCGAACCAGCCCGATGTATCTGCCCGCAGAAAAGCGCTGCTACTGGGGCGCCTTATTGGTCTGGGTAGTGATGAAGACTACCGCCCCTCCCAAGCCTCAATTGCCGAGCGCTCGGATCATCGCCTGCGTAAGCTGGCTAGCCGATATCAGGCTAATCTGGAAAATATCTACGCCATCGCCCTCTCTCATACCCCGTCGGATGTTACAGGCACAGATCTCGACCCCGACTGGATCCATCAATTCTTTCAGCAGGCGGAACAGATCCACAACCGTAATATGCAAGCGCTTTGGGGGCGCATCCTAGCCAATGAGATCACCAGTCCAGGGAGTTTTAGCCTACGAAGCCTGGCCACTCTGAGACAGTTAACTCACAAAGAGGCACAGATATTTGAAAAGGCACTGGGAATGGCGGTCACAGTCAACAACGAAACTAAGCTCAAGCTGGTGATCGGCTTTCGTCACGATGGTGGCTTTGGTCAGCTGTTTCGCAAATCCGACGCCACACAGATCGCCCTGTCGCAATTTGGCCTGCCCTACTCCTCTATACTGACACTGGTCGATGCGGGGCTGTTACACAGGAGTGAGTTTGAAACGGGACAGCTCAACGCTAAAAACCCCATCAGCTTCACCCTCTCGGGCAAACGTATGACACTGACGCCCAAGCATGGTCATCTGGTATTTAGCTATTATCGTTTGACGCCAACCGGCGATGAGTTGGCGCAGCTGGTGCGCCCCAAGGCAGATGAAGAGTATGCCCGCGCGCTGCAGGCACTGTTCAAAAAAGACTTTAAGATAGATTACTGACCCAGAGACTGCTTTATCGACGTATCCAAGACTCTAGGGCTGGTCTCAGGCTCAAACCAGTGTAGGCTGTCTGCCAGGCCAACCACCTCACCTATGATCATCAAGGCTGGCATCTCCAGTTCAGGATGAGCCGCCAGTTCGGTGAGTTCACCTAAGGTACCAAAGAAACGTTGCTGCGCCGCCGTGGTCGCCTTAGAGACAATCGCCACTGGCGTCTGCGGTGAGCGGCCCGCACCGATCAAACCTTGTTGTATTGTGTTGGCATTGAGTATGCCCATGTAAACGACCAAGGTATTGGCGCTGTTAGCATAGGCCTGCCAATCCATGGGACGACTTTCCAGCTTGCAATGACCGGTAATAAAGGTCACGCCCTGGGCATGATCTCTGTGAGTCAGAGGGATCCCTGCATAGGCAGAGGTACCACTGGCGGCGGTGATGCCAGGCACCACCTCAAAGGCCACACCTGATGCTACTAGGGTTTCCAGCTCCTCGCCACCTCGGCCGAAGATAAAGGGATCCCCGCCTTTAAGGCGCACCACATTCTTACGGGTATAGGCCTTGGTTACCAGTAACTGATTGATCTCATCCTGGGCAGCACTGTGTTTACCCGCGCGCTTACCCACGGCAATAAGCTCGGCCTCTTTGGGGATCAGCGAGAGTATCTCATCACTCACCAGGGCATCATACAGCACTACGTCGGCCTTCTTGAGGATGCGGTAAGCCTTGAGCGTTAATAGCTCAAGATCGCCAGGGCCAGCGCCCACAAGCCAGACTTTGCCCTGTGCCTGCTGCCCGGTAAGTGTAAATAGTTCCATAACCGCATCTCATACAATAGTGATGAGGTTAATATAGCGTCATTCTTATATCTTAAAAAATAGATAATAATTAGAATTTATTCCATTTGGTTATTAAAGAGCATTGCATGACATTTAGTGAGTAAAATCAGACGGCCAGATTGAAAATAGGTGCACGAGTAAGTTGCAAATGTTACAACATAGGCAAGATTTACTGCGACATATGTTGATCTCAGACAGCGCAAGCAAAGGAACCACGGATGAAAATCACCCAATCTTTTATATGGATCGCCTTAATCGGACTCTTCTCCCTACCTGCGACCAGCCTAGGCGCTGAGCCAACCCAAGAAGCGCAGAGCCAAACAGCTCAAAGCGAAGACGATACCTCATTACTCGACAAACGCGTCAAGGATGAATTGGCGACCTCTGAGAGTCCCTTCGTGATCACCCCGCACAAGGTCAACTACTTTTTCCCTGTTACCTATAACAGCTCACCCAATATGGACCCTTTTGCTGAAGAGCTGGCCGAGAACAACTCCGAGATAGATAACCTGGAAGCTAAGTTCCAGATAAGTTTCAAGTTCCCCTTGATGTACAACGTCTTTGGGGACAATGGTCATCTGTTTGTCGCCTACACCAATCAATCTTATTGGCAGGTGTACAACAAGGAGATCTCCTCGCCATTTCGTGAGACCAACCACGAGCCGGAGATCTTTATGCTGTTCAACAACGATTGGAAAATCGGCCCCTTAACCAACTCCTTCTGGGGCGTTGGTGCCGTGCATCAATCTAACGGTAAATCAGGTGATCTCTCCCGCAGTTGGAACCGTATCTATGGCACCATGCTTTTCGACAATGGCCCTTTCGCCCTTGGCTTGAAAGTGTGGTGGCGTATTCCAGAAGATGAGAAAGAAACACCTACGTCGGCCAAGGGAGATGACAACCCAGATATTCTGGATTATATGGGTAACTTCGAGCTGACCAGCGTCTATGGTATCGACCAACACAGGTTTACGCTTATGCTGCGTAATAACCTTGAGAGTCCCAACCGCGGCGCCGTCGAGTTCACTTGGAGTTACCCCATCATTGGTAACTTGCGCGTGTATACGCAATATTTTAATGGCTATGGCGAAAGCTTAATCGACTATAACGCCCATACCCAACGGATCGGCATCGGCTTCTCGATCAACGACATTCTCTAACCGAATATCGTTTCATTCGCCAAGCGCCGATGGCAATAGGGAAAACAGATGACATTCGGACACCAGAGCATTATCAATGGTTTCGGCCTCATCATGCTGATCAGCTGCATTCAGCTGACGGCCATAGCCCTGCGTGAAGAACCACCCAAACCCCAATTGTCTCAGCAGGAGATGCGCGCAGATCTCGACTATCTGCAGCAACACCTGCTGCAATACTCGGCTAATGCCGCCGAGTCGCCTCTACGTCAAAGCCAATTAGAAAACCAGATCAATAAGGCCCTCAGCCAATTACCGCTAGAAGGCGAACGAATGCTGTTCGCCCAGCAGCTAGTAAAAGTCTTAACTGCCCTTGATGATCCACTCGCAGAGGCCGATTCCTTTCAGGCTCAGGCTTATCTGCCTATCACCTTAAGAAAAAGGGAGGATAGCTGGCTGGCGCTGGATCTAGACCATCGGCTCCTGAATAACGAGACCCCATTTATTAGCCACATAGATGGGCTACCCATCGACCTCTGGCTATCGGCGACTAAGGCTTTTCTGCCCCCCAGTCTGGCCGAAAGCAACATAGAGCAGGCTAAACTCCTGCAGATGCTCTCTATGCTCAGACGTGAGATTGGACTTGCCGCCAGGGATGACTGCCGTTTGACCCTGACTGACAATCAAGGCACCCAGCATCAGATAAGCCTCGCCCTAACCCACAAGCCGCCCACAGTATTGAGTTCACCACAACATCAAGAGAGCTTTGACAATCTCCCCCAAGGCGTCTTCAACTTCTATGATCTCTCGCGCTTTACGCCTGACAGCCCACTGGGACAACGCCTTAAACGTGCGCTATTTTCGCCTGTTACCATACTGGACCTACAGCAGGGATATGGCACTGGCGATGAGCTGCTAAAATTCTTGAGTCACTACTTCAGCCCAGATGTCACGCCGCCACTATTAAGTGAATGGCCTGACTCACTCTTTGCGGTTGCCCGCTATAAGAAGGGCGCGAATCTACGCAGCGACTTTTTAAAACCCTTAGGCTTTATGCCGGCAACTAGCCTCAACCAATCTCAGCGTCTGCAATTTGAGCTGGTGAGTTCGCTGCTACCAGAGGATAATCCTCACTTTAGCCCTTGGCAGATAAAGTTTTGGCAACATTCCAGCCAGCCATGGGCCGGTCTGCCGCAACCTAAGACGGGTAAGCTGATGCTCATTATCGGCCCTGCTTGTCGTCAGCAATGCCAGTGGATCGCCCACTTTGCCAGATCCTGGCCAAACACCCTCTTGGTTGGAGAGCCAACCCGCGGTGATTTTGGCAAACTACAGCAAATCTCTCTGCCCAACAGCGCCATCAAGATAAGCTTCAACGCCACCCAAGTGTATGATGCCATCGGCAGACGCTTATCGGGCATTGCTACCCAACCCGATATCATTCGCCCCATGGATGACCCCGTCTATTGGGAAAACTTAATCGAGCTATTTGCTCCCGCTTCCCCCAACTAACAGAAGAAAGGAAAAACTATGAATAAGCTAATCAGCAAACTCCTCTTTGGCCTGAGCCTGGGACTCTTAATGTCGCTACAAGCCAGTGCCACAGATCTGAAGGTGGGCGACAAGGCACCGAATTTCAAACTGCAGGCCACAGATGGTCATTATTATCAGCTCAGCGACTACCTGGGTAAACAGACCTTAGTACTTGCCTGGTATCCCATGGCGAACACGCGAGGCTGCACCTTAGAGTGCAAGTCTTTAGTGCAAAAAGGTCATCTTATTCGCGAGTACAAGGCCGTTTACATGATGGCCAGTGTCGATGATCTCGAAGATAACCAAAAATTTGCCGAGGAGCAGAAGGCCGATTTTCCTATGCTGAGCGATCCCACTAAGGAAACCGCCAAGGCCTACGATGTACTCAATCTGGTCAGAGTGGCAAGCCGGGTCACCTTCTACATAGGTGAAGATGGCACTATATTGAAAATCGACGAAGACATTAATCCCGAGACGGCCGCCGAAGATATTGCCGCCAACTTGAATGCCTTAGGCATCGCCAAGGCTGAGTAACTCAAGGATATTTTCCTCCCAATAAAAAAGCCCCGAGAGTCACATAGGTCTCGGGGCTTTTTAATACAAGGCTAGATATTAATCGTTACGTGTCTGCATCAGGGTATCGAAAACGATCCCCTTATCATTAATGTCCATACCTAGCTGTAACTTGGTGCGATAATCCTTTAGTGCTTCAAGCTCGTCGGGGATAGGTTCACCGCTCATGGCCATCAGGTTCATGGCTGGCGTAAACAGCTTGGCATAGTCTGCCGACATCGACATCAAACCGTTGGCGACAGGCTTCTCACCAGCAAGTTTATCGGCAATCGCCTCACTCTTGTCACCCGTGTAGATCACCAGATGCTGACCCTTGAGCGCCATCTTAGCGCTAACCCCTAATGAAGGCGGAAGATGCAATGCGGCCGCAAGATCAATTGCACTGCCATCACTTGGCAAACTGACATTCGCCAATTCAGGCGCAAAGGGTTTAACCATGTTAAACAGGGTCGCCGGATCATCCGCCGACAGGGTTGCGACAGCATCCAGACTCTTTAAAGCGATCTGCTGAGTATCATTTTCCAAGGCGTAATCGAGCAGGGAGACTGACACCCCTTTCACACCGTTGGCCATACCTGTAAACATGCCGAGCATTGCCGGGCTTTGACCTTCCATCTCACTTTGCAGTTGTGCCAGCGGCTCACACTGATAACTAGGGGTGAGTAGATCGTCCCAGATCTTAGAAACACTCGGCACGAACTGATTGACATCTATGCCAAGCGCCATGGAAAACACGCCACTGTCAATCGTCTGGGTATGGGCCGGGATAAAGCCACGCATCTGCTGTAAGGCCCCTAGGATCACCTGGTTATTGCTCTCGATAACCGTGCTAAAGCCTAGCTTGGCCTGCTTGTTCTTCACCTCAAAATCCGTGTAGCCAATGACGGTTTTCGGCCAGTTGGCCGCAATGCCACTCAGCTCGCGATGACAGGCTTGAGAGCGCAATTCGCCAAAGGGGTCGTCTTTGATCAGCGCGAAGATCTTCGTCAGCTGGCGCGCCATCTGATTGCCATCAGAGGTGGTGATCGCCTTAACGAGCTCCTCATGATTGAAATAGCTGATGCCGGCTTTGCTAAAGCCGTGCTTGTTAATGATCGCATCCACAGTGCCCGCCTTAGCAAGCGACTGCTCAACCGGCTTGATCCCAAGGGCAATTTCAAGCAGTTCAGGCTCAAGGAAGCTGGTATCCAGTGTCAGAGTAAGCATGCCCTTGTCGATGGCAACGATCAGATCGACACGCTCGCTTTCCCCTTCGTCGGTAAGACGATAGCTACGGTATTTAACCTCGCCAATCTGTTTCGCCTCATGGGTCATGCCGCTATCGGCCTCGGCCCTATCCAGCACAGCCCATACACGATCTGGGCTGGCGACACCTAGCTTGACCACAGGCATCACACCTAAGGTATAGAAGTAGCTAGTGAGCTTCTCCGGCAGACCGAAGGTATCGATCAGCTGCTGACCACTCTGAGAGGCATCAAAATAGCGTTCTAACACCCTAAAGAAAAACTGTGCTCTGGGATCGTCTTCCTCAGATAGCAGGGTCTTGATCTCTTTGGGGTATTGCTTCTGCGCCTCAGGAAGGGCATCGATATAATCCTTTATCGGAAAAGGCTCAAACTGTGCGGAAAATAGCGGTGTATCGGCAGGCACATAGGCCAATACCTGATTGTCCACGGACTTAGGCGCCTGTTGCATCGCCCAGTAGCCACCCGCGCCTATGGCGACGATTGCCGCCGCCACTAATGCCTTCTTCATTCAGTAAACTCCCTGTTAATTCGTGCGGACAGTCAGGCCAATCCCAAGCTGGCAAGCACGTAATACCAATCGTATTAAATAGCTGATCATTTTAGCTGGTTAAAATGCTATTTCAGATCACTGACTTAATTTGATTGCTATAAGAAAAGAATGGCGTCGATATTACTATATAGATGAATAAAAAGGGAAATAAGATTAGCAGGGATATCCCTGGATAGCCGCAGCGGACTATCCAGGGCCTATGGCTATTAATTGGTTCATCGCGGATAAGCGGGGACTAAA
>NZ_JSFF01000016.1:0-126345 GCF_000773485.1 Shewanella sp. ECSMB14101 | reverse complement strand
TTCACGGCGTGTAGCAGATGTATCTGCACAAGAGCGAGCCGCAGGCTATTGATGACATTGACGCTCAGTGTTGCAATCACTGCCATAAATTGAAATGAAGCCGAAAGCTTCAAAAAATTGCAGCCACTCCCTCGAAGAAAGGCAGCGAAACTTCCTATAACAATGACTCTCGAAACGAGAAAAAAGTGAAGACTCAATATTCAAAAACAAAAATGCCGAGCCCTTCTAAAGACTCGGCATTTCACCAATGGCCACCTTGAGGCAACCAAGCCCCCCACTTTAACCTTCCCAGTTAAAGATAAGGCCTCACCAGATTCGCCATCATCTCAATATGATCATCCCTATCATTAAGACAGGCAATATAACGATACTTTTCGCCACCCGCCTGAATGAACACATCCCGATTCTCGTGTTCAATCTCTTCGAGGGTTTCCAGACAGTCGGCGCTAAAGGCCGGACAGGCAATGGCAATATCATCGACGCCTTCTTTTGCCAAGGCTTCTAAGGTGGCATCCGTGTAGGGGCCAAGCCACTTGGCCTTACCAAAGCGCGACTGGAAGGTGGTGATATAGTCGCCATCGGTGAGTCCTAGACGCTCCACTACCAAACGGGTCGTCTTCTGACACAAGCAGTAATAGGGATCGCCAAGGTGCAGGTTACGCTCGGGCATACCGTGGTAAGAGAGCACTAACTTCTTCGGCTTACCATGTTGCTCAAAATCATTAGCGATAGAGTCCGCCAGCGCCGCAATATAGTCGGGATGATCATGATAAGTGTTGATAAAGTGCAGCGATGGCAGGTAGCGCCACTGGGCAAGCTCTTTGGTCAGGGCATCGAAGGCTGAGGCCGTGGTGGGCGCTGCGTACTGAGGGTAAAGCGGCAAGACAATAAGCTTATCTGTGCCCTCGCTATGCAAACGTCTCAAGGTCTCCTTGACGCTTGGCTGACCATAACGCATGCAGAACGCCACATTGACGTCACTGCCACTCAATTGCTGCGCGAGCTTATCCCTTTGCGCCTTAGTGATCGCCATCAAGGGTGAGCCCTGCTCTGTCCAGATAGATTGATACAGGGCGGCAGACTTGGCTGGGCGCACTCTGAGTATGATGCCATGCAATATCAGCATCCATAGCAGCTTAGGGATCTCCACCACTCTGGGATCTGATAAAAACTCCGCCAGATAACGGCGTACGGCGCCTGTGGTTGGTGCATCTGGGGTGCCCAGGTTCATCAGCAGCACTGTGGTCTTGCCGCGAGCGCCATGACCCTGCTGTTTGCTCAATCCAAAATAGTTAGCCAATTTGCTTCCTTGTTTTTACGCTAAGATGCCAATTACTTTATTGTGAACAGGCACCTGGGTGAATACCAAAATTTAAATTACTCGAATTAGGTCCCACTTTAACCATGGCCGACCTTATACCCTGCCAAAGTACGCAGCCAAGACCTGTGAGGATCAAGGCTGACCCATAAAAAAACCGATAAATGCTTTATCGGTTTTTCGCGAAGGCAATAACACCTAGTCGAGATCCAGCGTCACACCTTCCATAAAGCCTGAACTTGCAGACTCTGAGCTTTGCAGCTTAATCATCAAGCGCAGATCGTTTGGCGAGTCGGCGTGATGCAATGCATCCGAGTAGCTGATCTCACCTTCCACATAGAGCTTGAGTAGCGCCTGGTCAAAGGTCTGCATCCCCTGCTCGTTGGATTTCGCCATGGTTTCCTTAAGCAGATGCAGCTCGTTCTTCTGGATAATGCTAGAAACCCTTGGGGTGTTAATCAATACCTCGATGGCCGCACGGCGACCCGTACCGTCACTCTTTGGCACCAACTGCTGCGCCACAATGCCGCGCAGGTTTAACGACAAATCGAACAGTAACTGCTGATGCTTACTCTCTGGCACCAGGTGCATGATGCGGTCCAGCGCCTGGTTAGCGTTGTTGGCGTGCAAGGTTGCCATACAGAGGTGACCGGTTTCGGCGAACGACAGGGCAAACTCCATGGTTTCCTGGGTTCGGATCTCACCGATCAGAATCACGTCTGGTGCCTGACGCAAAGAACTCTTTAGCGCAGCATCGAAAGAATCAGTATCTATACCTACCTCTCGCTGAGTGATGATGCTCTTACGATGGTCATGGACAAATTCCACCGGATCTTCGATGGTCAGAATATGACCGCGAGCATGGGCATTGCGATAGCCCACCAGGGCCGCGAGCGAAGTCGACTTACCCGTACCCGTACCACCCACCATGATGATAAGACCGCGCTTACTCATCACTAAGTCTTTCAAAATTGGCGGCAGATGAAGATCTTCGACTAGCGGGATCTTGGTCTCGATGCGACGCATTACGCAACCTGGCGACTCTCGCTGCCAGAAGGCGCTAACACGGAAACGCCCCAGATCCTTCTCGCCATAAGCGAAGTTACATTCGCGGGTCTCGTGAAACTCTTTGCGCTGAGCCTCTGTCATCAAGGCTTCGACAAACTCCAGTGACTGAGCCGGCGTAAAGGGATTTTCGGCAAGGGGTCGCACCTCACCATCAACCTTGGCGCTGGGAGGAAAACCAGCCGTGATGAATAGATCCGATGCCTTACGCTCTACCATCACCTTTAAAAATGGACGAACTTCCATAATCAAACCTTACTAGAAACTAGCGTTTTTATTAGAACTCTTAGACATTGCATCTTCACGGGTGATCAGGCCGCGATTGACCAGATTCTGCAAGCATTGATCCAGAGTCTGCATCCCGTGAGCCATACCCGTTTGAATGGCCGAGTACATCTGGGCCACCTTGTCTTCACGGATCAGGTTACGGATAGCCGGTGTACCCATCATGATCTCGTGAGCTGCCACACGGCCGCCGCCTACCTTTTTGATCAGGGTTTGCGAGATAACCGCCTGCAGTGATTCAGACAACATGGTACGTACCATACTCTTTTCACCTTCAGGGAAAACGTCGACCACACGGTCAATAGTTTTCGCCGCTGAGGTGGTGTGCAGTGTACCGAATACTAAGTGACCGGTTTCCGCCGCCGTCATGGCCAGACGAATGGTTTCAAGGTCACGCATCTCACCCACCAGGATCACGTCCGGGTCTTCACGCAGTGCGCTACGCAGTGCCGCGTTGAAGCTGTGGGTGTGTCTGTGCACTTCCCTCTGGTTGATCAGACATTGCTTATTCTGGTGCACGAATTCGATAGGGTCTTCGATGGTCAGGATATGGTCGTGACGGTTTTCGTTCACATAATCTATCATGCCCGCCAGGGTGGTACTCTTACCCGAACCTGTGGGGCCGGTTACCAGCACCAGGCCACGAGGGAAGCTGGCAATCTTTTTGAAAATATCGGGGGCGCCGAGTTTTTCAAGGCTTAAGATCTCGCTGGGAATAGTACGAAACACCGCCGCGGCGCCGCGCGATTGGTTAAAGGCGTTCACACGGAAGCGAGCTAAATTGGGCACTTCGAACGAGAAATCTATCTCTAAGTGCTCTTCATAATCTTTACGCTGTTTGTCGTTCATGATGTCATAAACGAGGCTATGTACGCCTTGATGATCCAGGGCCGGCAGATTAATCTTTCTGACCTCGCCATCAACACGTATCATGGGAGATACTCCCGCTGAAAGGTGTAGATCCGACGCGTTGTGTTTTACACTAAAGGCAAGTAACTCTGTGATTTCCATAGTATGGGATATCCATTCAACCAAAAACTTACAACATGACAACAATAGCAGACAGACTGGCTGACGCCCACCAAAGAATCGCTCAAGCGGCGCAAAATTCATCACGTGACAGCAAGGACATACAGCTGCTGGCAGTCAGTAAAACCAAGCCTATTTCGCAGATAGCAGCGGCATATGATGCCGGGCAACGGCTTTTTGGTGAAAACTATGTCCAGGAAGGGGAAGAGAAGGTTAAAGCCCTACGTGAAAGCCACGGTGACATAGAGTGGCATTTCATCGGCCCACTGCAATCGAACAAGAGCAAGAGTATCGCCGAACATTTTGATTGGATGCATACCCTGAGCCGAGAAAAAATCGCCAGACGCCTGAGCGAGCAGCGCCCAGAGGATCTGCCGCCGCTACAGGTCTGTATTCAGGTAAATATCAGCCAGGAAGAGAGTAAGTCGGGAGTCTCGCCAGAGGAGATAGCGCCGCTGGCCGATGCTATCTCGGCCCTGCCCAAGCTGACCCTCAGAGGGCTAATGGCCATTCCGACCGCCACCTCTGATGAATCGGTACAGCAGGCTGAGTTTCGCCAAATGCAAACCCTGTTTAAACAGCTACAACAGAGCTATCCGGCAATTGATACCCTCTCCATGGGAATGAGCCAAGATCTGGAACTGGCTATCGCCTCGGGCTCGACCATGGTGCGTATCGGCAGCGCCATCTTTGGCGAGCGCGACTACGCCAAAGCTTAAGCTTTGGCCTTGTAATTTAACCCAGTGCCCAAATATAGATAATTAGACGAATAAATAGAGAGCCTTATGACACAGAAGAAGATTTGCTTTATCGGCGCAGGAAACATGACCCGCAGTATCACCAGTGGTTTGGTAAAAGGCGGCTATGCGCCGCAGCTGATTCATGCCACCAACCCCAGCGAGGCCAAGCTGGTCGCCCTGAAAAATGATTTAGGCATCATAGTCTCCCACGACAATCTTAACGCGGCCAAAGATGCCGATGTTATCGTGCTAGCGGTGAAACCTCAGCTGATGCAGCAGGTGTGTGAAGAGATGAGCGGCCTAGATCTCAAAGATAAGCTGATTGTCACCATCGCCGCAGGTGTCACGGCCGAGCGTTACCATAGCTTCTTTAAGCAGCCAATAAAGCTTATCCGCACCATGCCCAACACTCCCACTCAAATCGGCCTTGGCATGACAGGCCTCTATGCACAGCCAGGGGTAAGTGAAGCCGATCGCCAACTGTGTGAGCAGATCATGAAGACGGGTGGCGAAGTAGTCTGGGTCGAAAAGGAAGATGATCTCAATCAAGTTATCGCCCTGGCAGGCAGCTCTCCGGCCTATTTTTTCCTTATGATGGAGGCTATGATTGACAGTGCCAAACAAGATGGCGTCGATGAGCAAACTGCCAGAGAGATGGTGCAGCAGGCAGCCTTAGGCGCGGCCTCTATGGTAAAGCAAAATCCGCAGCTTTCTCCGGCGCAGTTAAGAGAAAATGTCACCTCTAAGGGCGGCACCACGGCGCAGGCGCTGGCGGCGTTCGAACGCGCAGGTCTGAGAGAGATAGTGCGCACCGCCATGCATGACTGCATGGACAGAGCCCTGGAGATGGCAAAACAGTTTTAGGTCTAGCCCTTTTTTATTCGAACAGATTCATTCGATACATATAAGTAGAGAAACACAATGGATGCATTTAGCTTTTTAGTGAACACCCTGTTTGACCTGTACCTTATGGTGGTCATTATTCGTATCTGGCTGCAGCTTGCCCGCGCCGATTTTTACAACCCCTTCAGTCAGTTTGTCGTGAAGGCGACCCATCCTATCGTCGGCCCTATGCGTCGCGTCCTGCCGCCATTGGGCAGTTTAGATACGGCTTCTGTGGTACTCGCGCTTGCGGTGGTCGTGATTAAGTTTGTGATCCTCAGCCTGATGGCGGGCGCTGATATAAACCTGCCGATCATACTCTTGGTAGCCCTGGTCTCTGTGATTAAGCAGGCAGGCGTCTTGCTGTTTTGGATGCTTATCCTGCGGGCGATTCTTAGCTGGGTCAGTCAGGGACATAACCCGATTGAGATGGTAATGGCGCAGTTGACTGAGCCACTGGTTGCTCCAATACGCCGAATCATTCCCCCCATGGGCGGCCTGGATTTCTCTGTAATGATCTTCATGTTCGGCCTGATCTTTATCAACAAGTTGCTGTCTCAATACGTTCCCTTCTGGGCCAACGTCTAGATGCCACCCGTAACACGAGAGCAGGAAGATCTATTAATCAGGCTCTATATTCAGCCGAAAGCCAGCCGGGACCAGATCATTGGTCCCCATGGCGACGAGCTTAAGGTTGCCATTACAGCTCCCCCCATCGACGGTAAGGCTAATGCCCACCTTTGCAAGTTTCTGGCAAAGCAGTTTAAAACTGCCAAGGGCAATATCCTTATCGAAAAGGGGGAACTGGGGCGCCACAAGCAGATCCGCGTGGTGATGCCAAAAGCGATCCCTGAGGTGATTGCGACCTTAATCCCATGAAATGTGTAAGCAAATAAAGCCAGCGGCCCCAGGTTAAGACTTTAATAGCTATACTAGAATCAATTGTTCCGTGACAGGAGTCCACCATGATACGTACCCTTTTCTGTGCCTTGGCGCTTATGCTGCTGCCCATGAGCAACGCCTTTGCAGAGCAAAAACAGACAGTCGGTAATTTCGATATTCACTATGTTGCCCTGGGCAGCACCTTTATTACGCCATCGATTGCTAAGACCTATGGCATCACACGCAGTAGCTATACCGGGCTGATTAACATCTCGGTGCTGGATACCAATGCCGAGGGCAATCCGGCCGTGCCCGTGGAGATCTCAGGGATCGCCAACAACCTGCTCGATGCCAGGGTTGAACTGTCATTTAAAGAGATCCGCGAAGGTGATGCTATCTACTATATTGCCGAGGTGCCCTACCGTGACGATCAAGAGATCAACTTTCAGATCGCCATCAAGCATGGCAATAAGCTCAACACTCAGCTGAAGTTTAAGCAGAAATTCTACGTCGATTAATCAGTCAAAACCGATAGCTCTCAATAACGCCGCGCACTTAGGTTCGCGGCGTTATTTTTGCTGGCTTTGCTCTATCGTTTCCCGCCCAGCTTGGGTATCATTGCCGCCAATGAAACCTGCCACAATGAGTCACTAAACATGAATCAAATCGTACTAGCCAGCGGCAACAAGGGGAAACTGAAAGAGTTTGCCGAGATCCTCGCCGAATATGGCATAGAGGTCCTGCCTCAGAGCCAATTCAATGTCGAAGAGGTACCGGAGACAGGCACCACCTTCGTTGAGAATGCGATCATCAAGGCGCGTCATGCCGCCGAGGTCACCGGCCTTGCCGCCATCGCCGACGACTCAGGTTTAGAGGTGGATGCCCTTGAAGGCGCACCAGGGATCTACTCCGCCCGTTACGGCGGCGAAGGGGCAAGCGATAGCGACAACTACACTAAGTTGCTCGGCGCCCTAGGAGATTCAGACCAGCGCCGCGCACGCTTTCAGTGCATCTTGGTCTATATGCGCCATGCCAAAGATCCTACTCCCATCATCTGCCAGGCGTCCTGGGAAGGCACCATAGGTTTCGAGCCTAAGGGTGACAATGGCCACGGCTACGACCCTATCTTTATTCCCGCTGAGCATGAGTGCAGCGCCGCCGAACTGAGCAGCGATGAGAAAAATGCCCTCAGCCACAGGGGCAAGGCGATGCAACTGCTGCTAAGCGAACTTAAGGCTAAGGGTGTATTAGGTTAATGCTACAGCTACCTCCGCTCAGCCTCTATATTCATATTCCCTGGTGCGTGCAGAAATGTCCCTACTGTGACTTCAACTCCCATGGACAGCATGGTGAGCTGCCGCAGCAAGAGTATGTCGATGCGCTACTGACGGACTTAGCAGCCGATGCCGCTTATGTTCAGGAACGTAACCTGCACTCCATCTTTATCGGTGGCGGTACTCCGTCTTTGTTTGATGCCAGTCAGATTAAGCGTCTGCTCGAAGGCGTCGCTGAGCAGATCCCTTTTGCAGCGGATATAGAGATCACCATGGAGGCCAACCCAGGCACGCTGGAACATGACGACTTTAGCGCTTATCGCGCCGCCGGCGTCACTCGCCTCTCCATAGGAGTCCAGAGTTTTTCCAGCGATAAGCTCAACCTTTTGGGCAGGATACACGATAAGCAGGAGGCTGAAGTCGCGGCGAGCAAGGCGGCCGAGGCTGGCTATCAAAGCTTTAATCTCGATCTGATGCATGGTCTGCCAAACCAAAGCTTTGAAGAGGCGATGCGTGATATCGACACGGCGGCGGCGCTTAATCCGCCTCACCTCTCCTGGTATCAGCTCACCATAGAGCCCAATACCCTGTTTCATTCTAAGCCCCCTCAGCTGCCTGACGATGAAGATCTGTGGCAGATCTATGAGCAGGGCCAGCAGCGCCTCAAGGCACTCGGCTATGAACAGTATGAGATCTCCGCCTACGCCAAGCCGGGATATCGTTGTCGCCACAACCTCAACTATTGGCAATTTGGTGACTATCTGGGCATTGGCTGTGGCGCCCATGGCAAGATAACCACTGCCCAAGATCAGCGTATCTGGCGCACGGTGAAAATAAAGCACCCCAAGGGCTACCTTGGTGCCAGTGATTACCTTTTCGATAAGAGCGAGGTATTGCCAGAAGACAGGGCATTGGAATATCTGATGAACCGCCTCAGGCTAATGTCACCTATTCCCAAAAGTGAATTTGAAAGCCGCACCGGCTTGTCCGCCCAGGTGCTCGATGAAGGTATGACACGCGGCGCCGCAAAAGGCCTAGTCATTATCGGCGAGGAACATTGGCAACTCACCGCCAAAGGCAACATGTTCGTCAATGAACTCCTTGGACTCTTTTGCGAATAATCTTTCCCCTCATCAGAGGGGAATAGAAACATTTTCTAACACTTAGTTCGCATATTTAATTGTCAGCTTTATTAGGATAATGGGCACCAAACAACGGAAGCCCTACTTATGCCTATAAAAACAAAAACGACAATTATCGCCTTCTCTCTGGCGACCCTTATTTCAGGCGCCCTTCACGCCGCTCCTATCTCTCTATTACATAGTGCCTCTGAGCCAAGCGCCCAGTTGAGCACTCAGGAATCATTAAAAGCCAATCAACTGTTTGAAGCCATCTTCATGGAGAATGTAATGGCCAGCCCCATCCGCCAGACACACCTGGGGATTAAGAAAGACTACGACAAGTGGGATGAGCGTGGTGAAGCCGCCGATAAGGAGAGCCTGGCACGTAACAAGAAACACCTTGCTCAACTTAAGCAGCTAGATATCGCTAAACTCGATGCACAGACTCGCTTAAGCTATGACCTGCTAACCCAAAAGCTTGAAAACAGCATCAGCGATTATAAATGGCGCCTGTACAGCTACCCGGTGAACCAGATGTACGGTGGTCACTCTATGGTGGCCTCTTTCCTGATTAACCAACACCAAATAGACAGCGTCTCAGATGCCAAGGCCTATATCAGTCGACTCAATGGTGTGCCTCGCTATATGCAGCAGCTAGAGGCTGCGCTGGAAGAGCGCGCCAAGGTGGGGATCATCGCGCCTAAGTTTGTCTTCGCCTATGTGTTATCCGACAGCCGCAATATCATCAATGGCGTCCCCTTTAACCAGGGAGAGGATAGCGCCATCTGGGCAGACTTTCAGCGTAAAGTCGCCAAGTTAGCCATAACTGAAAGCGAGCAACAGCAGCTACTTGATGAAGCCAAACAAGCTCTCACCGCTCAGGTTAAGCCTGCCTATGACAAGCTGCTCGCTTACATAGAAACCCTTGAGAAGCGCGCCAATACTAAAGACGGGGTGTGGAAGTTCAGAGATGGTGAAGCCTTTTATGACAATGCCTTGGCACGCACTACAACCACAGATATGACAGCCGATAAGATCCACCAGCTGGGTCTTGCCGAGGTCGATCGTATCCACCAAGAGATGCGCGCCATCATGAAGAAGGTCGGCTTTGAAGGCGATCTTAAGGCCTTCTTTAAATTTATGCGCGAAGATAAACAGTTCTACTATTCAGATACTGAAGAAGGTCGCAGCGCCTACTTAAATGACGCCAAGACGCTGATCGATAACATCTCTTCCCGTCTGGATGAGGTGTTTTATGTTAAGCCCAAGGCGCCCATGATAGTCAAGCGCGTCGAAGCCTTTAGAGAGAAATCGGCGGGTAAGGCCTTCTACAACCAACCTACCCCAGACGGTAGTCGCCCAGGCACCTACTACGCCAACCTTTACGACATGGAGGCCATGCCCAAGTATCAGATGGAGGCACTGGCCTATCATGAAGGTACCCCTGGCCACCACATGCAGATAGCCATCGCCCAGGAATTGGAAAGCATTCCCAAGTTCAGAAAGTTTGGCGGCTATACAGCCTATATAGAAGGCTGGGGACTCTACAGTGAGTACTTCCCTAAGGAGATGGGCCTGTATCAAGACCCTTACTCTGATTTTGGTCGCTTGGCCATGGAGCTGTGGCGCTCATGCCGTCTGGTCGTCGATACCGGTATACACGCTAAGAAGTGGACCCGTGAGCAGGGCATTCAGTATTACATGAATAATACCCCTAACGCCGAGTCCGATGCGGTTAAGATGGTCGAGCGCCATATTGTAATGCCATCTCAAGCCACAGCCTACAAGATTGGTATGCTAAAGATTGTCAATATTCGCGAGAAGGCCAAGGAGATCATGGGAGACAAATTCGATATTCGTGAGTTCCACACCTTAGTGCTTAAGAACGGTCCGCTCCCCCTGGATATATTGGAATCTAAGGTGATGAACTGGGCTAACAATGCCTAAGTCGCTAATACTTAAGTCACTAATGCTTAAGTCGACAATACTTAAGTCACCAATGCTTTATTGAACAATGTTTCAGAGGCTCATTAAAAAGGCCGCTCCTTTGAGCGGCCTTTTTATCTAAGTGCTATCTTGAGTGGCATCTTAAGTGCCTTTCTGAGTGCAGCAGTACTTGGGCGATGAACGATGGAAATTACCGCATAGCTTTGAAGCAGCTATTAATCAGCCTCAAAGCCTTTATCTGACACCTTAATGCTTTCTTGCATTACTTTCGCTGGCTGCTGAGCCATACTCTGCTCATCGCCATGGGTCAGGTAACTGACAACCAGGCTTGAGGTAACATCGAATGGCTCATCGATTGTAAGCGACTTTATCTCGATTCTGTCGCCAAGCAGATGCGTGCCAAGCTGTTTTATTTCACCACTTTGATGATTAAGGCTAAACAAGCCCAAATAACAAAACACGCCACTGCCCTGATTGGAAACAAAAAAGGGCGCGACAAATAGCATATTCTTGCTTGCATCAATGCCTGCGCCATTAATCGGCAGAATCTTTTGATAATCCAGGTTCACGCTGCCACGCTCTGGGCCATCCTGGTAGTCACCACTGACAAAAGGGCTGTCGCCTAGGCCAACCCTGGTTAATTGTGCCTCTGCGTCAGACTCAGGCAATTGGATAACCCAGTGCTTATGAGTCTTGATACTAAACAGAGTCAGAATGACATTATCCCTGTCTTCATTAAGGGGAACCACAGTACCATCTTGCTGTACGACATAGAGATCATCGTCAGTAAAGTTAAACCGGTAGATCCCGGCTAGGATAACAAGACCAATCAAGGCGGCAATAAGTAATACAATTTTTTTAGCCATAAACATCCCTTTAACTGCCATGGGCATAAACATGCGAACATTCACAGCACAATACCCTGAGTTTTAATCCAGTACCATAATAGATAAATTAAATAATCTTTATTAGACAGCTATATTTCACCACAAACTTAGGTAAGCCTGCGCAAAAAAGAAGTGAAGAGATAGCATCGCATGACGAAATAGCGGCCGAATTGAGAGGGGGAAAAAATGAGGACGCTTAAAAGAAAAATACCCCAGCAATAATTGCTGGGGTAAACCAAAACTAGGATGATGGTTTTAAGGCTAGCATTGTTTTAGTTCTTAAACCGCTGCCAGCATTGATCCAAGATTGCAGTAACGCCGACCTGTGTAACCAAACATGAGAGGGGTCATTCTCATCCTCAGCTATCTGAATCAGGTCATCCCGATATCAACTGCAACTATTGTATTAAATAAAGAACAGACTGCAACGTGAATTCTGTTCAAGGATTAGCTCAACCTAAATAAGCCATTGCAAATCAGATAGGCAATACTTTTTTAACTATATGATTTTAAAAAAATAACCCTGGGAATTTCTCACGCCCAGGGTTATCGTCTTGTTAAGAGAACAATGTTTTTAAGTTATTGATAACTGAAAGTAGCAATAACCTTGACGCTGACATGGACAAAATGCTGCTTTTTCAGTCACTTCAGGTTATTTACGCTGAGCATACAGCGCTGCATATGGTTCATCCCAATATGGAGGCGAGCCAATATGGTCTTTAATAAAATCGATAAAGGCACTGACCTTTGGCGCCAAGTGCTTACGTCTTGGGTAAACCGCTTGCAGAGGCAGGTGATGAGTCAATTGCCACTCAGGCAATAATGGCACCAAAGTCCCCTTCTCTATCTCATCTTCGAGCAGGTAACTGGCCAGATAGACGACACCTAAACCGCTCACAGCGGCAGACTTAAGTGCTGGGGCATTGTCGACTCTGAAATTACCCGACACACCTATCTCGCAGTAATCATCGCCCTTCTTAAACTGCCACACGCTATGTTCGTGCCACTCACCCTGGTAAACGAGACAGTTATGATCTACCAACTGCTCGGGGCGATCAGGATAACCATGCTTAGCTACATAGTCTGGCGATGCGGCTAACAGAAACTGACACTTCATCAAAGGTCTGGCAACCATGCCCAGCGGCAACTGCTCTGACATGGTTAGTAAAAGATCTAGCCCTTCGCTGACCACATCGACCTTATGATCCAGCAAACTGACCTGCAACTCCAACTCAGGATGTCTGGCCATAAAATCAGGCAATGCAGGAATGATATGCATGGTACCGAAAGACTGCGAAATCCCCACCTTGAGTACACCACGTGTCGCATCATTGAGATTATGCACACTGGCAACCGCCTGGTCTGCGTCGCGAAGTAACTCCTCACCTTGTGCATAAAGTAGCTGTCCGGCTTCGGTTAAACTCAGGCTTCGAGTGGTACGCTGTATCAGCTGAACACCTAATTTATGCTCAAGATCGGCAACCTGAGTACTGACTTTTGACTTAGAAATCCCCAATTTTCGCGCTGCAGAGCTAAAACTCCCGGCGCGAGCAACATGAGTAAAAATTGCAATAGGTTCTAAAAGTTCTAACATTTAAATAGCCTTAAGGTGTATGCGACACTATAAATACCAATTATAAATCATAGAGATACCTCAACGGTTTAGAGTTATCCCCTTGACTATGCAGATTATTTTAAGAGTAGAGTCAGACTGTTAGCCATTTCAATTTCGTTATCGAAATTTAGCCAGCATTGTTATTATTTTTACAAGTATACCAAAGATTTGCACTTTGATTCTAATACCTATTTTTTAGTCACTATACACCCAGATAGGACATTAGGAAAAGCCAATAACAAAAAGCAACCTGAAGGCAAAAAAAAGCCCTGCACCCAAGGTAAATGCAGGGAAATGTGGATCTTGCGATGCCAGAGGAATTAACTTGCGAATTACTCGCGCAGCGGCTGCTGTTTAGCGCTCACTAATGGGAAATCGCTCAGTGCGGGGACTTCGCTGCGCAGCTGTGACTCAATCATAACCAGCTGCTGAAAGTTGTCACACAGCTTGTCGGCGCGCGCTTCTAAATCTGTTGCCTGTTGCTCGATTTGGGCTTCGATATCATCACCGACTCGCTCCATCTTGGCAGAAAAGGCGTTCATCTTCTCTTCGAAGGTATCACCATCGCCGTTCATCATCTCGCTGCCCAGGGTCATCATCATGCTACCGATTGAACTTTGCACCACCTGCTCCATCTCTTTTTCAAACTCCTTACCAAAGGTGTCTTCCAGAGAGGACTCGGTTGCGCCAAGGTAAAACTTATCGCCATTTTGATAGGCTACGGTATCGATACGCTTAGCCAGGCTGTCCATCATCTCATCAATCTTAGCGCCGGCGGCATCACCGAGTAGCGGCGTTAATGCCATGCTTACGGCGGTAGAGGCGATATCCACGGCGTCATGTACCACATCGATCACCTCAGGAAGTTGATTAGACACCTCCCCCGCATACTGATTAACCAGTGCCTGCTGTTTGTCATTAAGCTGGACTCTGTCGCCATCGACATAGAGCTGACCCAGCTCGATACGATAGACCTCTTTTTTTGATTTACTGACAACCAACTTGCTCGGCTCCACCGAGACATCATAGTTGAGACTCACCTCGCACTGCTTGTCGTCACGGCCAAAGGAGATCTGGTTATCTTTACCCTCGCCAGCCCAAGCCGAACTCGTGGTCGCTAGTACAAATGCAGTCAGTCCAAGAGATGCAGTCAGTTTCTTCATGTTCTTATTCCTTAAGTCGTCGATGATTCACATGATGTGTAGCTCAAGGGGCACCATGTGTCGTTGATTACAGAGAATACAGATATCGTGCCAAAATCAACTAATTCAATACAATCAACAATATAGCCATATTCGATAGGATAGACCTAGTGAGAAAACTTAACTCTCCAACCAGTTTTTAGTGAATTTTACTAACTGATAAAGCGGCGATCGCAGCCTTTAAAAGATAGAACGGCCCAAGGCCTGGGAGAGATGTTCAAGTGCGGCGGTTCCCGCTAATGAGTTGCCATTCTTATCTAGCTCGGGTGACCAGACACAGACACTCATATCACCTGGGATCACGGCAATAATACCGCCGCCTACGCCACTCTTACCTGGCATACCTACCCGATAGGCAAACTCTCCAGCTCCATCATACAGGCCAGATGTCGCCAGTAGGGCATTGAGTTTACGGGTCTGGATGGGTGATACCACAGGCTTACCGTCTATGCTCTTGCCAGCGTTTGCCAGGTAGAGCATCGCCTTTGACAGATCGGCGCAGCTCATCTTAAGGGCGCAGTAATGAAAGTAGTTTTTTAGCACCTTATCGACATCGTTATTAAAGTTGCCGAAAGACTTCATCAGATAGGCGATGGCCGCGTTGCGGGCGCTGTGTTCATATTCAGAGGCTGCGACACGCTTATCGTAAATCACATGGGGATTGGTGCTCAGTTTTCTCACCACCTCTAGCATATGATGCTTGGGCGCACCCAAACGGCTTTGCAAGAGATCGGCAATGATCAGGGCGCCAGCATTAATAAAGGGGTTTCGCGGCACGCCGCGCTCAAGTTCAATCTGAACCAGAGAGTTAAAGGACTGTCCCGAAGGCTCTTTACCGACACGAGACCAGATCTCCCTCTCTTCATATAGGGTTAAGGCCAGCGTGAGGCTAAATACTTTAGAGATACTCTGAATCGAAAAGGGCTCGAGATAATCTCCAGCCCCTATCGTTTGACCATCAACTGTGGTGACGGCGATCCCCAATTTTTGGGGATCCACCTCGGCTAAGGCTGGAATATAATCGGCAACCTTACCCTTGCCCAGCAGCGGACGGACCTGCTCAATAATATTTTCGAGCAGTGCCTTTTGCGGCATTAGTTCCACCAAATATCGTACAGTTCGCTAACCACAACATCTTTAGCTGGCTGATTCTTCCAAAAATCACTCACGGCTTGGCGATCTTCTTCGGTACACTTGCCTATGGTCTGGGTCGCGATGATCCCTTCCCACTCTTTATGACCGCCACCATGAAAACCCAGTTTTCTGGCTTCAATCACCTGATCGATAAACTGATCGACAATGTCATCGATCTGTTCTTCGCTTACCGAGTCTTCGAAGGTCCAGTTTACGTCGAAACCTAACTCTTGAAATTCATCGATGCGTAATTTCTTGCGTAAACGACGACTACGTGTTGCCATGTGTATACCCTCTCTTTATAGAAATTCAGCTTACTCGGTACGCTCAAACATCAGATCCCAGACACCATGGCCTAAGCGATGGCCTCTGGCCTCAAATTTGGTCAAAGGGCGATGATCGGGGCGAGGCACAAAATCACCACTGGCAGATTGGTTTTTATAACCTGGTGCCGCGCTCATCACCTCTAACATATGCTCACTGTAGTTTTCCCAATCGGTCGCAAGGTGGAACACACCACCCACTTTCAGGCAGCGGTGAATAAGCTGAGCAAACTCAGGCTGCACGATACGACGCTTATGATGGCGCTTCTTATGCCAAGGATCGGGGAAGAACAGCTGCACCCTGGCTAAACTACCGCTTTGAATGCTATTTTCCAATACTTCAATGGCATCATGGTGAAACACGCGCAGGTTTGTAACACCCGCTTCTGCCGCATCGGCCAAGCAGGCGCCCACACCTGGCTTATGCACTTCGATGCCGATAAAGTTAAGCTCAGGCGCCGCCTTAGCCATCTCGACCAGTGAGGCCCCCATACCAAAGCCAATCTCAAGCACAGTATCAGCCTCACGGCCAAACACCTTAGCCAGATCCAGCGGCTCGGGAGAGTAATCCAATCCCATGATAGGCCATTGCTGCTCCATGGCCTGCGCCTGGCCTTTGGTCAGACGTCCTTCACGTAATACAAAGCTTCTAACTTTACGAAGGTACTTACCCTCTTCGTTAAACTCTGCTGTGGTCACTTCGCTCATTATTTTTCAGCCTCTGATCTGCCATTAATTGGCCATATAGCGCCGAGAAAAAGTAAGCGTCAAGCATCTCAAGGCTCGACTCACAAACTCATTTGATCCGACCTGGATCCTGACACTTATATGATTGGAAAATTATAAAAAGAAGGGCATTATCCAAAGTTACTGCGCTAAGGCAAGCCCTATGTTGCCAAAGTATACCAATAATCCCGACAGGCGCGAATTGTGCCTTAACAAGGATGCCATTTAGGTTGAGAAAAACCTTACCCGTCTATACACTGAGCGCCATGAAAACAGAGCAATTTCACCAGCGCATCGTCTCCTGGTATGACGAACATGGGCGCAAACACCTTCCCTGGCAACAAGATAAGACCCCCTACAAAGTTTGGGTATCTGAGATCATGTTGCAGCAGACTCAGGTAGCAACCGTTATCCCCTACTTCGAAGCCTTTATGAAGCGCTTCCCAACCATAGTGGATCTGGCAAACGCCGATCAGGATGAGGTGTTGCACCACTGGACAGGCCTTGGCTATTACGCCAGGGCCCGCAACCTGCATAAGAGTGCTCAGATAGTGGCTAACGACTATCAAGGGCAATTCCCCACAGAATTTGAGCAGGTGCTCGCCTTGCCAGGAATTGGTCGCTCCACCGCTGGTGCAATACTCTCACTATCTCTTGGTCAGCATCACCCCATCTTAGATGGTAACGTCAAGCGAGTGCTGGCCAGGCATGGCGCCATCGCCGGTTGGCCTGGAAAACGTGAGGTCGAAGAGCAGCTGTGGCAACTCACCCAAACATTGACGCCGCAAGAGGGCGTAACCAAATACAATCAGGCGATGATGGATATTGGAGCCAGCATCTGTACCCGCTCAAAACCTAAGTGCGAGCTCTGCCCTGTTGCCATCGACTGCAAGGCACAGTTAATGGGGCGCCAAACGGATTTTCCCGGTAAGAAGCCGAAGAAATCAATTCCAGAGAAGCTAGCCTTTATGCTGGTCATTAAAGAAGGCGATCAAGTACTGATGAGTAAGAGGCCCCCCGCGGGAATATGGGGCGGCCTCTGGTGTTTTCCTCAGTTTGACAGTCAAAGTGCACTCGAGGAGTTTGCCAAGGCTAAGGGGCTTACCCTCAAGAGTCGTGACCCCTTTGACAGCTTTCACCATACCTTCAGCCATTTCCATCTGGATATCAGTGCCTATATTGCCGAGAAAACCACAACTCCACATGAGATCATGGAAGAAGCGGCATCTCTCTGGTATAACATAGCCAAGCCACCCAAGGTTGGACTCGCCGCTGCAACGGAGCGGCTACTGTCTAACTTAGGTTCAGTATTAAATAAGGAGTAATCATGGCGCGTACAGTTAACTGCCAGTATCTAAAGAAAGAGGCAGACGGCCTAGCCTTTCAGCTATACCCGGGTGAACTCGGTAAGCGTATTTTTGACAACATCAGTCAGGAAGCCTGGTCACTCTGGCAGGCCAAGCAGACCATGCTTATCAATGAGAAAAAACTCAACATGATGAATGTTGACGATCGCAAGTTCCTCGAAGAGCAGATGGTAAACTTTCTGTTTGAGGGCAAAGAGGTCGAAATTGAAGGCTATGTGCCGCAAAAAGATGACGAATAATAAAAAAGCGCCGAAAGGCGCTTTTTTGTGTCTGGCAGATACTCTTTACTTCAAAAAGAGATTACCGGCGGATACCTTCGACCACAAGATCCAGGGTTACATGGCTAGAGGCTGGTCCAAGGTCCATCTTGATATCATAATCTTTCAGGGCAAATTCTGTTTGTCCAACAAAACCGGCGCGATAGCCTCCCCACGGGTCTTGCCCCTCACCGATAAACTTAGCATCTATCGCCACCGGCTTAGTGACACCATTAAGAGTCAGATTGCCATTAAGCACGAAATTACCCTGGCCTAAATCTTCCACTGAGCTTGAAACAAAGCTAGCCTTGGGGTGCTTGGCAACATTAAGGAAATCTTCGCTTCTTAAGTGCTTGTCACGTTCGGCGTGGTTTGAATCCAGGCTTGCAGTGTCGATTTCAACATTGACCTTTGCATCGCCGATCTGCTTGCTATCGAAGCTAAAGTTACCTTCAAAGTCGTTAAAACGCCCAACGACAAAGCTGTAGCCCAGATGACTCACCTTAAACTGTATCGAGGCATGAGCACCTTGAGTATCTATTACATAATCGGCGGCTGATGCCGTCATAGGAAGCATGATTGCACCTGCACCTATTGCGCTTAAGAGTGTGGCGCCTAATAAAGCCTTCTTCATTGTGTCTCCTTAATGTTTAACATGCGTTTTAATGTTGCGTCTCTGTCTATGAGGTGATGTTTTATGGCGCCCAAGGCATGCAGCGATACCAAAGCGATAAAGCCATAGGCTAAATATTGGTGTAGCCAACCGGCGATATCCGCCTGCCCCTCGAACAAACGCCCGAGACTGGGTAACTCAACCAGCGAAAATACACCAATCGCCCGGCCGTCAGCCGTAGAGATCAGATAGCCGGTGATTAAAATGGCAATCAGCAGCAGGTATAGCAGGCGATGAACTATGGCCGCCGATACCTGCTCCCACTTTTTATGCTCTGTTAACGCCTTGGGGGCCGGGTTAAATCCACGCCAAAGCAAGCGACACAGGGTGGCGACTAACAACAGGACACCGATACTCTTATGCAGATCCGGCGCCTGCTTGTACCAAGGGCTGTAATAGGTCAACTCAACCATCCATACACCAAGGGCAAACAGCACCAATACGGCAATGGCCGACAACCAATGCAAGGCGATGCTGACAATCCCATAGCGGCTCTGAGTATTTTTAAACACGATTCATCCTCATTAACGACTTAACACCATGTTAACTTCGGTTTATCTAGATAAATATCGCGTAATTTCGCCAATTAACTTCTAGATTTTAGAAAGGTTTCAACCCTATAAGCCTTATATCGGGGGAAACAGAGGTAAGCTAGGAACAGATATGGTCTCTTTAAGACAAAACAGAGTAAAAAGTCAGATTTCATCACTCAATTTGTACTAAAAACCGACATCATTGCTAAAAAGCCAGCACTTTGAGCATTAACTAGCCATGCGGTTAAAATTATCCAAAAAAGCACTTGCAGGATAAATATCAGCGCTATATTATACGCGCACTCCAAACGGGACGGGTCACAAAGACCTGGTTTGAAGTAGTTAACTAGACACTTAGTTTAGTTGCCCGAATAGCTCAGTCGGTAGAGCAGAGGATTGAAAATCCTCGTGTCCCTGGTTCGATTCCGGGTTCGGGCACCACAATTTAGCCGGCATAGCTCAGTTGGTAGAGCAACTGACTTGTAATCAGTAGGTCCCGAGTTCGACTCTTGGTGCCGGCACCATATAAATCAGCCTCGACATTGTCGGGGCTTTTTTATATCTGTAATTTACCGCCCCTTGATGGGATTCATTGCACTCCTGATGCCAACATCCCCTCTCATAATAAAGCCGTCATTAACGAGTTGCCCCTTGATACTAGGCAACAAAAAAGGAGCACTAGGCTCCTTTTGTGGTTAAGTATATTTTTGAATATTACTTCCAGCTACGCATCTTATAGCCTTTTACGGCATAAAAGAGAATAAACAGGTAGCATGGCAACATCACCATATAGCCGCCCTGCTGACCCAGAGAGGTCGCCGAGCTAGTGAGTCCCCAGAAAAGCGGGCCGAAGGCGCCGCCTGCAATCCCCATCACCAAGAGCGCTGAGCCAGTACTGGTCAGTTTGCCCATGCCAGAGAGCGCCAGAGGCCACACCGCAGGCCAGACGATGGCGTTAGCCAAACCTAAGAAGGCGATCATCAGCAGAGTGTCGGGCAACATGGCACCACCGAAAGGCACCAAAAGTATATTTGCAATGGTATAAGATTCGTTGTCGCCAAACAGGATACCTAAGGTCAGCAAGAGCCCCAATATCGCAGAGATCATCAACGCTTTAGGCTGAGAGATAAAGCGAGGAATCGTCAGAATACCAAGCGAGTAACCCAGAACCATACAGATCATGGTATAGGAGGTCATCACACCATAATTCTCGACCCCCAAAGAGAGTGCGAAGGTACCTATGGTATCACCGGCAATCACCTCGACGGCGACATAGAAAAAGAGCGCAACCACGCCAAGCGCCAGGTTGGGATGCGATAATGCCTCACGAGTATGGCCTTTGCTGCCTTCTTCTGGCTCATCCTCATTTTCAAGCTCAGGCAGTGGCGACTTCTTCACCAGCACGGCCAATACCCCGATAAAAATGGCCATTCCCAGATAAGGGAAAACCAAACCATTAGCCATCTCATCTATCTGAGCCTGAGTAAGCTCTGTGCCCACACGATCTTTAAAGCTATCTAGGATAAGTGCGGTAAATACCAGCGGCGCGATAACCCCAGCACCTTTATTGAGGATCCCCATTACGCTTACACGGGCTGCTGCCGATTCTTCGGGGCCAATTCTGACCACATAGGGGTTCACCGCAGTTTGTAGCAGCGTTTGCCCTGTGCCCATGACCAACTGAGCGAAGAGAAACAGTGCAAATATCTGAGTCTTAGCAGCAGGAATAAACAACAGACCGGCAATCATCATGATCCCCATCCCCATTGCCATACCGGTTTTATAACCTACCTTGCGGATCACCCATGCAGAGGGCAAAGCGGTAAGGGTTACGGCGATATAGAAGGAGAAAAGGATGAGGGAGGCTTGCAGAGGGGTGAGTTGCAGGATCTGTTTAAGGTAAGGCATCAAGGACCCGTTCAGCCAGGTCGCAAAGCCCAAAATAAAGAAGAGCCCTGCCACGATCGCCATAGGGATCACGCTGCTGCGCTTACTTTCACTATTTAATGTCATTTCCATAAGCCTGTTTTCTTATAGTAATTAATCTTTGGATATCAGTTTGCTGATATCGGCTCGGTACATTTACGGCTACTGCAACAAGAGAGCAAAGCGGCGAAAGCATTGCCTTACTCTGCTCCATTGTTTCATCGATGTTAAAACATAAACACAAAAAAGACAACGCTGTCATTTTGTGTTTTTAACAGGAAGACCTAACCCTGCGTTTTAGTTATTAAAATGTCACGCCATTATTCACACCCAGGCTTAAACCTTGATGAATATGCCGCGCTTATACATCCAATAGAGTAACAGCCACTGCACTATCAATAGGGCAAGCGCCGAAGCCAGTGGCTGCATATCAAAAGGCAGTGCATGGATCAAACCACCAAACAAACTGCTAGCCAGATATTCCCATTTGACCAGGCTTGATGCCAAATAGATGATGATGGCGTTGCACCCTATCACGACAAATACAAACGAGAGGCGATGTAGCTTTATCACATCCACCAGCGCGTAGAAGATAGCCAGTAGTATTAAGCTCCAGCCCGTAGTCACCAAGACAAAGCTGCTGGTCCAGAGATCTTTATTTACCGGCAGGTAAGGGTCTATCAACCAGCCAAGAGCAACGCAAAGGACGCCCGCTAATAACAAGGTAATCACCTTGGCCCACTCCCCTTTGGGATGAGCCTTAACGATAAAGTGACCGGTAAATACGCCTGCCAAGGCATTTACTATGGCGGGAAAAGTCGAGAGGATCCCTTCGGGGTCGGTTGCCCTCCCCTGATACGTTATACCGGGGAGAAAATGACTATCTACATAGGCGTTAATAGAGCCAGACATAGACAGATCGCCGGCCACACCACCAGGAACCGGCAACCATAACTGCAGCGCGCCATAGCCAAACAAGATGCCAAACGCCAGCAATATCTGGGTACGCAGGCTTGTATGCCATACCAACAAGGCAGCAAAGAACCAGGCAAAGGCTATGCGGCCAAGCACGCTAGCATACCTTACCTCATCGCCAGCCATGGGGACGCCAACGCCCCAACCATGGTTATAAAGCACACCAAACACAAGTAGCAAAAACAAACGTTTTATTGCGTGACGGTAGAGCGGTAGCCGCTCATTCCAGGCAAGGCTGTCGATGCGTTTAGGAGAGAGACCTAAGGCAACACCAGAGAGGAAGATAAATAACGGAAAGATAAGATCATAGAAGGTAAAACCATGCCACTGACTATGGTGCATCTGGGCATCGGCGATACGCCAGCCCTGCCAGCCAGTCCAGACAAGTAGCGCGGCAAACAGTGCCTCACCGCCCAAGATCCAGAACATATCGAAGCCGCGCAGGGCATCGAGTGACTTAAGCCTAGGTTTAACAGTAGGTTTTGGACTTGTCTTATTCATTGAATCCATCAGGGGATCTCTTATCATTGTTCTTATAGATTAAAGCCCCGAAAGCTAGCTTTCAGGGCTCGAGACTGCTGACCTAGTTATTTAGGCCTGATACACCAAATGGCCATCGATATAGGTTTGAGCTACTCGATTATCCTGATCGAGCAGCACCATATCTGCCTTGGCGCCCACTCTAAAGACACCACGCTGGCGATGACCGATAAACTCGGCAGGATACTTAGCCGCCATTCTAAGCGCCTCTTCCCTTGGAACGCCGAGCATGGCCACACTATTGTTTACCGCGCCCACCATATCCAGCACACAACCTGCCAGCTCACCCGTCACCGCATTGAGTCTGTCTCCTTTACGGATGACCTGGGTGCCAAATAGCTCGAAACTGGCGTTATCATCCATGCCCACTGGCGGCATGGCATCAGTCACCAGCATCACCTTGCCTTTTGGCTTGGCAGCAATAGCCACCTTGGCAGACGCTGGATGTACATGATGACCATCGACAATCAATCCGCACCATGCGCTTTGGCTCTCAAGAGCTGCACCTACCATTCCAGGCGCTCTTGAATCCATGGGAGACATGGCATTAAACAGGTGGGTAAAACCGCTCGCACCAGCCTCAAGTGCTTTAATCACAGTGTCATAGTCGGCATTGGAATGACCAAGACAGACGCGAACACCTGAATCAACTAAGGTACGAATCACCTCAGGCGCCACATTTTCAGGCGCCAAGGTTACCACTTTAGTGCCCAGATCTTCTCTAGCAAAGATAGCAAGCTCAGCCTCTGAGATATGGCGAATAAAATTAGCCGGGTGCACCCCTTTTTTGGGGACGGAGAGGTGAGGCCCTTCAAAATGTATACCTAACACACCTGGTGTATTAGCCGCTAATGCCTCGGCAACTGTGTCTGCCGCCGCTTGCATCACACCAAGATCATCTGTGATCAGAGTAGGTAGAAAGCCCGTGGTACCAAACCTTGCGTGGGCCTGGCCAATGGTTTTAAGACACTCGACACTTGGCGCGGCATTAAAGAGTGCGCCGCCCCCGCCGTTCACCTGCACGTCGATAAAGCCGGGCACTAAGGTTCCAGCCAGATAGATGGGCTCGATGCCAGGCGCCTTTTCAAACGCGGTTATATGGCCAGCCTCTAGGGTAATGGCTTGATTATGATGATAGTGCTCGCCATCGAATACTCGCTCGGCGATCAGTGTCTGTTTCATATACTCAATTCCTGGCAAAACATGGTCATACAATGATGGTTTAATCTTGGCTGATGCCGTGACGCTGACGCGCAAAATAAGCTGCGCCTAATTCTGGTGGCGCCAATATAGGAGAGATCTTCTCAACCACTCCCTTGTCTAACCAGGGTGCTAAAGGCTCCGCAAGTCCACCTATCATAGAAAAACGCGGAGGCTTAACCTCAAACAACCTCTTAGCCAAGGCACTGATATATTCTGCGCCTTCCATCACAATCGCTTTAGCGACCGGATCTTGCTCCTGGGCACAAGATAACACCGTACGAGCCAAGGTGGCATAACAACCTGAAGATTGACCAGCCAGATGCTCGACTATTCCCATGGCGTCGCTCACCTTGAAATGAGACAGTAATCGTTCGGTAAGTAGTGTAGCAGGGCCGAAGCCGTCGAGATGCAGAAGCACCTGCTGAGCCGCCTGCAGGCCCAGCCATGCGCCACTACCTTTATCACCCAGTGCGAAACCATGGCCGCCCAAGCTCAGAGATTTATCACCGACATGGGCATATCCACAAGAGCCAGTGCCAGTAATGATCACAGCGCCGTCACCGCCTCTATGAGCCCCAATACAGGCCGTGTGCAGATCTGTGGTGACATACATCTTCGCAAACGGGTGTTGCCAGCTGGTAATTTCATTATAGAGGTGTTGTACATTGACGCCGGCAAGACCGACACCCGCGATAAGTTGCTTGCTATCACCTGGCGCCAATCCCGCATCTTTCAGCGCTAACTCAGTCGCCCCAATGATAGAATCAAAGGTGTGTGTTAGACCGTAAAGCGGATTAGCACGCCCCGCCACACCTGTACCCACGACGCTATCATCGCTGGCATAAATCGTTGCACGGCATTTGCTGCCACCGCCGTCTATGCCTATGAACAGGGCTTGTTCCTCTGTCTGGTTAAATCCCATCACGGACCTCTTTCACAGTTTTATTATCCAGGGCGAGATCTAAAACCGCCCTGCCCACTGACGAAGTTAATGCCATGTTACACCAAAAATGACAACGCTGTCATTTAATATTTTTAATCGCCTTAAAGCTAATTAGCGCCTCTAAAAATAAGGCGCCTTCAATTGAACTAAAGTCCTTTAAACTGGCAAATTAGAAAGCGTAGCTTGAGAGCCTAAAAGCGGCTCTCAAGCTAGATGAAGTGTTAATTGACTCTAAGAATCCGCCCCTTGCGAACACCATCGGCGGCCACAGCTCTGACCTCAACCTTGCCCGATACCTTCACCGCTTCGGTATAGGTCTGCCAAGGACCGTCGTCGACGCGATATTCAACGCCAAGGCCTGGATAGATAATATTGGTGTGCAGGTAACCCTCTTTGATCTTGGCCCCTACTGTCGGCACTCGATAGGCGATGCCAGCCTTGTCTAACTTAGCCAGCTCCTTATGACCGAGAGTATTGGCAAAAACTTGCCACTGGGCGGTTTGCGCAGCCCGCATCTCAGGGGTGAAAAAGTTAGACTCTGGGCCATATTTGGCCCCTTGATATTGGTAAGGTACTTCCCAATCAGCCTTGTGCCACGCCCTTTCGGCCAAGACTAACAGTCGCGGAAACACCAGATACTCGACCACTTGATCGCTACGAACGGTCTCACTCCAAAGCTGTCCCTGGATCCCCTTGAACCGTACACCAGCATCGAGCGGTCCACTGATACGATTACCCTGCTCATCAAGCTTTAGGGTATCGTCGGCTTCGAAGGTGTTACCTTCGATATCAGTCCACTGCTCGGCATTGGCAGGCAGGTTATCCGGCATAAAGCTAAATAGCTTACGTTCATTAGTGCTGCGACTCGCCCAGTAATAACCATGCTCTTTAGGATCTGCCTCGTAGGGAAAATCGAAATAAAGCACCTCGGGATTACTTAATACTGTATCCCAACCCAAATTGGCCTGAGCATGGGCGCGTTTATGGCCGCCGTGTGCCACTACGTCCCAAATATTGGTTTGATTCTTCTTCGGCATACGCTCAGGACGGGTATGGCTCATGCCATCACTCCAACCTGCCGCTTCTATGCCTTTAGCTGCCAGCATGTTGGCAACTCGCTCGATAAAGTAAGCGCCAAAGTCTGCCTCATTGTCTAGGCCATTACCTTTCTCTTTGAGCAGTGCCTGGCACACTGGCGATTCAACCCAGGCGCCTGCAGTCTCATCGGCACCGATATGATACAAGGTCAATGTTTGCCCAGCCGCCTGATGCAACTTGGCTATCTCGCTAACCACCTTATCGACAAAGTGATAGCTTGAGGCCATACAAACGTTGAGCGTGTTGTCGTCATAATATTGAATAGAAGCATATTGCGTCGTATCCAGCGGATCGATCAGGCGATATTCATTAGCGCCGGCCTCATCCCCCTTAGCCATCAGCTTGCGATACCTGGCTTCCATCGACTTAATGGCGGCACGCGAATGCCCTGGCATGTCCATTGATGGGATCACCTGGATCTGTCTGGCACTGGCGTATTTGAGGATCTCAATATAATCGGCCTTAGAATAGAAACCGTTGACCTTACTGGTTGCATCAGGGCCACTTCCCAACTGAGGTAAGAGGCAGGTGTTTTCTTGCAGATCATGACAGCGGCGACTCCCCACCGCTGTCAGCTCTGGCAACCCCTCTATCTCCAGGCGCCACCCCTCATCGTCTGCCATATGCAGGTGCAACTTATTAAGTTTGTACGCTGCCATCTGATCCAGCAGATTCAGGATAAACTGCTTACTGTGAAAGTTACGCGCCACATCCACATGCATGCCACGAAACTCATACCTTGGCTCATCTTCAATATGCATGGCACTTATCGATAGAGTATTTAAATCGATAAGACTCGCAAGTGATGACAGACCATAAGAGAAGCCGGCGTCATCGGCCGCGGCAATAGTGATGCCGTCTTGACTAATCGTAAGCTGGTAGCTCCCCTCGCTGACCGCAGATGGCAGAGTAGTGAGCTTGAGTAAAATCCCCTCGGGTGAAGCGTTAACGCCCAACCGAGATAGCCTATCGAATGCAGCCTGCACCGATGCCATAGAGGCATCGCCCAGCATCAATCGATAGCCGGCTGCCAGTGAAATGGGTGCACTCTGGCTGTCTATGATCTGCTTTTTAGGGGTGGGAATAATGCTGTTAACGGCAAGTTCGGGACGGTTTTCTATATCTTGATTGGCATCGAACAACACCTGAGGTGTTGCCCATTTCAACTTATCGGTATCGCTACGCTTATATTGAGTCTCAGCGCTAACATAGGCTTCGACATAGGGACGCTGCTCCATACCTGTTGCAGCATCTTTGCTTAATTGGGTACTGGCAATCACCTCAGGTTCAAGACCGGGTACGACAATATAGTAATTGGGCATGGCATCGGTTTCAGACAGCTGCCACAACTCACCTAAAAAGGTGATATCAACTGGCTGACCTTTTTGAAAGCCTGCAAACTTATCTGTCGGCGAGATCCTGTGTAGATCGCCTTTAACTTGTATCAGCTCAAACTCGTCGGTCAATACCTCTTTTACCGGACGCATCTGGCTGTAATAGATTGCCCAGTCCTTTTCGGCAAAATCAGTACCTGGGAGCAATCGAATCTGCGCCGCAAAGCAGCGACCGTCGACACCTGCCGAGGTGCATTGCTCGGGGTAATTAGTTAAGGTGCTATAGGTTACGTCCAGACTTGTGGCAAATTGATGCAGTGCTTGCTGTGCCGGGGCTTTAACTGAAATTTGAGCCTGCGCAGATTCGGGCTTTGACACCTCGAGACTGGCCTGCTGACTACAGGCTGGTAATCCAAGGCTAAACAGCAGCGCCAATGGGATGAGCTTATTATTCATTGTTATCCTCACATCTTTATACAACTTGAAGCTTCAAGTCTTCTTGCGGCCACCTTTCCCCTTTCAGTATCGGCAATAAACATCCTTTATATTGCAAGATCTGAGATCGCCACCACTTTGATTTTTAATAAGGCCTAGCGCTTTTACCGGGCAAAATATGCCAGAAACTCAGCAGACTTCCTCATCACGACCGGAGAATTTAGCCAATGAGGTCAGCTTCCACCAGTAGCTGTGTAAAGTTTGCATTTAGCCTCCCAAGAAAAAAATGCTAGATGTGCCATGCTTCATCGACGCCGAACAAACAGCAAATCTTTGACTCAATAACACATCTAGCCATCTCTAGTATCTGGGGAGAGACTATAGGAAAAAACAAACACAATAACCATAAAGTAAATGGCTACTGCCAATGCAAGCGTTAGGAGACCTCTCCCTAACAATGCAAACCTTACAAAACGAACGTGTCACACAAGCAAATGACAACGCTGTCATTCATTAATCTACCTAAGAAAGAACAGAATTTCTACATTTTTTTGACATTTTGAGGCAATTTTTTCTGCCGATGATGACAAAGCGCCTGTCTGTGGTTGTTTCTGCCTAACTAGAGCGCCTCATTAAGTCACACCTGTGTGACAACGCTGTCAACTCTTGCTAACATCTTATGCGCTCATTTTAAAAGCCGCCTGCTTCGCCAAAACCATAAGCTCTTGTTAGCGTCAAACTGACATGGTTTAGGTAAATGATGAGATAGGCTCGATTTGGGGATCTGTGAAAAAACGTAACCTTAAGACGTTATCACTTGCACTTGGCCCCATTCAGACGGTAAAAGATAGACCAGTAGTTACCTGATAACTGTGTTCACATCTCAGGTAATCGCCACAAACTAAAATTAATTAAGGTATCAAGATGGCCAAGATAGTCCCTCTTTCAACGGAAAAGCATTTAAACACTAAGCTAACTCACTCAAACGATTTCAGCCGTTTCAGCAAAGAACATCTGATCCCAGTACTGGCTAGAGAGATCCCCAGCCTTGCCTCTGAATTTCCGATCGTTTTTGTAAAGAATGGTGAAACGGGCCACTTCATCCCAGTGGCCATCATGGGAATTGAGCCAGAGGTCAACCTGTACTGCCAAAACAACCAGTGGGATGCCCCAATTAGTCCTATCGGCTTTAGCAATGCGCCTCTCTCTATCGCCAAAACCTCAGCCGAGGGCGACAATGTGATCGTATGCATAGATGAAGAGAGCCACATGGTTTCTCAAGAGGAAGGTAATCGCCTGTTTACCGATGATGGCGAGCGAAGCGAGTACTTAACTGCCAGAACTAACGCCCTATTGGACGTGGCGGCAATGCACCAACAAACCCAAGCCATTTGCCAATATCTTGCCGATAAAAACTTACTTACCCCGCAGCAATTAACCATCAAGTTGGAAAAATCGGAGCAGAAGATCAACATCAATGGCGTCTATTTAATTGATGATAAAACCTTAAATGAACTTAGCGATGAAGAGTTCCTCGAACTGAGAAAGAAGGGCCTGCTACCCATCATCTACGCCCATAGAGCCTCGCTCAATCAGCTGTCGCGTCTTATCGCCAAACAAAACCAGTTCGATAAGCTGCAATAAGCATCCACTTTAAGCCAATGGCGGGACGTTGGAATAAACAGCGCCCCGCCAAATCGATTTACCTCACACAAAAATTACCCATCTTAGAGTTTCTCAACTCAGCACTTTTGTAAGCCATACGCTGCAATTTTTTCTAGCAACTCTCTGTGATCGGGCAGCTCACTCACCAGATGCTGTGCAACCTTAGCTATTTGCTGGGCCTGCGCTTGACTAGCCTCAGTTTGCTCAGCCTGGGGTGCAGCTTTTGCCGTCGGGTAATGCATGCCATAGAGGACATAAAGATAGTTTTCTAAATCAAACACCTCAAACTTACTAAAAAAGTCTTGTCTGATAGGCACATGGTTGCGCCATAGGGCTAACCTGTTGGCCAATTCACTCGGCAACCCCGAAGGCGCACGATTATCTCGCCAGAAGGCGGAATCCTCTCTATCTGACAAGTAATAGTGCATCTTGATAAATTCAACCACCCGCTCCCAGGCATAGGTCATCACCTGATTAAACTGCTGTCCAAGTAGGTCGAGGGCATCCCTATCGGTAGGAAAACGGTTGGCAATGAATCCTGCGGCAAAATCGGTCAGTAAAATAGAGGTGGCCTCTAATGGCTCGAGAAAACCTTGGGCTAACCCCAGAGAGAGGCAGTTTTTGTGCAAGAACTCCTTACGATAGCCGAGCTTCATTGGCAACACTCGGTACTTATACTGCGCCAGATCTTGTCCCAAATAGCGAGATAACTTATTCAACGCCTCGTCGTCATCCATATATTCAGACGAATAGACAAATCCTACCCCGCGTCTGTTAGTTAGGGCGATGTCCCATATCCAACCCGCCTGATGGGCGGTAGCCAAGGTATAAGGCGGAATCGACGCATCGGCAGCAATGGGCACCTGCACCGCTATCGCCTTATCGGCGAAGAGCTGATGGGATTTATCGACAAAAGGCACCTTGAGCGTTTTATCGATCAGCAGCGATTCAAAACCACTGCAATCGATATAGAAGTCGGCGCTGATACTGCCTCGGCTATCGGTTTCAAGGGAGCCTATATCGCCACTGCCCGTTAGCGAAACATCGAGTACATTCGCCATAATATGCTCAACATTAAAACGGCGAATGGCATTCTCGGCCAACAACTTGGCAAACTTAGCCGCATTGAGGTGATAGGCATAACCTCAATGCCCCTTCATACTCGCTATGGGTGATCTGCTTTGGCGCCCTGCCCGCTTCACACACTTTGTGCTGGGGCGAAACCAGATCGCCATAGGCCAGCTCTGAATTGGTCAGCCAATGTTGAGTCAGATCCTCACCAAGTGGGCTTGGCATGTCGAAAAGATGATGGTAAAAATTGCCCTCTCCATGACGGCCCTTATCCATCCAATTAACAAACTTAATGGACTGTTTAAAGGTCACATCACAGCGGCGAATAAACTCCGACTCACTGATCCCAAAACGCTTCAGGCTCTGACGAATGGCCGGCACAGTACCTTCGCCAACACCGATAATGGGAATATCGGGCGACTCCACCAGACTGATTAGAACGTCCTCTCTATGCGCTAACACCTTGCCTAAATGATTGGCCGCTAACCAGCCTGCCGTTCCGCCACCCAGAATAATGATACGTTTAATGTCCATAAACCACCTACGCTAATGTGTCATTGGGCTTGCTGCTAATAAAAAGCCCAGCAAATGCCGGGCTTCTTTAGATTTTACTTTAAGATTAGAATCTTAGTGCAATACCGACCTTGTATCTTGCTTCACCATCGAAGCTCCATACTGGGTAGTCATCCTTGAACTCGTTAATCACATCTGGGTTATCTATTGGTGACACACCAATCTGGATGCTGTCTTCTTCGGTCAGGTTAACCGCTTCAAAGGTCAGATCCAACCACTCTGTCACACTGTAGTTCATGCTCAGATCCAGTGAGCCATAGTCCTGATGCTGACGGTTGCCGTAGAAACCAGGCAGTTCACGCATCATATACTCACTGCGCCAGTTGTAAGCCAGACGAGCAGAGAAGCTCTCCATCTCGTAGTAGCCCACTAGGTTAACTGTGTGCTTAGAAGAGTCAGAGAATACACCGACTTTGTCAGGATAGTTCTCAGCAGGTGAGCCGGCATCGGCAAAGGTATAGTTAACTGAGTAACCTAAACCATTATCGAAAGAGTCTTGCAGCTGCAATTCCACCCCTTCAATACGGCCACCGTTAGCATTGTACTTCTCACTCACAGTCCAGCAGTCATAAACTCCCTCACCACAAGCACTGCCACCTTGCTCAATCAGATTAGGATCTTCAATACCGATCTGCTGGTTAAGCTTTTGACGAGTGGTAATAAATGAGCTTACGTCCTTGATGAAGTAAGTCAAAGATGCCAAACCTTCACCACCGAAGTACCACTCCAGGCTCACATCAGCTTGAGTCGCCTTAAATGGGTCTAGTGCCACAGAGCCGCGGTTCAATTTCTCGTTGCCTGGTGTACCATCGTTCAAACCTGGCAGCGTAGAAGTCGCAAACAGATCGGCATAGTTTGGTCGAGACATTACCTGCGCCGCAGTGGTACGCAGTAATAGATCAGGTGTCAGATCGAAAGTCACGTTGATGCTAGGCAACACGTCGCTATAGCTAGACTTGTCAGTGCTCAGTTCATCGGCAAACTCACCGGTTGAACTCAGTGCATAGTAATCAGACTCGATATCAGTTGAGATGAAACGCAGACCAAAGTTACCGCGAATACCTTCGCCTTCGAAGTTTGCCATGGCGTATGCAGCCAGGTTCTTCTCGTTCAGTGTACCGTAGCCAGACTTGTCACGGGTAAAGCCATCGACAGAGGCTTTAGCATCGCGGATCATGGCATCAAAATTAGGCTTAGGCAGAGTGAAACCAGCGCCCGCTGAGATAGTTCCTGAATAGTATTCAGAAGCATCTCTGGATACTATGTCACCGACGATAGCAGCATCCGTTTCCTGAGTCACATCATGATCGGCGTAGCGCACACCGGCCTTAATTGAGGTGATAGCCCCAAAATCGACAGGCACGGTGAAATCAACCTGAGCATAGGTCTCTTCATCTGTGTTAGGTTGCTTCTTCAGCGCCCAGCCCGCAGTAGCTAATTCGCTGTTAAAATCACCCGCGTCGAATGACTTTTTGGCGATATCAATCAGGATTTTCTCACCAGTAGCATCGTAACGACCGGCAAAATCACCTGGCTGACCAATAGAGTTACCATAGTTAGAGGTTAAGCTAGTACCACCATCAGCCTTGGTATTACCGACACGGCCTTCCATGGTGAACCTGTCACCTTCGTATTTGAAGTCAAAGTCATAGGTATCAGATGACATCTCGGCTTCACGAGCCCAAGTTTGCGCCCAAGCAAATCCGCCTTCACCAGTGTGAGTGATATCAACACATACACCTGCAGCATTTGTCTCATCACAGGTGCTAACACCCTGCTGTGTTGGGAAAAGGAAAATAGAGGTGTTAGCGTTGTTTGCCTTAAGATCCAGGCTAGTTGCAGTAAAGCCAAACTCTAGGTTATCGGTTGGACGATACTGTAGGGCAACGTTGTAAGCGGTACGCTCACGATCTTGTTGGAAGGTTGTTGGCACTATCTCGCCCCAACCAAGCAAAGTTTCAATACCGTTACGCTGATACTCGGTTTGCGAACCGGCAGCAGAAACCAAGATACCAAATTTTTCGCTTTCGTTGGTCCAGCTGTAAAGACCAGATAGCGCAGGGTCTGTTGCTTCAGAAACCGTACCGTAGTCGCCTTTAGCGCTTAAAAACAGCGTGTTAGCGTCCAAATCTAATGGCTTGCGCGTCTTAACAACGACAGTACCACCAATACCACCTTCTGTGATATCGGCTTGAGAAGATTTATACACTTCAATACCGCTGATCATCTCAGGTGGCAGCAAAGAGTAGTTAAAGCTACGGTCGATAGCCTGCTGATCGAACCAACCGGTTGAGGCTACCGAGTGGCCATTTAGTAAGGTGCGTGTTAATTGCGCCGAAGCACCACGGATAGACACCTGCTGTCCCTGACCAAATTGACGGTTAACAGATACCCCTGGGATACGACCCAGCGATTCACCTACGTCTCCGTCAGGAAACTTACCAATATCTTCAGCTGTTACTGCATCAACAACAGCATCAGAGAATCTTTTAGCGTTGATCGACGCCTTCATCGACGCACGTAAACCACGCACTTCAATTTTTTCAATATTATCCGTATTGACAGCTTCTGCATCGGCTTCAGCCGCCATTGCAGAAACAGACACAGCACCACTCATGAGCAATGCAATGTTTGTAGCTAGTACACTTTTCTTAAAAGTAGATGGTCGCATCTCGTTTCCCTTCCATAACTTTATTATCTTTATTCGTATTCATAACCATCCCCGAAGGAATGACAACGCTGTCATGTGAGTACAAAGATTACACAACAATTAACAGATGTGCCACAACAAAATAACCAAAAGCGGAAAACTCTTCGGTTTTATACATTTACCAAACAAATTTAAGAAACACGGTAACGATTTAAGGTGCTGATTATTATCAACAAATTCAATATTGAATTCGTGTTACCAAACGAGAGTTAACTAAGGAAATCAATTTGATGATTGCTTAATAGGGTAAAAGTTAGCAATATTGTCGCTAGGGGAAGTGAGATTTGCTGTCTAACCATACAGTATATCGTTTGAGACATATTTATTTTCTGTTGCAGCTAAAACTGCGCAGACACAACGAGTATCCGCTAGATGAAAGTCACCATAAACGATGTCGCAAAACATGCCGGCGTTTCGATAAAAACGGTTTCAAGGGTCACTAATAACGAACCGTCAGTGCGTCAGACGACCATAGATAAGGTAAATCAAGCCATTGCGGCATTGAATTACCAACCCAATGTCGCTGCCCGAAATCTAGCAGGAACTAAATCCTATGTAATTGCCTTCGTCTATGACAATCCAAACGCTTACTATGTCATTGATATGCAAAATGGTATTTTGTCATCATGCAAACAACGCGGATATGAACTGCTAATCCATCCTTGCGATGCCAAATCAGACAATATTTGCCAGGAACTGGTTGATATGGTGCGCCATGCAAGACTGTCTGGATTAGTGCTGACACCACCGCTATCTGAAGATCCAAAAGTCTTGGCGGCGCTCGATAAAATTGGGGCTAACTATGTCCGGATCATCGCCGGGGAAGAGGCGGATTATGATACGGGTTTATCGATTATGGTAAACGACAAGCATGGCGCCATCTCAATAACCCAACATCTGATTGATTTAGGCCATAAAAAAATCGCCTTCTTAAGTGGCGATCATCAACACGAGTCGACTAAAGCCCGCCTGGCAGGCTTTACACTCGCTATGGAGAACAATCAATTAGAGGTTGACCCATCAAACATTATTAATGGCCAATATTCTTTCGAGTCAGGTGTGCAAGGTGCCAAACAACTCTTGGCTAAAGCAGAGCGCCCTACTGCCATTGTGGCCTGTAACGATGAAATCGCAGCTGGCGCGCTCTTTGCGGCTAGATTAGAGGGCATGGCCATCCCCGAAGAGCTCTCAATTGTCGGGTTTGAAGACAGCCCCTTTTCCAGACAAACATGGCCCAAACTAACCACAGTCCATCAGCCCAATAAGCTGATTGCACAAACCGCCACCGAGCTGCTTATTGAGAATCAAGGTAATAAACAAAGCGAACTGACTCACCAGGTCTTTATTCCTCAACCTGTGATCAGAGACTCCTCATCGAGTCCTAGATAACTTGGTAAGATTAGCCTATGCCATAAAAAAGCCGCTGATATTAATCAACGGCTTTTTTAATCTTCACCTTAAACGGCTTCTTCGTTCTCTTCACCGGTGCGAATACGAATCACACGCTCCACTTCGGTAACGAAGATCTTACCATCCCCGATTTTACCTGTTTTGGCGGTATCAACGATAACCTCTAAGGCTTGCTCCAATTGTTCATCTTGGATCACTAACTCAATTTTAACCTTAGGCAAAAAATCAACCATATACTCGGCGCCGCGATAGAGCTCAGTATGCCCTTTCTGGCGACCGAAACCTTTGACTTCAGAAACCGTCATGCCGGTAATACCGATCTCCGCCAGAGATTCACGCACATCATCTAACTTAAACGGCTTAATAATGGCCTCGACCTTCTTCATCAAACGCTCCCTAATATTACGTTAACCCTAAGTTTATGAAGTACTAGCTTACCACGTCCAATTAATCCGCCAAAGATGATTATATCGAGAGGTAAAACGATTCAATATTCATAGAACAGAACAATATATCAGTCCCCCATCAACCAGCATCTGCTTATCTATACTCTATAAACCCGCCGTAAAAAGCAGGGGCAAGTCATTGCAGGATGCATAGACTCAACAATCGCAAGGAAATGCCATGAAACTTAAAAATGGATTTACGCTCATTGAGCTAATGGTGACCCTATCGGTCGCTACCATACTCCTCTCCATAGCGGTACCCAACTTATCCAGCCTACATCAGGCATATCGCGCCGATGCAGCGATAAGAATCATCCAACAAACACTTCAGTTTGCTCGAAATGCCGCCATTAATTATGGTGTGCGGGTAACTGTATGCCCAATCAAAGATAATCAATGCACTAATGATTGGCACTTAGGACTCAGTGTTTTTACTGACTCAGGAACCAGCAATCAACTCGATGGTAATGACAAACTATTGATGCAAACAACCTCATTCAATCGCGATGACTTCGTTTACTACAACCGCGCTGCGGCGCGCTTTCAGCCTGATGGTCTCGCATCCGCTAGCAACGGAACATTAAGGTATTGCCCAAGCTCGGCCGATAGCCCTCATTCTAAAGCGGTAGTCGTCAATCAAGCAGGTAGAGTACGCTTTTCAAAGGAGAAAAATATCAGCTGCAATCAGTAAGCATCCCCTAGCTAGCAGTAGATGCCAAATTTAATCAAGCTGACAAATTATTGGCATTAAAAAGAATAGCTTATATATACTGAAATCCTAAAGCTTCTCGCTTATACTTTGTAACAGTAGCAGTGAGGATCCTTAAATGCGTAAGAACAAGAAAGGTTTTACCCTAGTAGAATTAATGGTGACAGTTGCCGTGGCAGCGATACTTTTGACGATTGGTGTCCCTTCTTTAACGTCAGTGTATGAACAAGTGCGAGTAAACAATAACGTTGAAAAGATTCATAATCTCTTTGCTTTCGCTCGCAATCAAGCAATCAGCTACGGAGCAACCGTAAACGTTTGTTCTTTTGCGTCGGCAACCTCATGCGGAACAGACACTGATTGGAGTGGGGGTATTAGAGTCTATATTACTGATGCCGATAATAACGATCATGAGTTAAAAGCTATTGACAGTTTTAATAGTCAAGACAAAGTTAAAGCATCAGCAATCTCAATGACTTTTTCACCAGACGGATTATCTTCAGGTGGAAATGTAACCTACTGTCCGAATGGCAAAGCCTCAAACTCGCAAAGAGTCCTCATTAGTACAAGTGGATTAGTTTCTTATGGCACTGACGGAAATGCCTGCTAATATTCATTACTTTTATAAAAATAAAAAGCCCCACTAAAATGGGGCCTTTGAAACTTATCACCTAAATCCTATCTAAGCGTTTGTTTATCTATTCTTTTTGCATTAGTGCTTGAGAACTCATGCCCCAAAGGCACACATTCTTCAACACTTTTAATAAAGTACTTCTTACCTTTATTATCTGTTAATTGTTTTCCTGGTAAACTGGCAACTCTTAACTGAAGATCTTTCTCGTTCCAGCGATAAAAAACGACTTGCTCGCCTTTCTTAGTACTATTGATAAAGCACTTATAATCCTGCTTAGCCGCAAATGCTGAGCTGGCTACACTTGATAGTGCGAAGCATAATACGCTGACTACTAATTTATTCATTTCCAACACTCCGCCGAAGGTCCTTTAACACCTGCAGATGTCATAGTAATGGTTCCACATGTCGAGTCTCTGCTAGCTTGTGCACCTTGAGCAGTTGCAGTAATAGTGAACGAGCTAGTACCCGATGAAGCCACACTATAATGACCATGTTCAGTTACAAATGGACTCGCTCCCAATCCGAGCTTCGTCATATCCGTAGCATAGGCACGATTATCAAGATAATACTGCTCCTGTAAATTGGCGACTCGCATTACCGCCGCTACCCCTTCAGAGCGGCCACTCTTAGTCACATAATTGATATATGAAGGATAGGCTATTGCCGCCAATATTCCGACAATAGCGACTGTTATCATTAACTCAATCAGGGTAAACCCAAGTAGTGAACTCTTCTTCATTAAAACGCTACTCATCTATGTGGTAATAAATTTTGTTTGTGTTCAAGCCCGATTCAATATCTACAGTCCCTGAGCAATTCTCGCCTTTTTCATCACATTTTCCTCGACCAATGATAAGTACAGCATCGGGATTATCGGGATCATTTGGGTCATCCGATTCTGGCGGAGTTATAATTTTTGGTGGCTGAGGAATACAGTTGTCACACACATCAATGACATACTCTTCTGAATACCTTCCCCCCTTATGCAGATCTAACGTATATAACTTCCCTACAGATTGAAGCGAACATGAATCTGGATCTGGGGCAGGGCCTGTCGGCGTAAACGAAGTGAAATATACTTTACCGCTTATGATCACTGACGGTGACAAGCTTTTCTCGCCGGCTCCAGCAAAATCGTAATACCAACCTCTTTTCTCCCCAAAGGCGATATTTTCACTCTCTGTGGAAGGAGCTCCTGATGTAATGTTGTAAAGATTATCTGGATAGCTCAACGGAGTTGGTACAGCTGTACCTCCTACACCAAACTGCTGTGTAATCACATTCCTATCTTGAAAAACAAAAAACATATCTTCTGTGGCGGTACCCAATGGATTGGCTCGGTTACCAGAACCTAAAGTCACCGCATCATATGGAACATTCTGATAGGCCACTGTGGTCGTGGTACCAGATTCATCTGTAACAGTGACTCTTGAAGTATTCGTAAAATAAGTTTGAGCGACAGTAGGTTCATAAAAAAATCTCCTATCACTATTACTTAATGCACCACCAACTTGTGCAAATTTAAACCCACTCCAAGTAGTTTTATCCTCTGAAGGCATGTCAATACGCCAAACATTTCCTCCAAGATCTGCTGCGTACAATCTGTCTGTTACACCATCACTGTTACTATCTAATGTTGCAATTGAGCCAACTATAGAATCTTCAATGTTAGGTAGCGATGTATTACCTGACGCGCCGAAAGAATGAATAAGCTGACCATTCGCAGCATTTACAATATACACCATCCTTCCTGAAGCATTTTGACCTCCGCCGCTATCATAACCAGTGTTATATCCGCCGCCGAAGATAATCACGGGTCCATCAAAACCTGGGATCCTTGTCACGACGGGAGTTGACCAAGTCTGTCCTAAATCTTCAAAGCCTACTGTTGTATTGGATATTTGCCACTTCAGACTAGGGACATCGCCTTTAACATCCAATGCATAATAAGATTGGCCACCTCTGCGTAAACCGAAAAACAACCAAGCTTCTTCTATCGTCGCACCATTTCTTTGCACATAAGCTACAGGGGAACCATCCACCCCATAAACACTGTGCCCTGCGGAATAATCATTTCGCCTAATAACACTAACATTTGGCAGCAATTCATATGGCATAAAAGCCCAACTTTCGGATACAGCGTTACCTGTATCTTTAAACGCATGCATTAGACCATGATTTGTACCCACAAAAATCATAGTATGGTCACCGTAATCAATAGCTAAAGGCTGAGAATGCAGAGGATCTCCCATGATGTCAGCTCTAACACCATTGATGTCAATCGAGGTGTACTCGTCCACCTCTCCAGTATCTTTGTAAGAAGCAACATCAACATTCCAGCCTTCAATCCACTTAAAAGCTTTCTCTAGCTCTACATCGACATTATCAATCGGCAATCCCATATAGGCAGCTAAATTACTTTTCCCACCTGCTTTTAATGAAACATCATTAAAATTACTCGCTGAAAATAATTTCAACCCCCCAAGGTCGCTATAAAGGCTTCGCCCACTAGGATCTATACTTCTCGTAGCTCCCCCTGCGGCAACGATATTACCGCCATCTACAGGATCCCCTTTTTCATCTAAATATCCACTTCTATCTCCGTTGGTACTGCAATCACTCCATATAGTACAAGCCGTATTAGCAATACTGCCTGAAGAGTCAATTGCCGGATCCCCGTTAGCATCTACTAACCCTCCGCTAGAGTTAACTTTTAACTTCTTAAGATTACCTGTCCATTTAGGGCTTTGCGAAGGTTCAAAAAGCGCATAATAAGCAGCATCTAAAGTTCGAGTGGGGTCTGCACTACTAAACGCTACACCAGGGGCAGAAAAACGCTGTCCTGTACTATCAATCTCACCAATGAGTTTAGTAATAGCTTCAATCAATTGAACAGTATTATCAGCCCTAGAATAAGTGCCTCTTAGTCCATTTTTTGGATCATTTGAACGTCTGGCCGTTTCTATAAGCAAAGGCTCAGCAGCCTCTTCATCCTCACCCAAGCTAAAGCCTATGGTATGTGTGATAACACGTTGAAAACCATCGGCAGGAGACATATCTTCATTAAACATATACTCAGCTAACGCTGGCAGGTAACTTTCTTTAGCGGGTTGATCTCCCTCTGCTGGACGATAAGTAAATGGCGTCCCCCCCAAGGAAATAATTAAATTATCAGCTGATTTATCTAATACAGGTGCCCCGTCAGTAATGTAGATGACATGCGCGAGCCGATTACACTTTGACAACGGCGAAATATAATTCCCACCGCTTTCAATACTGGTATCATACATAGGCTTGTTAGCATCATATTTAATATTGGTACCGTCACTGTTACCGTTATAATCGCTATCTGAATGGCCAAAATGTATTGCGCCACCACTAAAGTAACGGTAGGCCTCGTATAAGGTTTCGCATAAGGGCGTGTTGGTTTCTGCTGGTAGGTTAGTAATGGTATTAATTAATGCTTCCTTTTCAGAAGCTGTTCGCTGTTTTATTCCAGCGACGATTCGCCCACCATCACTGTCGCCCTCATTTGGAAAGTTCAAATTAAACACTGCTAAACCAAAATCTACAGATGGAACCGTACTTATCACACTCGAAATGGCAGTTTTTGCAATAGCCAAGCGCGTTTGATCTGGAAAATCAGGGTTAGTCCCTTCCGCAACATCTTTCTGATAATGACGATACCAACGTAAATAGTTAGCCGAATAAAGCGTAACCAGCTCCCCTGTATTGAAACCATTAACACCAGGTGTTGACCCCCAAGGAAGATATACAGCATTACTTCCATTACCACTCTTAAGACTATCAACTGGGTAACCTGGAGCAAACGATGTTATATCGTTATTATTATCAGTTTTTTGTGCAGGAATATCTTCCCAACAATCAACAGGATTATTTTGATCTTTGCCCGAGTTATTCTTTATCGGTTGCCAAGTACCTTTACCATTTCCACTTGTAATGTACTCTCGAATATAACCAGTAAATCGTCCGTATTTATTTAATGCCTCTCTGGCAACAGAGCACCCATTAAGCAAATCATTAAATCTATTAGTTTCTGAAGGGCTATCTGGAATACCTAAACCCGCTTCATCAATACCAACACCGATCGCAAAATAAACCATGCCATCGTCATAGGAGTTAGCGCTATCTAGTGGCTCATAGGGATTATTTGGATCATTAACGTACCCTCCCGGCAAACCTTCAACAATGGTGTCCATACTGCCTGAGTTGTCGAAAATTATCAGCACTTGAGGCCGTACATTATTTTCCGCTGGGTTAAGATAAAGATCTGTATCATCCGCAAAAGACTGTACAGGCAAAGCCAATGCTGTAACTAGGCTTGCAAATAAAATTTTATTAAACTTCATGACCCGCTCCCGCTGAGCACTTCCTGCTCAATACCTGTTACAACCATTACTTGACCTAGATTATCTCGTCCGAAACTAACCTGGCTGGATATTTCAATACGGCGACATTTAAACAAATCTGTTCCGCTGGCAGCAGCACTTCTCTGACAAGACACATTCTTAGGCTGAACGACTAAATTCCCTGCTCCATCATCGACTAATGGCAAAGGGGTTAGTACTTGCTTACCGCCAGAAAATGAGTTCTGAGCATCAATAGCTGACATAGTTGCTAAAAATGCTGGTGTCTTATTTAACAGAACAGCTGCAATTCCACCATCAGCCAAGGCTTTTGCCTCTATTCGTTCGGCCCCTGCGCCAGCCATTCGGAGTGATTGAGTAGAGTTTACAGCCAATGCAACACCAATAACCGTCATAAGAATCAAAACGATTAAGGCAAAAAATAGCACGACTCCTTGTTGTTTTTTCATGTGCCCCTCTACTAATTCCTAATCAAAACAGGGTTTTCAAGCATTACAGTGGTTGACATCACTTTCCGCCTAAAATGATCTTGTGGCGCTACAATTGTTTTATCACCCAGCAAATATTGAGTTTCATTAGTATAGCTAGGATCTTCTTCAACCGAACGCACAAGCAAAAAGACTTTCAAGGCCACAATCCTCTGAAAGGACTGATTATCCCACATCACGGTATTTACGCTTCCAACAGGAACATATCGATTCGGTATATCATCCCCATTATCATCAACACCATACAAAACTCTTAAATTTTCAATACCTTCTACGAGTTGCTCCTCGTTATTCATTCCATTGGCAACCGACAAAGTTCGTCGTCTGAGCACAGGTACCGTCCCATCATTTTTTATAAAGTAAATATGATGTTGATATTCCCAAAATCGACTATTGGTTAAAACTGGCGTCACTTGATTACCAGTAAAAAATATTGCCTGACTCGAAGTTGTAGCAACATAATGATTTGTGCCAACATTAGGAGACAATGTATTAGGACCAACCAGTCGTTTTATCTGCAATACATCTGTATTCGCATTCACTCCAGTAAGGCAGCCAAAAGCAACGCCACTAACGCCCGCTTCATACCCCCAAATCCGCCTAAAATGGGACGCTGTACCATTTGGCAGCGTTGCGTTATTAACTCCTCCACCGACACAATCATTTGGAACAGCTGCGGATGATATTGTCGTATTACTCCCAACCACAAAATCTGTTCCAGTCATATCTCCCATAAAGGCCAACTGGGTTAAGTCACGCTCCATAATTGCTAAGGCAATACGTCCATTTTCCTGCAATTGATTAAACTGACTGGTTGTCGTTACGTTAGATGATGACATGCTAAACATAGTAAATATGCCAGCAGATAAAAATAGGCTAATGACCAAAGCCACCATCAACTCGACGAGTGACATTCCAGACTGAGCACGTATAGTTAAAATCTTCATTCTGTTCAAATCACCGTCTGTACTGTAAATAAGCGTCGATGGGTTGTGGTAGAGCCACAATCAGAGGAGGCCGATTCAATAGATGTTTCACGAATCCCCTTCCACGCCATGCTAACTGTAACGCTATTACCGCTTACCACGACGCAGGCTGTTGGGGTATCTAGCCCTCCAACATTCTGAGTTCCTACTGTCTCAGCGCCACCATTGAATAATGTTCGCCACTCATATAAATCCCAAGCAGCCATCTCCGAAGATGAACAGATTGCAGCCCCCTGGCATTGCTTACTTACCGAACTTGGTATTCCACTATAGGTACCTGCATAAGTGGCTAACTGGGTAGGATTTAACTTCATACGATTGATAATATCGTTGGCGTAGTATGAAGCCTGGGTTTGCTGAAAAGACTCGAAGCTGCCTCGTTTAGAGACAACGTGAAGATTGAAAATGCCGATTAAGCCAATAACTAAAATGACGAGTGATACCATCACCTCAATTAGGGAAAACCCTTTCCCACGTTTTACCATGATGTCAAATCTCCGATAATAGCCATACTTTTGACAGTCGTTTCAGTTGTTTAGTCTCTAAAAATCTGAATGTTAGCATAACTTTAAACTATACTAGTTAATCATAGATTAGTCGAATATTACGCGCTAGTAATATTAAGTCTAAAAATGTATCTCCATATAGCCAGGATGATTTTTAAACAACAAAAAAGGAGGCCTTGGCCTCCTTTTCTCATCAAAACAATCAGATATAGCTAACGCAATTCCGCCGGAACGGCAAACACCGTATCTTCTTTTCGTCCCTCAACCTCGGTAATAACGCTAGGTGCCAACTTGGCAATGGCATCTATAACCTGTTTTACTAGGACTTCAGGAGCAGATGCACCCGCTGTAACGGCAACCTTTTCGATACCGTTAAACCATTCAGAGTTTATGTCATCGGCATTATCGACAAGGTAAGACTGAGTCCCCTTCTTGATAGCCAGCTCCATCAAACGATTAGAGTTAGAGCTGTTTTTCGAGCCCACGACAATAAAAAGGTCAACGTCATCGGCAACATTACGTACGGCGTCTTGTCTATTTTGAGTCGCGTAACAAATATCATCTTTACGCGGTCCCTGGATAGACGGAAAACGTTTCTGCAGCGCCGCGATCACATCGGCAGTATCGTCCATCGACAAAGTGGTCTGAGTAACAAAGCAGAGGTTTTCTGGATCTTTAACAACCAAAGCTTCAACATCCGCCGGAGACTCCACCAAGAGCACGCCCCCTTCAGGGTTATCATACTGCCCCATGGTGCCCTCGACTTCAGGGTGTCCCGCATGACCGATTAAAATACACTCGATCCCTTTGCGGCTCGCACGAGTAACCTGAAGATGCACCTTAGTGACTAAGGGGCAGGTCGCGTCAAACACACGTAGTCCGCGTTTTTTCGCTTCGGCGCGTACCGCCTGAGATACGCCGTGGGCACTGAAGATCACTATGCTATCGTCAGGTACTTGATCCAGCTCATCGACAAAAACTGCGCCTCTGTCTTTGAGGTTTTGTACCACGTACCTGTTGTGCACCACTTCGTGACGCACATAGATAGGCGGTGAAAACAACTCAAGCGCCCTTTCGACAATGCTAATCGCCCTGTCGACACCGGCACAAAAACCACGAGGATTAGCCAGCTTGATCTGCAAGCTTTGTGGAGGTTGAGTCATAATTAGAGCTCCTGAATCACTTCCAATTCAAATGTCACTGTACGACCCGCTAACGGATGATTGAGATCGACGGTAACAGAGTCACCAAGTACATTGCGAACGATACCTGGGATCTCACTGCCGCCAGGACCTGCGAAACTTAGGATAACCCCGGCTTCGAGTTGCATATCGGCAGGAAACTTGCTCCTGTCCATATGATGAATCGCATCGGGATTCGACTCCCCAAAGGCATCTGCGGCCTCTAGGGTAAAACTGTGCTTGTCCCCTTGCTTCAGGCCCTTCAACTCTGCTTCAAAAGCAGGACTCAAGGTTTTATCGCCTATGTTTAACTTGGCAGGCTTACCTGAAGCTTTAGTACTATCGGCGGTAGAGCCGTCTTCTAGCACTATATTCATATGACATAATAATGAACGCGTAACAGTCACTTAATACTACCCCTTTGCGACATCTTTGCCGTCTGGTTTACTCTCTGAGATAAACGAATCCAAGATAATCAGCCCGGCACCAACACAAATCGCCGAATCGGCAATATTAAAAGCAGGGAAATGGCTCGTCTTCCAATAAAAATCGAGAAAATCAACCACAAAGCCATGTTGCAGCCGGTCGATAAGATTACCCAGCGCCCCACCTATGACTAAGGTATAGGCCAGATTTAGTCGCCACATAGCGTTTGGTTGCTTACGCAGCCAAACAGTCAACAAGGTACTAAAACCGACAGCCACTATGGTAAACAGCCAACGCTGCCAGCCACCGGCATCGCTTAAAAAGCTAAAGGCAGCGCCATAATTTCTCACATAGGTGAAATTAAAAAATGGCAATAAGTTAATTGACTCTCTCAGGTCAAAATTGGCTAACACCCATTGTTTGGATAGTTGATCGGCGATAAACACCAATACAACTACCCAATACCAACGTAAGCCACTCTCTTTCCAGCTAGATGGCATTCTATTCCCTTATGCGAACTGACGTACTTCGCCGTCACCTTCAATATTGGTGACGCAGCGTGTACAAAGCAGTGGGTGCTCAGCAACCTGGCCCACATCTTCTCTATGGTGCCAGCAGCGGTCACACTTAGCCGCCTCGGTCTTAGCAACTAACAGTTTTAGACCGGCAAGCTCAGTAGCTACTGCATCATCACCCGCACTCGCCAGCGGCGCAATCTGGGTGTTAGAGGTCAGCAGCACAAAACGCAGCTCATCACCTAACAATGCTAGAGACTCGGTTAGGGACTCATCAGCGTAAAGCGTGACTTCAGCCTCTAAAGAACCACCAACGCGTTGTTCACGACGCGCTTGTTCAATCGCCTTGTTCACTTCGTCACGTACCGTGATGAGGTTTGTCCAGTACTCATCGCTCAGGTCGCTATCTAGGGTCACTGACGCTAAGCCTTCAAACCAGGTCTGAGTAAACACAAACTCGTCGCGCTCACCCGGCAGAGATTGCCATACCTCATCGGCAGTGAAGCTTAGAATAGGCGCAATCCAGCGCACCATGGCTTCGGCAATCAAGTAGAGTGCACTCTGACAGCTGCGACGAGCTAAGCTATCGCCCTTAGCCGTATATTGTCTGTCTTTGATGATGTCCAGATAGAAACTACCCAGTTCGACAGAGCAGAATTGCATCAGTTTCTGCGTCACCAAATGGAAGTTATATTGCTCGTAAGCCTCTAAGATCTCAGCTTGCAAGGCTGCTGCACGGCGTACCACCCAGCGATCCAATGCCACCATATCTTCAACGGCAACGGTATCCTTAACAGGGTCAAAACCATTGAGGTTTGCAAGCAAGAAACGCGCTGTGTTACGGATACGGCGATAGGCATCGGCACTACGCTTAAGGATCTCGTCAGAGACGGTCATCTCACCGCTATAATCTGTCGCCGCTACCCAAAGACGCAATATGTCGGCGCCAAGTTTATTGGTGACTTGTAGCGGGGCGATCACGTTGCCGATAGATTTAGACATCTTACGGCCCTGACCATCCACGGTGAAACCATGGGTTAATACCTGCTTGTACGGCGCCTTGCCACTCATGGCGGTAGAGATCATCAGAGACGACATAAACCAGCCACGGTGCTGGTCACTCCCCTCAAGGTAAAGATCGACAGGGTGACCATTATATTCTGGACGCGCGGCAACCACAGACGAGAAGGTAGAACCTGAGTCATACCACACATCTAAGGTATCTGTGACCTTACGGTATTGGTCGGCCTCTTCGCCTAACAGCTCTGCTGCGTCAAGATCCCACCAAGCCTGAATGCCTTCTTGCTCAATTCTGTGGGCTACACGCTCCATTAAGGAAACGCTATCAGGGTGTAGCTCTTCGGTCTCTCTGTGTACAAACAGGGTAATAGGTACACCCCAGGTACGCTGACGCGAGATACACCAATCTGGACGGTTTTCAACCATCTTCTCGATGCGGCTCTGTCCCCAGTCAGGGATCCATTGCGTCTTCTCGATCTCACTCAGTGACTGACTACGCAGCCCCTTTTGATCCATAGAGATAAACCACTGCGGCGTCGCGCGGAAGATGATAGGTGTCTTATGACGCCAGCAGTGTGGGTAGCTGTGACGATAGGCCACATGATTCATCAGCGCGCCTTTCTCTTCAAGCAGCGCAACAACGTTATCGTTCGCTTTAAAGACATGTTGACCAGCAAAGAACTCAGTGTCTGGCTTATAAACACCATTGTCTCCGACAGGGTTAGCCACTTCTAGACCATACTTTTGACCAATCACGAAGTCATCCTGACCATGGCCAGGGGCTGTATGCACCACACCTGTACCCGAATCGACAGTCACGTGATCGCCAATAATGACAGGTACATCAAAATCGTAGAAAGGATGCTTAAAGCGAAGTAGCTCTAATGCCTGACCTTTAACACTGCCAAGTACACGGTGCGACTCGGCGCCATAACGCTCAAGGCAAGACTCAACCAACTCCTGCGCCACTATGATGGCCAGTTGCTTGTCTTCTTTAGTGAACTCAACCAAATCGTAATCGATATCGCCGGCCATTGAGAGACCGCGGTTCGCAGGCAGGGTCCAAGGGGTAGTGGTCCAGATAACGGTCGCGACATCGGCGTCACATTGCTCGACACCGAATTTAGCCAGCACTGCAGCCTTATCTACTGCCAAGAAGGCAACATCAATGGCTGGTGAGGTCTTATCTTCATATTCAACTTCAGCTTCCGCTAACGCCGAGCCACAATCGGTACACCAGTGTACTGGCTTAACCCCTTTGTGCAGGTGACCATTATCAATAACCTTAGCCAGTGAGCGAACAATGTTGGCTTCGGTATCAAAATTCATGGTCAGGTAAGGATTTTGCCAATCCCCAAACACACCAAGACGGATAAAGTCTTCGCGCTGGCCGTCAACCTGCTGCGCCGCATATTCACGACACTTCTGACGAAACTCGGCTGCGGTTACCTTCTGTCCAGGCTTACCCACTTTCTGCTCAACCTTAAGTTCGATCGGCAGACCGTGACAGTCCCAACCCGGAATATAAGGCGCATCGAAACCCGACAAGGTTTTAGACTTAATAATGATGTCTTTTAAAATCTTATTTACTGAGTGACCAATATGAATACTACCGTTCGCATACGGCGGGCCGTCGTGCAAAATGAAGGGCTTGGCACCTGTGCGGCTTTCACGAATCTTTTGGTACAGCTTGTTCTCTGTCCAAGATTTCAACATCTCTGGCTCGCGCTTTGCCAGGTTACCACGCATCGGAAACTCAGTTTCCGGCAAGTTTAAAGTAGATTTATAGTCGCTCATTGATCCTATACCGTTAATTTAGCTAATAGAGCTCAGCCTGCATCTAAGCCAAGCAGAGCCTTGGCTCTGTCAGCATCATCTTTAATTTGAAGCTTCAGCGCATCTAATGACTTAAATGGCTGTTCATCCCTAATCTTTGCCACCAACTCGACTTCAACTGTGCGGCCATAAAGGTCACCATCGAAATCAAACAGATGGACTTCTAACTGACAATTTTGTCCATTGACTGTGGGCCTGAAACCCACATTGGCAACGCCTTCGTAAATATCGCTGCCGTCCCAATACAGTTTCACCGCAAAGACACCTCTCACCGGAGAGACCTTGCGTTTTAAGGCGATGTTCGCCGTTGGAAAACCTATGGTTCGGCCAATTTTTTCCCCGTGAGCCACCTTGCCACTGAGCGCATAGGGATGTCCCAATAGGCGCCTTGCCTGCTCCAGATTACCTTTGGCTAACTGAGAGCGGATCTCGGTGGAACTCACCCGCTTATCGCCAATGATAAAACTATGGGTATTGACCACAGCAAAGCCATATCGCTCGCCGGCGGCTTTCAGCATCTCAAAATTTCCACGTCGCTGCTTGCCAAAACAGAAATCATCACCGACCACCAGATACTTAACACCAAGCTGCTTAACCAAGAGATCTTCGATAAAGGCTTCGGCGGGCATCGAGGCAAACTTCTGATTGAAATTGACACATAGCAGACGATCTATGCCGAGCTCATCGAGCAAGACAATTTTATCGCGCAGCAAACTCAGCCTGGCAGGGGCATTCTCCCCTCTAAACAGCTCTTGAGGCTGTGGCTCGAAGGTCATCAGTGTCGCAGGAACCTTGAGTTGCTTTGCCTTTTTCACAAGGGGAGCAATGACTTCGGCATGACCACGGTGCACGCCATCAAAGTTACCAATAGTCAGCACGCAACCCTGGTGTCTGGGTAAAATATTATGTATACCGCGGATCAGTTCCATTACATTCAATAACTAGCAAGCATAAGTTCGCGGATTATATACTAGCTGAGAAGGATAATCAGCACTCAAAAGCCAGCTTTCATCCTCCAAGGGCGAATTCCTAACAATAACATAACCAACAGGTACACCACAGCCCCCGAACCGATCAACAACGCCAGTTCTGTCGCCCGTCCCACAAAGGTAAAATTCAACCAGTCGTCCATGCTCGGCATCAAGTAATAGAGCACCGACATCATTAGCACTGCGGCGGTAATGGTTTTACCCATAAAGACAAAGGTTTGCTTTGGCACTTGATAAACACCGGCGCGATGTAAACCGCGATAGAGCAAACAAGCATTAAGCAGCGCCGACAGAGAGGTCGCAATCGCCAATCCCACATAGCCAAAGGGAAATACAAAGATAAGATTAAACACCATGTTGCTCACCATGGCGATAATGCCATAACGCACGGGCGTCTTAGTATCCTGACGAGAGTAATACCCAGGCGCTAACACTTTAATCAGCATGAAACTTAACAGTCCCGACCCATAAGCCATCAAACTGTATGAGGCCATATAGACATCATCGACAGTAAAGGCGCCGCGCATAAACAGCACCATCAGCATAGGCTTGGCTAACAAAATCAAGCCGCACATCGCTGGTACGCCCATCAGTAATATCGCTTTAATGCCCCAGTCCATAGTCTTGGCAAAGCCATCTCCTTCGGCATTAACATATTTCTTCGACAGCGCGGGTAAGATCACAGTCGCAATCGCGATACCAAATAATCCCAAGGGAAATTCCAACAAACGGTCAGAGTAATAGAGCCAACTGATCGAGCCTGTCATCAAGAAACTGGCGATAAAAGTATCGAGCAGTAGATTGATTTGCGATACCGACACCCCAAACAACGCTGGCAGCATCAAGGTGCGAATCTTCACCACGCCGGGATGATGCCAGCCCCACGAGGGCTTAACCAAAGCCTTCTCTCGCATCAAAAATGGAATTTGAAACAGAAACTGAATTAAACCACCAGCAAAGACGCCCCACGCCAAGCCTATTTCCGGCTGTTCAAGCCGGGGGGCCAGGAAGATGGCGGCGCTGATAATTGCCATATTCAAAAATACCGGGGTAAAAGCCGACACGGCAAACCGCCCCCGAGTATTTAGGATAGATCCGGCCAGCGCAGTAAAGGTAATAAACCAGAGGTAAGGAAAGGTGATCTTCAGCATCAGCGAGGCTAGCTCAAACTTTTGACCATTGGGCTCATCGTTCAACCAAGCTAAAAACCAGCCGCCACCAAATAGCGCCGTCAATACCGGAGAGGCGATCACTCCAATCAAGGTCACCAGGGTCACTACTACTCCGAGCGTGCCGGCCACTTTAGCCAGCAACAGCCTTACCGCCTCGTCATCATGCTTCTCTTGGTATTCGGTTAATACAGGCACGAACGCTTGAGCGAATGCTCCTTCGGCAAATAGTCGACGTAAAAAATTAGGAATTTTATTAGCGAAAAAGAAAACGTCTGCGCTGCTCCCTGCCCCCATTAGGTTTGCAATTACAACGTCTCTCACTAAACCTAAAACACGAGAAATCAGCGTCATAGCACTCACTATCATGCCTGACTTAAAAAGTTTCTTGCTCAAAGCTCCCCCTGAAACGAGCACCACAGGTGTGTCGAGCAAGTTAAAAAGTCGACTTACCCCCTGTCACCAAGCAGCAAATACTGCTAGAATTGCGCACCATATTACACGAGTTAGGTTGAAGAACGCCAAGTCTGCTCTGATTATTTATCTTTAAGATAAAGATCCGATCATTGTCATTGACAAACTGACTAAAAAAAGGCATATTCCTCGACCTTTAAAAATATCTAACCCTTTTAGGAGTTGCACCTTGGCTAATAGCAAGTCTGCAAAGAAGCGCGCGCTTCAATCTGAAAAACGTCGTCAGCACAACGCTAGCCGTCGTTCTATGCTACGTTCTTACGTTAAGAAAGTTATCGCTGCGATCAACACTGGCGATCACAAAGCGGCAACTGAAGCATTCAATGCTGCACAACCAATTGTTGACCGTATGGCGACTAAAGGCCTTATTCACAAGAATAAAGCTGCTCGTCATAAGGCTCGTCTAAACGCTAAGATCAAAGCACTGGCTGCTTAATCTGTCGCGATATAAAAAAACCGGCTTAGGCCGGTTTTTTTGTATCTAAAATATAATGGGGCTGCTAAAAGCCGCTCAATCTCGCGCCCGAAAAAAAAAGCTGACAGCATACTGCCTATCAGCTTTTCTCCCTGCACTATATCATCTCTACCTAGTGGCAATAGATGGTATTGAGTAACTTAATAATCTCGGATACTTCCTTGCTTTTTAGCGAATAAAATACCGTTTGCGCTTCTTTTCGCGTTTCAACTAAGTTGTCTTTACGAAGCCATGCTAAGTGTTGCGATAGCGCAGATTGGCTAAGCCCGAGCTTTTTATTCATCTCACCGACACACATCTCACCTTCGCTCAACAAGTAGCATAAGATGAACAGTCGGCGTTCATTTGCCAGAGCCTTTAGCAATACAACAGCATTATCCGCTCGTTGCTGCATCAATTCTATATTCATTACGAGCAATTTCTCCTAAAACAAACCCCGGCACTAATATAGCGTTGACTTAAAGATATAGTCGGGACATAAAGCACACTTTTTGCTAGATTGTTTTCAAAAATGGGACATACGTAATAAAAATAAAGGAAACTCATGAAAAGCTCCCCTCTCCCCCTCTTATTCACCCTCTTTTTTACCGGGCTAGTAGGTTGTCAAAGCACGACAACAGCAGACACAAATCAAAATGTTAGCGCGCAACTACAACAAAAAGCACTCGAGTCCAGCTTAGCTTACGATATTGTCGAGTCATTGACGGTTGAGGTTGGCCCAAGACTCGCTGGTAGCGAGAAAGACCTAATCGCCGTTCAGTGGGCTGAGAACAAGCTTAACTCACTCGGTTTTGACAAAGTCTATAAAGAAGCCGTTAAGGTTCCCGTCTGGCAACGCGGAGAGGCTAAGGCCAGCATTGTCTCCCCTTTCGCCCAACCTTTAGTGATCACAGCCCTCGGTGGCAGTGTGGGCACGCCAGAAGAAGGCATCAATGCCCCTATCGTACGCTTTGAGTCCCTCGAAGCGCTAAAACTCGCCGAGCCTAGCCAGGTATTGGGGAAAATCGTGTTTATCGATCACATCACCCCTAGGTTTAAGACAGGTAAAGGCTATAGCATCACAGTTGGTGGTCGTTCACGCGGCGCCATTGCCGCTGCCGAAAAGGGCGCCTTGGCCATTGTCATTCGCTCTATTGGCACAGATCATGACAGGATGGCCCACACGGGTATGATGCGTTACCAAGAAGGGGTTGAGAAGATCCCTGCGGCCGCTATGTCTAACCCCGATGCCGATCTCATTGCCTTGATGCTAAAGCGCGATCCCAATGTCATACTCCACCTTAAGCTGACCCCTAAAAACTTGGGCTATGCCACCTCATATAATGTTATCGCCGAAGTCACTGGCAGCAGTAAACCCGATGAAATAGTGCTTATCGGCGCGCACCTGGACTCATGGGACGAAGGCACAGGGGCTATTGATGATGGTGCTGGTGTCGCAATTGTCACTACGGCTGGGCATCTTATCTCCCAGCTACCACAACGGCCAGCCCGCACGGTTCGGGTTGTACTCTATGCCGCAGAAGAGTTGGGGTTGATTGGTGGTAAGAGCTACGCTAAAGCACATCAACATGAGCTGGATAAACACTATATTGCCGCCGAATCTGACTTCGGCGCAGGGTATATCTACCAGTTAGACTTTAACGTCGCAGACAGCGCCTTTGCGGCCATACAAGCCCATACAGCCTCAATGCAAGCCAACGGCGTTGCCATGGGTAACAACCAGGCTTCAGGCGGGCCCGATGTCTCTATGCTGCCTAACCATGGCGTTCCCGTCGCATCACTTAGACAAGATGGCACCGATTACTTTGACTATCACCACACGCCAAACGATACCTTAGACAAAATCGATCCCAAGGCCCTGGCACAAAATGCCGCCGCCTATGCGCAGTTTGCTTACCTGATGGCGCAATCAGAGATTGAGCTTAGACCGCTAACGTCTAAGACCAAGTAGACAATCTCAGTTAAGCGAGAGTCGAAATTCCAACCTTAGTTTCAGACAAAAAAAAGCAGCCGGTGGCTGCTTTTTTCATGGGGTTGAGCCGTTGTGGCTCTGGCATTCGCTAGGCTTGCTCTTCTCTGAGGAATACAGGCTCATTAACGCTTGAATCCGCTTCACTGTAATAGTAGCCGGCCGTATCAAACTTAAGGAGATCTTCATAACGGCTGACATTATTGTCCAGCATATAACGCACCATCATGCCGCGCGCCTTCTTTGCGAAGAAACTAATGACCTTGTACTGGCCATTCTTCTTATCCTTGAAAATAGGCGTTATCACCTGACCTTGGATCTGCTTAGGCTTAACCGACTTAAAATATTCATTTGAAGCAAGATTGACCAGAATGTCATCCCCCTGCTCGGCAAGGGCTTTATTGACCTCTGTGGTGACAATATCGCCCCAAAACTGATACAAGTTCGCTCCTCTTGGGTTCGCCAGCTTAGTGCCCATCTCCAGTCGATAAGCCTGCATCAGATCCAATGGGCGTAGCAAGCCGTACAAGCCAGATAAGATACGTAAATGCTTTTGTGCTCGTTCAAGACTTTGCGCCGACAAAGTATCGGCATCCAGTCCGGTATAAACATCGCCACGAAATGCAAACAAGGCCTGTTTAGCATTGTCCAGATTAAAATCCTTGTTCCACTCGGCAAAACGCGCCGCATTCAAACCGGCTATTTTGTCACTTACCTTCATTAAAGAGGCGATATCTGCTGGTGTTAGCTCTCGACATACCTCGATCAGCGCTTCACTGTGCTCAAGCAGTGTCGGCATGGTAAAGGTTTGAGTACTTGCTGGTGTTTCATAATCCAGGGTTTTAGCCGGAGAGACTAAAATCAGCATAAATTGTCCTTATTTCTAACGATCAACGAGATGTCTATCATACTGACGCTGACATAAAAAAACCACGCCCATTGGACGTGGTTTTTTAGATGGTACTAATAGATATTGGCTATTAGCGCCGAGGTATTAGCCTACACCTCGGGCACGGCTATCGACTTATCTTGCTCTTTAGTCAGTACCGCCGCGTTAGGCTTACCTTTCCAGATCTGGTCATCGAGTCCATTTAACTCTGGGAACTGCGCCGCATCAAAGGTAGGCACCTTGCCTGCCTTCAGCTGTATTTCGTAATCTTTAATCACTGCATAGGCGACCTTAGAAAGCATGACTATCGCAGCAATGTTGACCAGCGCCATCAAGCCCATAGACACGTCGGCAAAGTTCCATACTAATTGCAGTGAAGCAACGGAGCCCGCCATAACCATAGCTAGCACTGCAACACGGAAGCTATACAGTATCTTCTTACTCTTACTGAGGAACAGGATGTTGCTCTCGGCATAACTATAGTTAGCAATGATCGAGGAGAAACAGAATAAGATAATCGCAAATGCCACAAAATAGGCGGCCCATCCACCCACTTCATTGGTCAAGGCTAGTTGCAACAAGCCAATGCCTTTCTGCTCGCCAGGCGCATCTAACACTCCGGACAGCAAGATAATGGCTGCAGTTGCACTACAGATGACGATAGTATCAACAAAGACCCCTATCATCTGCACAAAGCCCTGTGATGCCGGGTGATTAGGATTCGGCGAAGCCGATGCTGCAATGTTGGCTGCGCTACCCATACCGGCTTCGTTTGAAAATAGTCCCCGGGCGATACCCGCCATCATAGCGCCCATCGCACCGCCGGCGGCTTCTTCCCAACCAAAAGCACTTTTTACTATATAAGCAATCGCCGCAGGAACTTGCTCAATGTTCATCGCAAGCACCACCAGCGCAATCGCCAAATAAGCCACCGCCATGATAGGCACGATAAGCTCAGAAGCCTTAGCCACTTTCTTAAGGCCTCCGCTAATGATATAGGCCGATGCAGCAACTATGACTAAGCCAACCATGGTCTTATCGAAACCAAAGGCATTGTTAAGCGCGTCTGTCATGGTATTAGCCTGGGCGGCGTTAAAGGCAAAACCGAAGGCAATGATCAGCAAAATAGAAAACAGAGATCCCATCCAACGCTTACCTAAGCCTTTTTCCATATAGTAAGCAGGACCACCACGATACTGGCCATCGCTGTCTTTGATTTTATAGACTTGCGCTAAGGTTGATTCAATAAAGGCGGTCGCCATCCCCAGCAACGCAATGAGCCACATCCAAAAAACGGCACCCGCACCACCGACAGTGATCGCCACGGCCACACCGGCCATGTTTCCGGTACCCACCCTTGCTGCCATAGAGGTACAAAACACCTGAAAGGATGAAATACCGTTAGTTTTCTCACGGCCCTGTAACACTAGCTTAGCGCCATGACCAAACATTCTGAGCTGAATAAAGCCCAATCTTAATGTAAACAACACGCCCGCAGCGACCAGCACGTAAATCAGCACGCTACCCCACAACATGCCGTTAACCGCGTTAATCGCAGAGTCGATTAAATTTAATACAGATTCAAACATAGAACTTCTATAACCCTTAGGACGTTTACGGCGCCATAGTAAAACAGGTCGCCATCGTTGTTGAATTTCCTTCCCAATTTGATCGAATATTTTCGGCAGGATTATCTTTTCGAATTATCCTTTCATGATGCTAAAGCAACATGCCTGCCGAATCCGACACGCCAAAATAGCATACCATCAAAAAATCACCATGTGACACAGATCACACTTACCCATTTACATGACATTGGCATCACGCAACCAGACACAAACAAGCTACTGTATTAACGTGGATAACATAGTATTTACGACCAAAAATTTAACATTCTGTAAATTTTATCACTTTGCAAAAATAAGATATTGAACACGTTTTTGTAATAAAATTACAAATATAGTGCCTCACATAAGCTTTGATTAACTTTTTGCTTACTATAAATGGGGTTATTTATGTCACAACAGCAAGAGATCACCGCACTCAAGAAATTTGTAAGAGCAACCAACTTCTTGGCTACCTCGCAAATTTACTTAAAGCAGAACGTTCTGCATAAACGTCCGTTAGAACATAGCGATATCAAGCCCAGACTGCTAGGTCACTGGGGAACCTGCCCAGGTATCAACTTCGTCTACGCCAACGTTAATCGTCTCATCAAGAAAACCAATCGCCCTTTCCTCTACCTTGTCGGCCCAGGTCACGGCTTCCCAGCAGTACAAGCTAACCTATTTATGGAAGGATCGTTAAGCCATTTCTATCCTGAGACCATCCCTTACAACGAGACAGGTATCGAAGATATCTGTAAGAAATTTTCAGCCGCCTATGGTTATCCATCACATGCTAACCCTGAAGCACCGGGTCAGATCCTAGAAGGTGGTGAACTGGGTTACTCATTATCAGTGGCCTGGGGCGCTGTACTGGACAACCCTAACCTAATCGCTACCGTACTTATCGGTGACGGAGAGTCTGAAACCGGTCCATTGGCGGCATCTTGGTATGCAAACCGTCTGGTTTCGCCAGCCAACAATGGTGCCGTACTGCCAATCGTACACATTAACGGCTACAAGATCTCAGGCCCTACCCGTATGGGTCGCATGAGCCACGAAGAGCTTGAACTTGAATTCAAAGGCCTTGGCTACCATCCAATCATTGTCGACAGTGATCTTGAAGAAGATGTCTATCTGCAGATGACCAAAGCCATGGATGATGCCTATGCCATGATCGACGCGATTCAGACCAAAGCTCGCAGTGGCGAAGATGTCGTTAAGCCTCGCTGGCCAGTGATCCTGATGCGCACAGCCAAAGGCTGGACAGGTGTCGCCGAAGATAATGGTAAGAAGCTAGAAGGTAACTGCGAATCGCACCAGGTTATCGTTAACAAGTGTGCTAAAGATAAACAGCACCTGGAGGCACTGGATCAATGGCTTGCCAGCTACAAGTTCAGTGAACTCTATAGCATCAACGAGCAAAACCAGATCGTCTTTGACAAAGATATCCAATCACTGCTCCCACCAAAAGAGCTTTGCTGTGGTCGTCAACACCTGAGCTATGGCGGTGAAGTGGTACGTTCACTGAACAATCCTAAGCTGGAAGATCTGGCCTACGGCGCAGAAACACCAAGAGGCCAGCGTGGTTATTCTATGCTGAAGATGGGTCAATGGATGCGTGACGCCTTCAAGCTCAACAGAGACCAGCGTAACCTGCGTATATTCAGTCCAGATGAAACTTACTCTAACCAGCTTCAAGCTGTGTTTGAAGAGACAGATCGTGCATGGCAATGGCCAATTGAAAGCTGGGACGAAGATATGTCTCGCGATGGCCGCGTACTCGAGTTGCTATCAGAAAACTTGCTCTTTGGTATGCTGCACGGCTACACAGTAACAGGTCGTCACGGCATGTTCCCCACTTATGAGTCCTTCTCGCAAGTGGTGTCGTCTATGGCCGACCAATACTGTAAATATGTCTATGCCAGCCAGGGCGTACACTTCCGTAAGCCGGTTCCTGCTTGTAACGTCGTGCTCTCTTCACTGCTCGAGCGTCAAGATCACAACGGTTATTCTCACCAGAATCCATCATTCTTGGGCGCTATGCTTGAGAAACACCCAGAGATCATCTCGGCTTATCTACCTGCCGATGCAAACTCTACACTGGTCTACACTGAGCGCGCCTTCGCCGACCGCGATAAACTCAACATCATTGCCGCAGGTAAGAAAGAACTACCACAGTGGCTATCGTTGGACGAAGCACGTCAACAGGCCAAAGATGGTGTCATGGTGTGGGATTTTGCCTCAGATGATAATCCTGATGTGGTACTAGCAGGCTGTGGTGACTATGTCACGCAAGAGTGTATGGCATCTCTGGTTATCCTACGCGAACTGTTACCAAGAGTGCGCGTACGCTTCGTCAGCGTAACAGAGTTGACCAGCAGCGGCCTGGGTAGCCGTAAGTTCCAAAGCAAACCTTGGATGATGGATGAGATCTTCACCGCCGATAAGGGAGTGGTATTTAACTACCATGGTTATCCAAACACCATTAAGAAACTGGTATTTGATTACAAAGGTAGCCACAGATTCCGCATCAAAGGCTATGAAGAAGAAGGCTCAACCACTACGCCTTTCGACATGGGTGTACGTAACGGTACCTCTCGCTACCACTTGGTTATCGACATGGCTTACAAGCTATTCCAGCAAGGTGTTATCGATGAGACCCAACATGTGGCCATCACCACCGACATGCTACAACGCTTAGTCGATCACCGTAACTATATTAAAGCGAACGGTGTTGACCCAGAAAACATCGAAAACTGGGTGTGGACACGTTAAGACTAGATTAACGCCACATTAATCATTCGACTAGAAAAAAGGCGCTTCCCAGAGGAAACGCCTTTTTTATTACCATATAACCACTAATCATAAAAAAATTACCTGTTATACATGGCAATTTCTATATCCTCGTAAGATAATAAAAAGGCTAGCGATAATACCAAAGGAATCCCCCCACAAAGTGCTGGCATGTTTTTACAGGGTAGAAACAGCATGGGGGACGATAAAAAACAAAGGAATTGGAAAATGATGAACAATACATTGAAAGCTATTCTGCTTACATCAATGCTCCCATTTGCAGCTAATGCAGCACAAGAACTTACTCCTTGGTACGTCGGTGGTGGTTTAGGCGTAAACAACTACGAACCTAACTGCGATCAGAAAACCATGAAAGAGTGTGGTGAAGATGATCCTTATGCTTGGGATGTATTTGGTGGTTATCTGTTTAACGACTACTTCGGTATTGAACTAGGTTATCGCGACCTGGGCCGCGCCGAATGGGTCGACTATGCCAACAAACTTAACGACGCTGGTGCACGAGGAATGACACTAGGCCTTGTCGGTTTCTGGCCATTTGCCAACCACTGGAGCATGTCTTTTGAAGCGGGGGCAATGAACTACCTGCTTTCAAACAACAAACAGTGGGGAAGCGAGTACTACAGCGATAGCGGTGTAGCGCCATACTTTGGTGCTGGTATCGGCTACAACTTCACAGAGAACCTCAAGTTGCAAGCCAAGTATCGTCGTTATGAAAATCTCGATGAAAACGAGTGGAACACACTCGAAATGGAGAGTAATTACTGGGGTCTTGAACTCAGCTACCGCTTTGGTCGTACAGCGCCTGCCGCTGCAGTAGCCCCTGTCGTTGTCGCACCAAAAGATTCAGACAATGATGGAGTCACTGACGATAAAGACCAGTGTGCAGACACCCCAAGCAACCACAAGGTTGACGCCAATGGTTGCACCATCTATCGCGAAGTCACTGAAAAGCATGAACTGGGCACCATTCGTTTTGCCAATAATTCAGCCGTTGTGAACTCGGCATCTTATGATCAAATCGAAAAACTGGCTAACTACATGAACACGCACCCACGCTCAACCGTGGTAATTGCTGGCCACGCCTCTAACGTAGGTAATCCAGATTACAACATGGAGCTGTCTGAGCGTCGTGCCAACGCCGTTGCCGAGCTATTAGTTAGCAAATATGGTATTAACCAGCAGCGCGTAAGTGCTAAGGGTTATGGTATCACTGAGCCGCTAATCGAAGGTAATAGCCCTGAAGCAAACAAGGCTAACCGCCGCATCGAAGCACACGTAACAGGCGTACAAAAGGAAGCGGTATTAAAGTAAATCGATAAGGATTCACTGAGATCTTCTTCACTAAAATCGCTGCTTAGGCAGCGATTTTTTTTCCTGTCATAATTTAATGGTTATACTCTAAATCCGTTTAGGGAAAACGTCAGGCTCACTAAATGGCTACGGTTAGAATGCCTTTTACTGATATTTAGCAACTTTTCTGTAATTTTTTTTCATTCACGGTTGGAAATATCGGCAAAATCGCGTCTAATAGCCGTTAGCAAACCACACACTTAAGCTGCTTCTTAAGAAGGATGTAATTTTCATGGCTAATACACTAGAGCAATTCAAATCGATCACTACCATAGTCGCCGATACCGGGGATATCGAAGCCATCAAGCGTTATCAACCGCAAGACGCTACCACCAACCCCTCTCTCATCTTAAAAGCAGCTCAAATACCAGAATATAAACACCTGATCACTAACGCTATAGAATGGGCCAAGACCCAGAGCGACGATCTGGCGCAACAAGTCGAAGACGCAGGTGACAAACTCGCGGTCAACATTGGCTTAGAGATCCTGAAAATTGTTCCTGGCCGCATCTCCACTGAAGTGGACGCCAGACTCTCTTTCGATAAAGCCGGCTCCATTGAAAAGGCTCACAAGCTGATCAAACTTTATGAAGAAGCCGGTATCGACAAGTCGCGCATCTTGATCAAACTTGCTTCAACCTGGGAAGGTATTTGCGCCGCAAAAGAATTAGAAAAAGAAGGTATTAACTGCAACCTAACACTGCTTTTCTGTTTCGCTCAAGCCAGAGCCTGTGCCGAAGCGGGCGTTTACCTTATCTCACCTTTTGTGGGTCGCATCCTGGATTGGTACAAGAAAGACACAGGTAAAGAGTACAGCGCAGAAGAAGATCCAGGCGTTGTCTCAGTCACCAACATCTACAACTACTATAAGCGCCACGATTACAAAACTGTCGTCATGGGTGCTAGTTTCCGTAATACGGGTGAGATCATCGAACTGGCTGGTTGTGATCGCCTCACCATAGGCCCAGCGCTACTGGAAGAGATGGCCAACAGCAACACCCAAGTGGTGCAAAAACTGAAACCGACCACAGATATCCAAGCACCTGGTGCTCCGCTAACCGAAGCCGAGTTCCGCTGGGAGTTTAACCAAGACCCAATGGCCGTAGAGAAACTTGCCGAAGGTATCCGCAACTTTGCCGTCGACCAAGGCAAACTTGAAGAGATGTTAAAAGCAGAACTGGAAGCTTAAAAGGTAATTACGTTATGACTAAGCTTACTCAGCAAGCAGCCTGGGCTCAGCTCGAGGCTCAGACTAAACAGCTGCCCCATATGCGCGCGCTATTTAATGCCGATCCAAAACGCTTCGACAAGATGGCCTTGTCAGCTTGTGGCTTACTGCTGGATTATTCTAAAAACAGGGCCGACGAACAGACCTTGAACCTGCTGTTTGATCTTGCCAAGACTGCAGGCCTTAGCGAAAAAATTCGCGCCATGTTCAATGGCGAGATCATTAATAACACCGAAAAGCGCGCCGTGCTGCACACGGCGCTTAGAGCTAACGCCGACGAAGTTATTCTGGTCGACGGCGTCAATATCGTGCCAGAAGTCAAACAGACTCAGGCCAAGATGGCCAAATTTGTCCAAGCAGTAACCTCAGGTAAGTGGAAAGGTTACACGGGTAAGGCGATCACAGATATCGTCAGCATTGGCATTGGCGGCTCTTTCTTGGGCCCCAAAATCGTTACCCAGGCCCTAAGACCTTACTGGAACCCAGCGTTAAAATGCCACTTTGTGGCCAACGTCGATGCGACCTCTCTGTGTGAGAAACTACGTCTGGTCGATCCTGAAACCACCCTATTCGTGATGTCGTCTAAGTCTTTCGGCACGCAAGAAACGCTGACCAACACACTAAGCGCCAAAGCTTGGTTCCTGGAAAACGGTGGCGCTCAGGCCGATATCGCCAAGCATTTCGTCGCTGTGACCTCCAATGTCGCCAAAGCCACCGAATTTGGCATGGATGCGGACAATATCTTCCCTATGTGGGACTGGGTAGGCGGACGCTACTCACTCTGGTCGGCTATTGGTCTTCCTATCGCCCTGCTGATTGGTATGGATAATTTCAATGAGTTGCTTGCTGGGGCTAAGGCCATGGACAAGCACTTTGTTGAGGCCCCCCTGGAAAGCAATATGCCGGTGATCATGGGGCTATTTTCATTGCTGTATGGCAACTTTTACCAGGCACAGTCTCACGTGGTATTGACCTATGATCATTACCTCAGAGGCCTGCCAGCTTACTTCCAACAGCTGGATATGGAGAGTAATGGTAAATCTGTCACCCTTAACGGTGATAAGGTTGATCACTCCACAGGTCCAGTTATCTGGGGCGGCGAAGGCACTAACGGCCAACATGCCTACCATCAGTTATTGCATCAAGGCACTGCGCTTATCCCAGCGGATTTCATTTTACCCTTGCAAAGCCACAACCCTCTTGGGGAGCATCACGTCCAGCTAGCGTCCAACTGTATTGGACAGACTCAGGCACTGATGCAAGGCAGAACCTTCGACGAGGCACTTGCCGAACTTGAAGGCAGCTCGCTAAGCCAGGATGAAAAAGCGCTAATCGCCAAACATAAGGTGATGGAAGGCAATAAACCAAGCAACACCCTATTGATGAATAAATTAACGCCTGAGACACTCGGTGCCTTAATTGCCCTATACGAGCACAGAACTTTTGTTCAAGGTGCGCTATGGGATATCAACTCTTTCGATCAGTGGGGCGTCGAGCTTGGCAAGACCCTGGGCAATGATGTGTTAGCAAGACTTCAGAGTCAGCAAGAGGCAACAGCTTTAGATGCCTCGAGCAATGCCCTCATCAACCTCTATAGACGAAGCACCATCTAACTCGTCTCGATAAAAAAGCCAGTTTTCACTGGCTTTTTTATTCTCTGCAGCAAATATCACCACACCTCTTCCTATTTTGTACGTCAACCACAAACAGAGAGACCGTGATGACGCCATAAACAATTCACCCAAAGTTAACATTGCTGAAACATTTCTCTTGCACCATAAATTGGAAGTGTGATATTTAATTGTTGAGAAAAAATACAACAACAGGAGGTTGCCATGAATCGTTTAGATTATGGTAGTGCGCTAGATGATACCGTCATTGAAAGACCAAACAGTCGTTCGCGAAGCTCCAATAAGAAGCGAAAATGGCGTGAAATAGAGGCTATCAAAGAGAAACAACGTTTGATTAAAGAGCTTCAGGATATCGATAGCAGTTTCGAATACGACTTAGATAACCTTCTGATGTAAAGAGATGAAAAAATAGCGCCACTGGCGCTATTTTTTTATGTCTGTTTTTCATCTAATCTTCTGCTCTAGCAAGATACTCTTTTAGTTCCTCGAAGAGTAAGTTGTCGTCGTCACTAAACAGGGGATCACTAATTAATTTCTCCTGGCACATATCGGCCACCTCTTCCCATTGCGCCGGCGTCATTCCAGCTTCCCAAATGGGAAACAATTTAGCTTCTTCATACATCATGTGTTTTCGTTGCGCTTCCACATAATCTTTTAAGGCCTGGCTCAAAATCTCATTCTGAACAGGTACATCACTTAATACTAAATTCAGGCTGGACATCAAGCTTGAAGAATTATCAATCAATTGATGATGTTCTTCACCTAACTGTTTCTCCAACTCTTCACCGGGGTGAGTCTTGATATAAAACTCATTGATTAAATCTTCGAGCGGATGATGACTATGTTCGGCATAGCTCTGCATGTACTCGACGATATCTCGGATCAGGTTAAAGTTGACGGCTTCGCCATTTTGCAGCCTTTGCTGCTTATTTTTAAGAACATTTAACAGTATCGCGATATGTTTATGGTCATTATGAAGTCTCGCTAACATCGTCACCTCCAACCTTCTTGGCGCCTTTAGTTACTATAGTAAATTGTTGAACTTTTACTCACACTAATATGTAAGCCGTCATGATGACGTGACTCAGATCAAGTAAAGTGAACATAAAATAGTCACTTAGGAACACTTGCTCCTAAAACATCCATCACCTTCGCCAGAGAAGACTGCAGGCGTGTAAAGGCGACACTGGCCGATTTCACCTCTTTTAAATTACGCTCAATCAGGCCCGTAAAGTAATCTTCCTGCTCTATGGTCATATCCAACACATGAAAGCTACCCCGGATCTCGGTATTCATGTTGATAAGCGCCGAACTAAATCGCTCATCATGCTCCAAGGTCGCCGCATTGATATCCGCAATCAGGGATTCGATATCGACAAATACCTTTTTCAAGGTCTGCTGCCGATTGATATCTAAGACTCTTGCCTCAAGGCCTTCGACCACGACCGCGATGATGTCACGTAACCGGCCGTACATGACTTCATCTTTAATCGGCATGTTTTTAATCAAAAAAGAGACATGTTTGTCGTTACATATAGTGCGACAACCAAAATCAAACAAACGGCCATGCTTATCCAGCAGCTCAAGAATATTTGATTCAATTGGACTAATAGCCGCATGTTTAGGCGCAAAATACTCGACACATTCGCCGCGGATCTCCAAGCAGGTATTGAGATTTAGCTGCGCCATCAAATCAAAAAAGGCATCAGCCAATGACTGGTGGTCGTTACACAGAAAACATTGGCGGAAAAACTGCAGCACGCTGCCATACTGAGATGACTCAGTCATAGACTGAAACGCCATATTACGAGAGACAGATTCCGCCTTGATCAACTCTCGCTGTTTAAGTTGATAATTCGCGACGCTATGTACCTTGGCAAGTAACTCTTTAAGCTCAAACGGCTTAGCGATAAAATCAACCGCATTAACTTCATAGGCCTTTAAGCGCTCTTCCAGCGTATTCATCCCAGAAACAAACAACACTGCCACATCCTGGTTAGAAGCCAGCAATTCGCTGCAAAGGGTAATACCATCGGTGTCGGGCAGATTAATGTCCATCAAGAGCATATCGGGTGTTTGCGCTTGCAGCGCGGCGCGAAACTCGCCAGCACCATAAAAAGGCCGCACCTTGAAATCATCCTGCAACATTTCGACGATTAACTCACAGTAATCCCTGTCATCATCGACTACCCAGATCTCCATGTTGGTCATCTTAAATCTCCTTGAACGAACTCAATTCCAACCCCTTCAAGTCCCCTCACGAAAGCGCGAAGATCAAAGGGTTTTTGTAACACTTGAAAAGGTAAATCTTCTCGGCTGCTGATCCCCACCTCCCCCACATAGCCAGAAATCAACAACACAGGGATGGTCTTGTGCTTGTTTAAGTCTGTCACCAGCTCATAACCGTTGATCCCGCCGGGCATCAGCAGATCCGAGATGATTAAATCGATATTGTCTATCCCCTCTTTGTATTGCTCTTTTACTAACAAGGGATCGGTATAGGCCAACACCTCCATCCCCATCATCTGACAATAGTCACAAAGCACCTCGAGCAGATCTGGCTCATCATCAACAATCAATACCCTGACAGGCTGCGTCACTTGAGGATAGTCCAGCGAGCTGCGCTCTCGCTCAACCGAGCGAGCCACAGGCTTAATAGCGGGAAACCAGAGACGGATCTCTGTGCCCTCGGGGCCAGTTCGTATAATGCTCATGTAACCGTTAGAGCGTTTAACAAACCCATACACCATAGAAAGGCCAAGCCCCGTGCCCTTACTCTTATCCTTGGTGGTAAAAAAGGGTTCAAAAATCTTATCCAGCACGTGATGGGCGATACCGCTGCCCTGATCGATCACCGACACCCACACATAGTCCCGACTTTCTGTACTGACGGTATTTCCCACTCCAGGCAGATAGCCCGACAAATACTGCTCGCCGGTCTCTATAGTGATTAGTCCCTCGCCATTCATGGCATCCTTGGCATTAAGGACCAGATTGATCAACGCATCTTCAAGATCGCCACGATCGACGCAGATATCACGCATTTGATCCGCCATCTTGACGCACAGTTCAACCTGAGTGGTTAACGACTTACCCAGCAGCTCCTCAAGCCCCTCAATCACCTCATTCACCTGCAGAGGCTGGGCGCTAAACTGTTCCTGTCTGGAAAATTGCAGCAAACGCCGAGTAAGATCCGTACCGCGCTGGCAAGCCTTTAGCGCCGTGGCCAAATAACGGCCAATGGAATCATCCTTGCCCTTTAATTCCATTAGCTCTAAATTGCCTTTCAGCACACCTAAGATATTATTGAAATCATGGGCGACACCACCTACCAACTGCCCCATGGCCTGCATCTTTTGGGACCGTGCCATGGTATTTTGTAATAGCTTTTGCTGGGTAATATCGCGGCCAACCAAGGTAAACAGACTACCATCTTCAAATGGTTCGTTAAGGGCGATCAGATGGGTATGTAAAATTACCTTTTCCCCTGTCGCTGTCGCACACTCCAGCTCACCCGCAAACTCCCGCCTCAACTCAATCGCCTCAAGCAGCTCTTGCGCCTTTTCATCATCGCCGAAGAAAAGCTCAATAGACTTACCAATCAGCTGACTTCGGGGATACTGACTGATCGCCGTGGCCGCCGCATTGGCATACATAACAACGGGCGCCATGCCTTTCTGGCGCGACGCCACCACTATCATATCTTCACTATTGCTGACGATAGATTGATACATCTGGGTATCGATTGACTTAATGATCTGCGCATTGCGGCTCTGTAACCAATCCTGACTCTGTTGCTGCAACATGCCGCTGATACTGTCGGCAATAAAAGGCTGATAAGAGGTGAGAAATGAGAGCCAGCCCCTCGCTGGCCGGTAGAAGAAGATATTGACGTCAAGCCCTTCGACAGGCCATACGGTAAAGCTCTGCCATTGATGCGCGCCCATATGTTCATCAAGAAAAGGCCAATCCTTTACCTGTCGCCAAAGGGTGATATAACGAATAGAGTCGCGGCACCAACAGGTCACATTGGCGGGCATCTCGTCACTATCCAGCAAGCGCCGAGACAAGATCATCACAGACTCAGCGCCACTACTTTCGGCTAAGATACGGCACAAAGGCAATAGCACATCGTCGCCACGAATAAACTGCCCTTGTAACTTTCCCAGCTCAGCAATCAGCGCCGGGCCAAAGTCCATAAATTCAGATTGAGAGAGAGCCTTAAACACGATAGAGTCCATTCCGATAATACTATTGATGGTTTAGGGGAAAATTCCCATTTATTGAGCATAGTCCAGCCCCGGAAAATCGCTTAAAAATCTTAAACAATTTATGAACTTGTTCGATATCCATGAGGGAAACATGTCAGAAAGCCATTGGGTTGGTGCCCATGTTAGCGCCGCCGGCGGTATCGCCAATGCACCACTAAACGCACAGAAGATCGGGGCCAACGCCTTTGCTCTGTTTACTAAAAACCAAAGACGTTGGCAGGCGGCTCCTCTAAGCCAGGAACAGATCCGTGACTTTACAACCAACTGCCAACAGGCCAATATCAAACCCGAAGCCATACTGCCCCATGACAGTTACCTGATTAACTTAGGCCACCCTGATGAGGCCCAACTGCAGCGCTCAAGAGAAGCCTTTTTAGATGAGATGCAGCGCTGTGAGCAGATGGGGCTTAAGCTGCTTAACTTTCATCCTGGCAGCCATCTCAACAAGATAGGGATAGATGATTGTCTCGCTCGGATCAGTGAGTCGATAAACCTGGCACTGGACAAAACCCAAGGCGTAAGTGCCATCATTGAGAATACCGCTGGTCAAGGGTCAAATCTGGGCCATAGCTTTGAGCAATTGGCGCAGATCATCGATAAGGTGGAAGATAAATCCCGTGTGGGCGTTTGTATCGACACCTGCCACATGTTTGCCGCAGGCTATGATCTAACCACCCAAGCCGCCTGCGAAGAGAGCTTCAAGCAGTTCGACGCCATAGTGGGTAACCGCTATCTTAAGGCGATGCATCTGAACGACAGCAAGACACCGCTTAACAGTCGAGTCGACAGGCACCACTCACTCGGCGCCGGTTATATAGGCATGCAAGCCTTTAGCTTCATCATGCAGCACCCGGCCACTCGCCACATTCCACTCATATTGGAAACCATAGAGCCGGAGATCTGGCCCCAGGAGATCAACTGGCTACGAAGTCAGGCCAAGTTATTGTAAGCATTTGTACACTATGGCAATCACCCTAGCGCGATTGCCATGATCAAATTGGTCTTCCTGTAGCCAAACAATATGGGTGCCTTGCAGCGACTCGCCCTGCGTTTTAGCGCTCTCTTTCGCCGCCCTAAGCGGCGCATTGCCAGCTCCCATGCCCGTCACCATCGCGAAACTATCACAATGAGTCACCTCACAGTCATAGGCTTCATTTATACGCGATTGCAATACAGGTTCGTTCGATGCACAGGCCGATAGGCCCACCAGGGCAAGTAACATCAATCTAAAAGGCAACACCTTATGACTCAACTTTATGAAAAAGGGCTGAGAGATAAGTTATTTACATCTCTTTGATTGTGACGGCTATCACGCCTGATATAGGCCGATTGTTACATTTAGTATCTCAGACTGACTGACCAAAAGATGAAATAAATAACCATTTAGGCAAACGACAGGCGACCTTAGTGTTACCTATCTTATTAGCACTTTCCAATTGACTACCCACCTCGGCTAAAGCAGGCCCAGAACTGAAAAAGAAAAACCAAGGCACTAGGCCTTGGTTTGATACACTGCTAAGTTTTCAATAAGGGAAAAGACTCGGCTACTCAACGACCTATCTCACCCCTTTATCACTAGTACCGACTAGGCTAACACCTCAAACAGATGCGCCTTAAGCTTAGCGAAGTCTGCGGGGAGCTCTGCCGACAAGATCGGCTTATCCTTCACCGCCTGCAACTCTGGTGGCAGAGGAAGTGTGATTGCCAGCGCCTCTTCGACAACCTCTTTAAATTTTGCCGGATGAGCCGTACCGAGGAAGATCCCTTGCTCGTCTGCTGACAGGGTTAAAGAGAGGGCTTTAGCCGCAATGGCTGCATGGGGCTCAGATAGATAACCACCTTGATGAAGTTCAGCCAATGCCTCAACCGTATCTTGCTCAGACAGTCCAACCCCCACAAGCTCACTCAACGGCCAGTTCATCACCTGCATAATGGCCTCGACTCTAGGCCAGTTGCTTGGCTCAGCCACATCCATGGCGTTTGATAGGGTCGCCACTGTCGCCTTAGGCGACCATTCCCCCTCGGCCAAATAACGTGGCACAGTATCATTACTATTGGTGGCTGCAACGAAACGCTTCACCGGCAACCCCATCGCCTTGGCAAATAGGCCCGCCGTGAGGTTACCGAAGTTACCACTGGGCACAGCGATTACGGGATCACCTTGATTGCTCTGCTTAAATTGGGCGACCGCCTCAAAGTAGTAACAGATCTGCGCCAATAAACGACTGATATTAATTGAATTGGCTGAGTTAAGGTGCAAGCCATCACGCACATCGCTATCTTCAAAGGCAGCTTTAACCATCTCCTGACAGGCATCAAAATCGGCCTGTACCGCCACGGTATGAATATTGTCACCCAGAGTGGTAAACATCTTCTCCTGCAACAGGCTGATCTTGCCCTTTGGATAGAGCACCACTACCTGTACCTTATCCAATCCATAAAAGGCATCGGCCACTGCGGCGCCCGTGTCACCGGAGGTGGCGGTCAATATGGTGAGCTTATCGTCCTGTGCCAGACTATTGAGACACTGGGCCATAAAGCGCGCGCCAAAGTCCTTAAAGGCCAAGGTTGGGCCATGAAACAACTCCAGACAATAGCGCTTGTCATCGGCCTTGGTCAGTGGCAACGCAAAGTTAAAGGCGCGTTCCACCAGCTTATTCACCATCTCCTGACCCAGCTCCTCAGCCAGCCAGGCACCAAGGATCGCCTTAGAGCGCTCGACAAAATCCATCGCCAGCAGCGCGTCGATATCTTCCAATCTTGGGATACTCGCAGGGAAAAACAGGCCGCGGTCCTTCCCTAGCCCTAATTTAACTGCCTGGGTGAAACTGACCTTCTGCGAAGGGTGTTTTAAGTTATAGAGTTCCATCTTGATCCGCCTATTGATCTAAAATTGATTCGTCTACGCGGCGCGTGCCGAGCATATCGATTTGACATATATGGGAAAAACCTGCGCCAGAAGTTACATAATGCGCGTCCAGCCAGGCCTTGGCTTGCTGAGCCGTTTGCAGGTTATCGGTAACCGAAAAGAGCGTGGGTCCGCTTCCTGAAATACCTGTCGTTGCCATACCCAGTTCGGCCAGTGCTGCGCGCGCCTCCTCATAGCCGGGAATTTCCGAGGCGCGGTAAGGCTCCGCCAATACATCCTTTAATACCTCGATGGCCAACTTGGCATCTTGGCGGTAGCTGGCATGTACAAATGCACTCAGGTAACGACCAAAATCAATCGCCACAGATTTATCATATTGCGCCGGCAACAGTGCCCGCATCTTGGCAGTAGAGAGGGAGATCCCAGGGTAAGCCACCACCCAATACCAGTCTTTAAATACGGGGAGTCCCTGACACACGACACTTGGGGTATCCAGCATCAACTGCATGCCACCAAGGTAACAAGGCGCCACATTATCATAGTGAACCGAGCCGCTGATCTTGCCCTCAAACTCCCCCATCAGCCTTAGCAGAGCATCACTGTCATAGGGACGGTCAAAGTGCTCGTTTAGGGCGTACAGGGCGGCCACCACTGAACTGGCACTCGAGCCAAGACCACTGCCCACCGGCAGGTTTTTCTCTAACGTCATGGCGACGCCCGAATCGTTGCCGAGCTGCTCAAGAAAAAAGGTCGCACATTGGAAAACAATATTCTCTTCGCTGGCCGCAGGCAGTTTATCGGCCCAGTGACCCGCTAAGGTCAAAGACACTCCGTGGGGCGCAGATGAAATGGCGACACGGTCTCCTAGCAAGCTACCATCAACAGGCGCCAAGGCGGCGCCAAGCAGGTCAAATCCGACTCCGACGTTGCCCATAGAGGCCGGCGCATAAACCGTTAAACTCATACGCCCATCTCCCGCGTCCAGTTAAGGGTTCTCAATAGATCGGCAAACACACCTGCCGCCGTGACTTCGGTACCCGCGCCATAACCACGCAGCACAAATGGGATCGGTTGATAGTAACGGCTGTAGAAGGCCAGCGCATTCTCCCCACCTTTAACGCTGTAAAGCGGATCATTGGCATCGACCTCGGCGATCTTCACCCGGCAGCCAACCTCATCAATTTGACCGACATAACGCAGCACCTTGCCCTCCGCCTTAGCGCTAGCAACGCGCTGGGCCAGCTCGTCATCTAAGCTACTCAGATTCGCCATAAAGGTTTCGACATCACCAGAGGCATCAAAGTGACTTGGCAACACTGACTCAACCTCGATATCACTCAGCTCTATCTGCATGCCAACTTCACGGGCAAGGATCAGCACCTTTCGCGCCACGTCCATGCCGCTTAGATCGTCTCGAGGATCTGGCTCGGTAAAGCACTTTTCGCGTGCGATACGTGTCGCCTCAGACAGGCTCATCCCCTCATCGAGCATACCGAAGATATATGACAGCGAACCAGAGAGTATGCCATTGAATTTCTGCAGCTTATCACCGGCAAACAGCAATTTTTTAAGGTTGTCGATAACTGGCAAACCGGCACCGACAGTCGTCTCATAGAGGAACTGGCGACGCTGATGCAGCGCCGTCTGTCTGAGTGCCCGGTAGTAGTCAAAATCACGGGTATTGGCCTTCTTATTAGGTGTGACCACATGCAGTCCGGCATTCATTACTGCAACATATTGGTCCGACACGGCTTCGCTAGAGGTGCAATCCACCAGCACAGGATTAAGTAGCTGTTGATCTTTGGCCCAAGCGAGCATCTTATCCAGATCGCACGCTTCTTGACTGTCACTTAGCAAGCCTTGCCAATGATTAAGGTCTATCCCCTTGGCATCGAGCAGCATGTTACGCGAGTTGGCGACGCCACAGACGCGCACCGTAATATGCTGCGCCTTAAGCATTTCAGATTGCTGCTTAACCTGCTCAAGCAGACCAGCACCGACATTGCCGCAACCTACCAGGAAGACGTCCAGATAATGCTGCACATCGAAGAAACTCTGATGACAAGCGGCGATGGCATGCTTGGTCTTACGCAGCTCAATTACCGCCGAAATAGAACGCTCAGAAGATCCCTGGGCAATGGCCACTATGTTGACATTGGCCTGCGCCAACGCCTGGAAAAACTTACCCGCAACGCCTTTGTGGGTGCGCATACCGTCGCCTATCAAAGAAACGATAGCCAGATGATGACGCATGGCGATCTCTTCGAGGATTTCACTCTTAAGCTCCAGCTCAAACTCCTGCTCAAGTGCCAAACGCACCCGCTCGGCATCTTGTGTCGCCACACAGAAGCTGATGCTGTATTCGGATGAACTCTGAGTGATCAAAGATACTGACACCCCGGAGCGAGAGATGGCGCCCAATGTGCGGCTCGCCATACCCACCATCCCCTTCATGCCTGGGCCTGCAATATCAAACATGGTTTGATCGTCAAGGTTGGAGATCGCCTTGACGTTCAGGCCGGTTTCATCGGCTTGATTAGAGACTAAAGTGCCAGGGGCCTGAGGATTGAAACTATTACGTATATAGCAAGGGATATGATATTGAGCGATAGGGGCGATGGTTTTTGGATGTAACACCTTGGCCCCAAAATAGGATAACTCCATCGCCTCTTGATAACTGAGCTGAGTTAGCAGCTTAGCATCGGCAACCACGCGCGGGTCAGTGTTATACACGCCATCCACGTCAGTCCAGATCTCACAGCAACTGGCATCGATACACGCAGACAAGACGGCAGCGGAATAGTCTGAACCATTACGACCTAAGGTCACGATACGACCATTTTTATCGCCAGCGGTAAAACCAGGCATGACCCAGACTTGGTGAGCATCGAGAGAAAGCTGGGCAAAGCGCTGTTTGCTCCAGCCGATATCGACCACCGATTCCAGCGCAGGGCCGTTAGCTACAAATAACTGCTGTGGTACCAACTGGTTGGCCGATACACCTTGAGCAAGCATCAGCTGTTCCATCAGGGCGGCAGAGAGACGCTCGCCACCCACCACGATTTCGGCGCGAACAAAATCGGGACACTCACCCAGTAATACCACACCTTGAAGCTTATCTTGCCAGTGTTTAAGCTGACCGGCCAAAACCTCTTCGAGTCCAGCGGTTTGTTCGGCACTTAAGGATTCAAGCGCAGCCTGACCATATAAGGTCTTAAACACCCCATGTACCTGACCCAAGACCGAAGAGAAATCATCCCCTGCCACCGCCAGATCCACCATTTCCAACAAACCGTTAGTCACTGTTGCTGGAGCACTTAACACCACTGCCGTAGGTTGTTCACTGGCCGAGGCCAATACGATCTGCGCCGCACTGTTAAACCTCTGCCAATTGGCCAGCGAGGTACCGCCAAACTTCATTACCTTCATATTCTCTCCTTAGTACCGCACCCCAGAAACAAAAAAACCCGCTCCTTGATGGGGAGCGGGCTTAGTCATTTCAAATCGTTTCTTTCGAGTATGCTTAGCCGGCCCCCACGCTGGTAATCGTGGTGGTGGTAATAATGGTGGTTACTACTCGGTTTAGGCTAAACATATAAATTCTATTCGGTCACATTCAATGAGTTTGCGTCATGTCGTTACAGAATTGCCTTTTTTGCCCTCAGGTGTCAACCCCTGAAACGAAACTTTATAAAAATACAGTTTCAACAAGCATGGCAGCCAAGAGCGCAAAAACCTATACCCCACGACATCTAAACCATAGACAAAGCGCTACCCACGCTATCCCACAGAAGACACAGCTCAATCAAACATCAAGAATTTTCATTTAAAAACAATAAAATAAAAACACCTCAAGCCCAATCGCTCTAAAAATAAGGTTAAGCTGATAAATCAATTAAAAGCCTCAAAAACCACTATAGAAGGGCGTTAAACCCACTCCTCTAAACAACAATATTTTTTCACCCATAGTGAATAAAAATACAAAAATAGGTTGAGGTAGCCGAACTCTACCTCCCACGCTGCATCTATCAGATCAAAAATTTATCGATTTACCTCTAAGAAGCAGTGTTAGGTCATCGCCAAGTGAGGAAAACCAAGCTAAAATGCCGCCACATTCTGAATTGGAGGCGATATGATAATCACCCAACACACAGCTGTTAGCATCCATTACAGCTTAACGAATCAACAAGGCGAATTGATCGAGAGTTCTTTTGAAGGTGAGCCAATGCTATATCTTCATGGTGCGGAAAACATGATCCCCGGCCTGGAAAAAGCGCTCGAAGGCAAAAGTGTTGGCGACAAACTCGAAGTCACCGTTGAAGCAGAAGAAGCTTACGGTCCTTATCACGATGGTTTACGCCAAGACGTTCCTTTAGCGGCCTTTGGTGATATCGAAGATATCGTTCCTGGCATGCGCTTTATTGCCGAAACAGAAATGGGTCAGCGTCCAGTACAAGTCACCGAAGTGAAAGATGATGTGGTTGTCGTTGACGGCAACCATCCACTGGCGGGCCAAACGCTCAACTTCAGTGTTGAAGTATTATCTGTTCGTGAAGCAAGCGAAGAAGAGATTGCCCACGGTCATATCCATGCTGCAGGCGGCTGCGGTGGACACGAGCATAGCCACGAAGGTGGTTGTTGTGGCGGCGAAAGCCATAGCCATGGCGGTTGCTGCAGCGAAGATACTGAAAAACCAGCCAAAGAAGGCTGTGACGGTAACGGTGGATGTGGCTGTCGCCACTAACTGCTCAATCTCTTAACCTAAAGCGTTACATTGCCTCCAGAGAGTCAAACTCAGGTAGTAATATGAACAAAGCTGGCCACCTTTTACTAGGTGATGCCAGCTTTTTTACTTTATGCTGCAAAGGAAAGTGATTGAAGCCTGTATACGATAAGGATATCGATAATGTTAGCTAAGCCAGTTTATGAAAAACTCCCTACCCTGTATCTGACCATCGGCACTGCAACCATACTACTGAGCGATGGCACCACCCCGAAGCTCTTAGCTATATTGGTATTCATGCTCGGCGCCCACATATTTAATCTGCGCTCACAGAATCGTCGTAGCGACAATCCTAAACGCCGCAAGAGTGGTCTTTGGCCAGATGCCCTCTATAATCTGCTGCCCTATGGCTATCTGCTGGCGGCAATATTTGTCTTTCGCCATGCTTCTTCTAACACCTTGTTACTGCTTGCCGGAGCGTTAGGCTGTTACTCACTATTTCGCCTAGCTCAACGAAGCCACTATCGCAAACACCAGCTGCCACAGGCTATTAGAGTCATATAGCTAGAGGATCAACGCCTTAATTCTATCGCGTTGGGGCTCAGGCATATGCTTTAAGTAATTCGAGCAGCGAGTAATGGTCGCAATACTGATTTCAAACTCAGCGGCAATCTGTCGCTGACTCATCTCGCCGATAAGCAAAGCCTGAAATACCTTCAAACGTCCAGCAATGGCACTGCGCTCTTCTTCGGTTAATAGCAGCTCAAACAGATCGATCAAGGCTTCATGATCTTGATGATTAATCACCTTCTCTAATACCAGATCCCAACTAGCGCGCACATAGCCCCCTAAACTGTACTTGTTTACCATTACACGAAAGTGTACCAAGAATTGACCTACTCTGGCTATGAAGGATTCGCAAGCATTTAGCGAGCCGTATAGGAGTTAGACACATTCGGCAACATTTTGATGAGCATATTAGAGAAAAATCTATAGTATCTGATAGTTAAATAAGATTAGAATGCTTGCGCAAGATCACATAAACCAACAAAGTAGTGAGAATGAACGCCATGAAAAAACAGCTCAAACTTAGCCTGCTAGCCATAGCAGGTAGTGCCCTACTTGCTTCAGCGGTACAAGCCAATAATTTTAAAGAGACTGACGATGCCATTCACTACCGTCAATCTGCGTTTGGCCTAATCGCTCACAACTTTGGCGACATGGGTGCCATGTTAAAAGGCAAAAAGCCTTTCGATGCCGAAGTCTTTGCCATGCGCGCACAAAATGTTGCCGCCTTGAGCAAACTCCCTGCAGAGGGATTTGTCGCCGGTTCTGACAAGGGAGACACTGGTGCTCTAGCAAAGATTTGGAGCGATAAAGCAGACTTTGATAGCAAGATGAGCGCATTTCAAGATAATGCAGCCAAGCTCGCCGTTGCCGCGCAATCTGATGATCAAAACGCTATAAAACAAGCCTTTATGAACACAGGAAAAAGCTGTAAAGGTTGCCACGACGTCTACAAGAAAGATTAATAAAAGACGAATGAAAAAGGGGAGCCAGTTAAGCTCCCCATCTTCTATCTCAAATGAGCCTTATAACATGGCTGCAATAGGCCAAATTAAATAGTTCACCACCAATCCCGCCAAGACCCCTACTAAGGTTAACGCCACCAGGCTAGAGCGAAACTCAAACTGAGTAACATGATCACGACTCACACGCTTATAGCCAGTTATCATCGCACCAACCAATTTATCTCCCTTAATGCCGTGCCAGACCACTGCAAGAATATGCAATAGTGCGAGAAGCAAGAGTAAATTGAAATTTTGCTTATGTAGCCAGGTCAAACTACTGGCCACTTCGCTGCTGACATAAGTGTACAAGGGGCCTTCGGTAAAGATCTCATCGGTCGAAAACAGTCCGGTAGTCAGTTGCACAACCAGCACCAAGATCATGGCAACCACCATATAGCCACCGAGAGGATTGTGACCAATACTGTGCTTTTCGGGCTGCTTAACATAGGCCAGCACCTGAGAAGGCGGTTTAACAAAATGGCTAAAGCGCGAGGTCTCACTGCCTATAAGCCCCCAAAGTACACGAAATACAATCAGGACAAGCAGGCTATAGGCAAATACCTGGTGCCACTGCATCTCTCCCACATCTGCGCTCCACCATAAAGCCGCTAACAAGCAGATCATCAACCAATGAAACAGGCGAGTAGGCAGATCCCACACCTTAATTTTAACTTTGGATTCTATAGCGTGTTTTTCTGAGGACATCCGATTACTCATCACGTTAGAAAATAATGAAATCGATGATATTTGAAGCGTGGTGGGGAGGCAAATAGATTTATGTAAGCAGTGTTATCCAGTCAAATATGCCCACTAAAATTGAGAAATACAAGCCAATCCTAATGTTTATTTTGCAATTTTGTCTAAGGGCTCAAATAACCAACGAACGGATATAACAGGCCTCAAAAAGTTGATCTAGATCACGTTTTAAAGGGGGTGAATTGGTAATCTGAAGTCAAGGAAACAACGAAAGGTTCGACATATGATAAAGATTACAAGTAAAGATTTCGAAGTCACAGCACCTATCCGTGAACGTATCGAGAGCCGTTTAGAGAAATTGAGCAGACACGATGTGCAGCTCATCAATCCACATGTAATCATAGGTCAAGAGAAGCAAGGGTTTAAAATAGAAGCTTCAGTCGGTATACCAAGTAACACCTTATTTGCTCAGGCGAAAGACAAAGATCTCTATGCAGCAATTAATGCAATGGGTCAAAAATTGGAGAAACAGCTAAATCGCCTAAGCCACAAACCAGAAGGAGCACGCTATACCGCTCCGGTGATGGAGCCAACACCTGATAGCGTCGACATCGACGATGAGTATGAAGAGACTTTAGATAAGGACTACGCAGCTTAACAGTTTTATTTAACGGTAAGTGGCGAATCATCGCCTCAGGTAAGATACCGAGGAACGAACGCCAACGAACAGGCACAAAAGCCACTTACCCGACTTTGGTGAATCGCCACCAATCTAGAGGTCTATAGTCAGGCAAAGGGTAACGGGGACGCACAATCAGTAAGCCACAGATGCCATAAATAAGGCAGTGGAATTAAGCTAACAAACTAGCTATGTTGTCCGCCCTTGTTATACTTACAATAAGTCCTGTTTTTAGACGTCAAAATAAAAACAACACAGGAGTAAAAGGTCAAATCAATCTAGAACGAAACGTTATACCGTTAGCTTTGATTTTTACTGACGACTCACACAACCTAAGGCTTTTGATAAGCCCGCAATAGGAAACAGGCATAGCGCCAAACTAGTCGTCCCCTGAAGGTCAAAAGGATCGCCTTGCTAAAACCAATTAACAAACAGCCATCCTGAGCAGATAAAGAGGAGCGCAATCCCATTTTAACATTGAGTTCTTTTTCCGTAACTGAGGCAGCCTGAAAGCCAATAAAGGCAAACCAACGTAATAGACGTTAACAGGCCATTGGATCACCGCAAGTCGATTAGCCCGCTGCCTCTTCCTTATCACTTGCCGCAGCTTATTTATAACTGCAGGCTGACAGAAAAGGAGGATGACCCATTTTAGATTCAGATCTTTTACTCTCTCGGCGCACCTTATTTAGGTGCGCTTTCTATTACAAGCGCCCAACCTCTCAGACCCGAGACAATATGCCAAGCGACGAAAAGGATAAATTCTCACTTTGTCCTTTTTTTGATTGACAGGTCTGGGAGCAAGATTTAATTTGATGACTATGAAAACGATCACTAACGCTTTTTTTACTTTCTTTTTTATTCCACCCTTCTAGGGAGGCGGAATTTCGGTGTAAAAACGAAAGTAAGAATTCCAAAGCCTCCCTTTATGGGAGGCTTTTTTATTTGATGAATACAGCAAGAAGCGTTCAACGACAGAGGACAGCATGACCAAACCACAGCCCCTTAGCCACACACGGGAACAGATCACCGCGCTCGACAATGAACTGCTGGCACTATTGTCCAAACGAAGGGCACTAAGCTTAGATGTTGCTCGCAGCAAAGAGGTCGATATTCGCCCCATTCGCGATACTCAAAGAGAAAAAGAGTTGCTGGCACGCCTGGTAAAACAAGGACGCGAGCAAGGTTTAGACGCTCACTATGTATTATCTCTCTATCAGAACATCATTGAAGATTCTGTATTAAACCAGCAGGCCTATCTGCAAGGCCGAGCCAATCCAGACTTTCAGAAACAGCAATACAACATCGCTTACTTGGGCGCGCGAGGCTCCTACTCCTACCTTGCCGCCACCCGTTACTGCGAGCGAAGACAGGTTGGCATGCAAGATCTCGGCTGTAAGAGCTTCGATGAAATTGTCCAGGCAGTGGAATCAGGCCACGCCGATTATGGATTTTTACCGATAGAAAATACCTCCTCAGGCTCAATCAATGAAGTCTATGATGTGCTACAACACACCAGCCTGGCCATCGTTGGCGAAACCACCATTGAAGTTGGTCATTGCCTGCTAGCCAAACCTGGCAGCAACTCAAAACAGATAAAAACCATCTATGCCCACCCCCAACCTATCAGCCAATGCAGCCGCTACTTAAGTCAGCACCCTGAATTCAAATTAGAGTATTGCTCCAGCAGCGCCGAAGCCATGGAGCGAGTGCTCGAAGCTAATGATGACAGTGTCGCCGCGATCGGCAGTGCCGAAGGGGGAGCCTTGTATCAACTCGAGGCCATTGAACGTGAGCTGGCCAATCAAAAGATCAACCAGAGCCGTTTTATCGTGGTAGCCCGCAAAGCCATCGCCGTGCCCGAACAACTGCCAGCCAAGACTACGCTGATCATGGCTACCGGCCAGAAGCCAGGCGCTCTGGTGGAAGCACTCTTGGTGTTAAAAGCCCATAACCTCAACATGAGCAAGCTTGAATCCCGGCCGATCCCGGGTACGCCGTGGGAAGAGATGTTCTATCTGGATCTCGATGCCAATCTGGCCAGCAAAGAGATGCAACAGGCATTGAAAGAGCTCGAGCGCATTACTCGCTTCATCAAAGTCCTCGGGTGTTACCCCTGTGAAACCGTAAATCCAACTCAGCTAAGTAATAGCCAGCTGGCGATAGAGCCTACTACTAGCCGAGAGGCCCAGCAGGCCAAAGAAAGCTCGGATACCGGACATAAACGCCATGAGCTCTCGCAACATCCACAGGCAACCCAAGTCGTCACAGGCCAGCTGCACATTGGAGATGGTCAATTTGGCGCCATTGCCCAGCTCGCCCTAGGCATAGATCCCAGTCAGTTCAGTCAAGTGGCCAAACAGATTAAAGAAGCAGGGTTTCAAGCGGTCACAGTTAGCGAGTTCAACACCAGCCCAGATGCCAAACAGCAACTGAGTGAAATGAGAAGAGCCCTCAATCAATTCGATCTCGCCTGTATTATTGCCATCGAATACGAGACCGAGCTAGCACTAGCCTGTGACTATGCCGACCTCTTGATGATCAGCGGTAAGCAGATGCACAACAAGCACCTTTTAGAGCGCGTTGGCGCCCTGCATATTCCGGTGATCTTAGAGCGCAATACCATGGCAAGCCTGGATGAATGGCTCGATGCGGCCGAAACCATATTGGCGGCGGGTAATCAGCAGCTGGTACTTAGTGAAGCCGGCATTCGCACCTTTAACGAGCAGCGACCGACGTTAGATTTTTCAGGATTGATCAGCCTTAAACACAACACGCATCTGCCTGTCCTAATCAACACTCGCTACGCTTGCGTAGATGATGAACTGGCGAGTCAGGCGAGCGCAGCAAGAGCACTAAAGGCCGATGGTCTTATACTTGGGATTAGTGACGCTCTGCTGGCGCAGCAACTGCAAACCCATAGCGAGATCCTAAGCCGTCTTTATCGGGGTGACTAATCATCTATCGCCCACAAAAAAGAGGACCTTAGGTCCTCTTTTTTAATTAAACTGCGCTAAATCGCATGACCATCGAGCAGGCTCATCCAGCCCTTAATGGTGCGATGACAAAACCACAGGAGTGCCAATAAAGAAAGGCTGATCGTCAACCAGCCCTGGGGCACCAGATAAGCCAGTAGCAACATCGACATTAGCGACACGATAGACCAACGCTGCCATCGAATGTGAGAATAGAGCAAACTGCTCATCTTATCGCTCTTCTGCCCAAGGCTGATCAATAACGCAAACAGCGGTGGTAGCAGCAACAAAGGGAATGCCGACATCAAAGCATAGAGCAGATGCCCAAGGCTATGGTCGTCCAAGACGACAGGCTGTGACGTAGTCGATACCATAAGGGCAGCTCCAAGCAATCAATAGGGGTTAAACTAATGGTAGAAAGACGCAATACCGTGCCTTCATTATTAACCATACTGTGTCATTGCCCATAGCGCAAATTTGCGAGCTGATTTGATTAAAGCGACAGAGTTACATCCGATTTCAACCGCGTCGAACAAGCCAATACGAAACCTTGCTCTATCTCCATGGGTGTTAGCGTCATTTCACTGCTGGATTCTGTCTCACCGCTTAATACCTGACACTTGCACGCGCCACAGACACCGGATCGACAGGCGGCAATAATAGGTAATCCCTTAGCTTCAATCCCCTCTAGTATCGTCTGCCCCTCATTTAGGCCAGCGGTTACATCACCTATTTGTAGAGTAAAATCCGTCCCGTCTTGAGCGCTTATCTCAGCCGAGGCCGCTGGTGCACCAAAACTCTCCTCATGGTAACGACTCATATCGAAACCCGCATCATGCAGCATAGTCTTCACGACTTGCATGTAAGGCGCAGGCCCACACACAAATACAGTACGCTCAAGATAGTCGGGTACTGCCTCTGACAAGGCCGCTAAAGTTAACCTACCCTCAACGCTCGCGAACGCTTCAAGCCGCTCTCCAGACTCTATAGCATAGAAGAGGTCCATGGCATGATGACGCTCGGCCATCGTCGCTAGCTCGTCATGGAAAATAAGATCTTTGACTGATTTAGCACTGTGCACAAAGGCGATGTCGCTACCAATCTGAGTATCGGTTAACCAGCGCGACATGGAATACATGGGCGTGATACCGCTGCCTGCACTCAAAAATAAATAGCGGCTGGCAGATATATCGATAAGGTTAAAAGCGCCATCTGGGCCGGTCACATTAACGCTGTGACCCACTTTCAAATTATCGATAAGATAATTAGAGACGCGCCCACCGGAGATCCGCTTAATGGTCACGACCAGCGAATAGGGACGCGATGGCGACGAAGAAATGGTATAACTGCGCGCAACACGCTCACCATCTATGTCCAGCATGAAGGTAATAAACTGGCCAGGCTTAAAATGAAACTTTACCCGCTGAGTCCCCTGAAAGCGAAAGCTGGTGACATCATGGGTTTCCTGCCAGCGCTCGACACAGACGAGTCTCACCTCGCCGCGCTGCCAGTTGGGAGATAGATAATCTTGTTGATTCATGGGTGACTTACCGAACAAAAGAAACGCCCACGACATTAGCGCGGGCGTTTAGAGGCATTTTTTACGCAACGTTCAAAATGGCATTGAGGTCTTGTTCAACCGTTGTAGTGCTGCGCAAACCGAACTTATCTTCTAACACCTTTAGCAGATTCGGCGTTAAGAAAGCCGGTGCACTTGGGCCAGTGCGAATGTTCTTCACACCCAGAGACAACAAGGTCAACAAGATGACAATAGCCTTCTGTTCAAACCAAGAGAGTACCAGGCTCAGTGGCAGCTCATTGATCTCACACTCAAATACCTCTGACAAAGCGATCGCCAGCTGAATGGCAGAGTAAGCATCGTTACACTGACCGATATCCAGCAGACGCGGAATACCATTGATATCGCCAAAGGAAAGCTTATTGAACTTATACTTACCGCAACCTAAGGTCATGATGATAGAGTCCTGAGGCGCAGCCTTGGCAATATCAGTAAAGTAGCTACGTTCAGCCTTGTCACCGTCACAACCGCCAACCAGGAAGAAGTGCTTAATCGAACCGTTTTTAACATTTTCGACAACGGCAGGCGCGGCGGCCATTAACGCATTGCGGGCAAAACCTATGGTGATGTGATGGGGGATCTCATCATAGGCAAAGCCCTCAAGGGATAAGGCCTTATCGATCACCGCAGAGAAGTCATCCCCCACGATATGGGTCACGCCCGGCCAACCCACTATGCTACGGGTAAAGATACGGTCGGCGTAGTCGCCCACATTAGGATCGATAATACAGTTAGAGGTCATCACCACCGCACCAGGGAAGTTGGCGAACTCTTTCTGTTGGTTTTGCCACGCACTGCCGTAGTTGCCGACCAGGTGTGGATACTTTTTCAATTCTGGATAGGCCAACGCTGGCAGCATTTCACCATGGGTGAAGACGTTAATGCCCTTACCTTGGGTTTGTTGCAAGATAAGCTCTAGATCTTTCATGTCATGGCCCGACACTAAAATCGCCTTGCCCTTCACCGCAACCGTATTGACCTGAGTCGGCTCAGGGTGTCCAAAGGCCTGGGTCTCGCCTTCATCAAGCATCGCCATAACCCGATAGTTAAGCTGACCAATCTCCATGGCAGTAGCAAACAACTTGTCGGCATCGACAGAATCAGAACCTAAGAAGGCCATGATCTGGTGAAACTTAGCTGCCACATCACTATCTGTCTGCTCCAGTACGCGGGCATGCTCCATATAAGCGGCCGCGCCTTTAAGACCATAGAGACACAGTAAACGTAGCCCCATAATATCTTCATCGACCTGATCTTTACCGCGATTAGGCAGTGCCTGAGCCGCTTGCGCCAACATCTCTTCCTTAACACTGGCAAGTACTAAACTTGCTGCTGGGATAAGCGTCTCAACTGTCTTACCTTGTGCCTTACACGCTGTCTCATAGGCCGTTTGCAGTTGGGTGCGATAGGCATATGCCTGCTGGGTATAGGCTATGATACGCGCATCATCAAAGTTAACATTGGTCAGGGTCGCGAAGAATGCCTTGGGAACGAAGGTGTCGATAGCCTCGTCAATAATGCCAAATTCACGGGCTTTCTCAGCATAGGCAGACACGCCTTGCAGAATATAAATGAGTAGATCTTGCAGATCTGAGGTCGCGGCCAGCTTGCCACACATACCTTGAGAATAACTACAACCATTACCGGCAGGGGTTCGAATCGTTTGCTCACACTGAATACAAAACACAATACTGCTCCTTTATTTAATCATGCCTTTTTTTTGCATGTTTTGTAGCAGTCTACTGTGGTAGCTTCAACGACAAAAGTGAATCTTGATAGCAATGTGAGAAACTATGAAGCGGATCAAATTAGTATTTTCGAATCTAAACCGTCAAATTAAAGAGTAAAGAAATTTTAAAACAGTTACTTGCTTCGATATCTCCCCATAAAAAAATGGCGCCATTAGTGAAAGTCACTTGGGCGCCCATAGGGAGGTTTGATCGCTAATAAGGGTTAGCCAGTCTTCATATCGTTGACTGATTGCAGCATGGCTCGACTCTCACGCTGGAATTGCGGCGCGAAATCCCCAAACCAGGCGGCGACTTCTTCAAACTCGCGGATAAAGCCCTGCCTGTCACCACGTTTCAAGAGTTCGAGTGCCTGAGCATAGTTGTCCAGGTAATCCCCAATGGCCGTTAGGCTCTCCTGCTGAGCGAAAATAATGTCGGCATAAAGCTCAGGACTCTGGGCAAAAAGGCGCCCCACCATGGCCAGTTCGAGCCGGTAAATCGGCGAGCTAAACTGCAACAGATTGTCGATATCGGCCGCCTCTCGGTATAGATTCAAACCATAAACGAAAGAGGAGAAATGACGCATCGCCTGCACTAACTGCATCGCCTTATCATGCTGCTGGGCATCGGCCTCAACCAGCCGCGCGCCCCATATACCTATCTGCTCCAGCAACCACTCATATTGCTCGCGACCACGTCCGTGACACACTACTACCACTTGCTTTGCCAAGCTGCCCACATCTGGACCAAACATGGGGTGCAGCCCCACAACAGGGCCAGGATGGCTGGCGAGCATCGCCTCAAGCGGCTTCTCTTTGACCGATGTCAGATCGGCCAAGATACAATGACTTGGTAAACGGGTTAACTTGTCACGGATCAACTCACAGGTGATACTGATGGGCACGGTGACTATCACTAACCCAGCCCCATCGAATATGGCCTCGGCCTGCTGCCAGTCATCTTTATCAAGTGACTTCACCTGGTAGCCAGACAAACTCAGCATCTGCGCAAACAGACCGCCCAACTTGCCCTCACCACCGACGATCACCACATGGCCAAGATCTGTCTTCACCTGTTTGAAACCGACATCTTTCTCGTTGAGATAAGACTCACGCATCAAACGGCGCAAAATATCTTCGATTAGCTGGGGCGAGACATTCATCTTAGCCGCCTCTTCCCGACGCTTGGCCAACATGGAAGCCTCTCGCTGCGGCGCATAGATAGGCACACCGGCGGCATGCTTGACGCCGCCCACTTGGGCGACCAGATCCAGACGCTTACGCAGCAGATGCAACAGCTGTTGATCGACGCTGTCGATATGTTCTCTCAATTTTTCCAGTTCTTGGGTGGTTTTCTCACTCATTTGCGCGTGTTCCATCAAGCATTGACCGCCTTGAGCATATCAAATCTGTTGGGTAAAACCGATGCTAATTGCGCTGCGCCCTGACGTAAAAGCTGTTCGGTAGTCTGCCAGTCAATGCAGGCATCGGTGACCGACACCCCATAGGCCAGCTCACTCATCGGCTTATCACAACTCTGATTACCACCATTTAAATGGCTCTCTAACATGACACCGATAATCGACTTGTTACCATTGGCGATCTGATCGAACACATCTTGGCAGACCATGGGCTGCTTGGTGTGATCTTTACTCGAGTTACCGTGACTGCAGTCCACTATCAATCTGGCATTGAGATTAGCCGCATGTAACTGCTGCTCACTCTCGGCCACACTTTTGGCGTCATAGTTAGGTGTCTTACCACCGCGTAAGATCACATGCCCATCAGGATTACCCGCAGTTTGCAGTAGTGCGACCTGCCCTGCCTGGTTAATCCCCATAAATCTATGACTGCTGGCCGCCGATTGCAGCGCGTTGATTGCCACACCTAACTTACCGTCAGTGCCATTTTTAAAGCCCACAGGCATGGAGAGGCCTGAGGCCATCTCTCTGTGAGTCTGTGACTCTGTGGTTCTCGCCCCAATGGCCGACCAGGTCACTAGCTCAGAGATGTACTGTGGGCTGATAGGATCAAGTGCCTCGGTGGCCAATGGCAGCCCAAGTTCTGCTAACCAAATCATCAGCTCACGAGCCTGGCGTAAGCCTTTCTCGACATCGAAAGATTCATCCATATCCGGGTCATTGATCATCCCCTTCCAGCCCACGGTAGTACGTGGTTTCTCGAAGTAGACACGCATCAGGATGTAAAACTCATCTTTAAGTTCATCGTGTAACGTCTTTAGTCGCAGCGCATACTCTTTGGCCGAAGCGATATCGTGAATAGAGCAAGGTCCACTCACCACCAATACACGGTTATCACGCTTGTGCACTATGTCCGATACCGTTTTGCGTGCATTAAGCACGTAATTATAGGCAGCATTCGACAGGGGCAGTTGTTGCTTTAACTCTTCCGGGGTCACCAGCACTTTTTCTGAACTGATGTGAACATTATTAATCGTATCTTGCTGCATACCTGTCACCAACCTAACGTCTCTTCTCATACCAACTTGTAATATTGTAATGCTGCACCATTACACCAATGGAGTAACTATGCCTGTTGACCAAATTTAAATCAAGCAGAAATTAGCTTTTCAAACATAATTCACGATCAAAACCAATATGAGGTTACATAAACGCTGGGAGATAGGTTTTAACTGTCACTGAAAATGAGGGAGTAGGAACTTGGTGCCTAATACTAGAAAACTACTAGAAAACAAAAACCCGCCATTTAGGCGGGTCATTGTGCGAACACTGCATCTTATTTTACGTTTTAACGAGTGCTTACTTAGCAAGCTTCTCGCGGATACGTGCAGACTTACCTGAACGCTCACGTAGGTAGTAAAGCTTAGCACGACGAACACGGCCGCGACGCTTAACTTCGATGCTAGAGATGAGTGGGCTGTGAGTCTGGAACGCACGCTCAACACCTTCGCCATTAGAGATCTTACGTACAGTGAATGCAGAGTGCAGACCACGGTTACGCTTAGCGATAACAACGCCTTCAAACGCCTGTAGACGCTCTTTACCGCCTTCAACAACACGTACTTTTACAACTACTGTGTCACCTGCACCAAATTCTGGTACGTCTTGCTTCATTTGCTCATCGTTGAGCATTTTAATGATGTTATTCATGAATAAACTCCATACTAGTAATAACTGACCACTTTTACTCGCCTGCTTGGGCGGTATTAACAAACTCGGCTAATAGCTTGGTTTGTTCGTCAGTCAGAGCTAGATTTTCAAATAATTCTGGTCGTCGTAACAAAGTTCTTCCGAGACTCTGCTGCAAACGCCAGCGTCTAATATGTTCGTGGTTGCCACTAAGTAATACTGCCGGTACATCGATACCATCAAGGCTTTCGGGGCGAGTATAGTGGGGGCAATCCAGTAATCCGTCAGAGAAGGAATCCTGCTCTGCCGATGCCTGTTTTCCAAGAACCCCTGGAACCAAGCGTGATACCGAATCAATCAGGGTCATCGCTGGGAGTTCACCGCCCGAAAGCACGTAATCCCCTATCGACCACTCTTCATCCACTTCCGTTTGTATAATGCGTTCATCGATACCTTCGTAGCGACCACACACTAGAATCAAACGCTCCGATTTAGCTAACTCTTCGACGCCCTGCTGAGTCAGTTTGCGTCCCTGAGGAGAAAGATAAATCACCTTTGCCTTGTTACCCGCCGCCGCTTTAGCAGCGTGGATGGCATCGCGTAGAGGCTGCACCATCATCAACATGCCAGGTCCGCCGCCATAAGGCCTGTCGTCCACTGTTCTATGTTTATCATGGGTGAAATCTCGAGGATTCCACGTCTGCAACTCTAACAAACCGTTACTTACGGCCCGACCCGTTACACCAAAGTCTGTTACGGCACGAAACATCTCTGGAAACAGGGTTACTACCCCTAACCACATCTGTTGTCCCTCGACTTAGAAGTCCGGATCCCAATCCACCAAAATTTGTTTTTCCGTTAGGTTCACCTCAAGGATGAACTGCTCGGTAACAAAAGGAATCATACGTTCCGTTTTGCCAAAGCCATCTTTCGCGTTGGCCTTCACAAGTAGCACGTCGTTCGATCCTGTTTCCACGATCTGGTCGACCTTGCCCATGTTATAGCCTTTCGTATTCACCACGTCACAGCCGATAAGGTCACGCCAGTAGAACTCGTCTTCTGGCAGTTCTTTCATCGCCTCGGCGGGAATGGCAATCTCACAGTTAGTGAGCATTTGCGCTTGGTCTCGAGTGGTAACACCTTCTAACACGGCGATAATCGCCTTGCCTTGGTAGCGCCACTGTTCAACCTTGACTTCGCGCCATTCACCTTGCTCTTTAATCAACCAAGGAGAATAGTCAAAAATATCTTCGACAGAATCGGTATAGCTAGTGATCTTCAACCAACCTTTAATGCCGTGACTAGCGCCTAATTTGCCTAGTACGACCGGGTCTTGGTGACTACTCATCAATCTATACCTTAACGCTATTAAGCAGCAGCTTTACGAGCGTCTTTGATCAGTTTCGCTACACGATCAGTAGTAGCAGCACCGTTAGCAACCCAGTGTTCTACACGATCAAGATCTAAGCGAAGAGCTTCTTCTTGACCTTGAGCAACAGGGTTGAAGAAGCCAACACGTTCGATGAAACGACCGTCACGAGCGTTACGGCTATCAGCAACAACGATGTTATAAAATGGACGCTTTTTTGCGCCGCCTCGAGCTAAACGAATGGTAACCATGCGTCTTTTATCCTCTAATGATTTGCTTCGTTATGAAGCAAAAATAAAAACTGGAACCCCGTGTTCGCGAAGAGTCCCAGATAGAAAGCCGCACGATTCTACCTGAATCGGCGACGAATGCAACGTTTTTCACGCAAAAATAGCCAGCGCACTAAGGGCCAGAAACCCTTAGTGCGCTGAGCTAAATCTATACAAAATCTACAGATTAACGGCCAGGCATCTTCATGCCTGGAGGCAGCATGCCACTCATGCCGCGCATCATCTTCTTCATGCCACCTTTACCCGACATTTTCTTCATCATCTTCTGCATCTGGGTAAATTGCTTGAGCAGGCGGTTCACATCCTGGATCTGAGTGCCCGAGCCCATGGCTATACGACGCTTGCGAGACCCTTTGATAATATCAGGGCGCTTACGCTCAGCAGGCGTCATAGAGTTAATAATAGCCTCCATTTGCCCGGTTAGCTTACCATCTTGCACCTGAGCCAAGGCTTCTGGCGGCAACTGACCCACACCGGGTAGCTTCTCCAGCATATTCATCATGCCGCCCATGTTTTTCATCTGTTGCAGTTGCTCGCGGAAATCTTCTAAGTCAAAGCTGCCGCCCTTCTTGACCTTAGAGGCCAGCTTCATCGCCTTCTCTTTGTCGACGCCGCGTTCAACCTCTTCGATCAAAGAGAGGACATCGCCCATGCCAAGAATTCGTGAAGCAACACGATCCGGATGGAAAGGCTCTAACGCATCGGTCTTCTCGCCGACACCTAAAAACTTAATTGGCTTGCCAGTGATATGACGAATCGACAAGGCCGCACCACCGCGGGCATCACCGTCGACCTTAGTCAACACCACACCAGTCAGTGGCAACGCCTCATTAAAGGCCTTGGCGGTATTGGCCGCATCCTGACCTGTCATGGCATCGACCACAAACAGGGTTTCGATAGGCTTAACGGCGGCGTGTAATGCCTTGATCTCATCCATCATGCTTTCATCGACATGCAGGCGACCTGCGGTATCGACAATCACCACATCGATAAACTTGAGCTTGGCGTGAGCCATGGCTGCGTTAACGATATCGATAGGCTTCTGGCTAACATCCGATGGGAAAAATTCAACTTCGACTTCGGCGGCCAAGGTTTCCAGCTGTTTTATCGCCGCGGGGCGATAAACATCGGCACTAACCACGAGTACCGATTTTTTCTCTCTTTCGCGTAGGAACTTAGATAGCTTGGCGACACTGGTGGTCTTACCCGCACCTTGCAGGCCCGCCATCATGATCACCGCGGGTGGCTGCGCCGAGAGGTTTAATGCCTCGTTGGCTTCGCCCATGGCGTTTTCCAGTTCACTCTGGACGATTTTGATAAAGGCCTGGCCAGGACTCAGACTTTTAGAGACTTCCTGGCCGACGGCACGTTCCTTGACGCTGTTGACGAAGGCTCGTACAACGGGCAAAGCGACGTCTGCTTCCAGTAGCGCCATGCGCACTTCGCGTAACGTTTCTTTAATATTGTCTTCAGTTAAGCGACCACGGCCACTGATGTTCTTCAGGGTTCGTGATAATCTGTCGGTTAGGTTCTCAAACATTATCGCGTTCTTTACCGGTTAGAATTTACATGATTGGGGCGTATTATAGCGATGCACAGATATTATGCTACCGCACTGCGTAAGTTATGGCTGGGACATCGCACTATTTTGCAGGCAAGAAAATGTCAAAACTTAGGAGTAACGCTCAGAAAGTGCTAATTTTTGTGTGTAAAGCCTCTGCCCAAAATAGTCTCCATCGTGTTATTCTAACAATCAACTAACGAGACAAACTCGGCCGCTTAGTGCGAGCCGTTTTACAACAAGAAAGCTAACATAACGGTAGGTTAATTTTCGATGGTGATTTTTTCGGCTTCTGCCATTCTATTTTACAGTATCGCGCTCGTCTTAGTGGTCAGTCGACTGTTTCATGCTGATGGCCCTAACCGTAAAGCCGTCGCGGCCGTTGCCGCTGTGGCCGTGGTACTTCATGCCGCCGCACTGTATCAGGCCATCTTTACCGGTAACGGTCAAAACTTTAGCCTGACCAATGTGATCTCCATGGTGAACTGGATCATCGCCTTCACCTTTACCATTTTGATGTTCCGCCTTAAGGTCATTGTGGTTGTGCCGGTTGTCTATGCCTGCTCGGTGATCTCTGTCGCCTTGCTGTGGCTACTACCGCCCGAATATATCACCCACTTCGAACTCTATCCTGAAGTCCTTGCCCACGTGGTGCTGTCGCTGATGGCATACAGTGCGCTGATGATTGCTGCCTTGTACGCCATTCAACTGGCGATGATCCAAAACAAGCTGAAAAAGAAACAGTTGATGCTCAGCCCGGCAATTCCCCCATTAATGACTGTTGAAAAACAGCTGTATCATCTGGTGATTATCGGCGTGGTACTGTTAAGCCTATCGCTGGCAACCGGCTTTATCTTCCTGGACGATATGTTTGCCAATGGCCAAGGCCATAAGGCTATTCTCTCTATCATGGCTTGGTTTACCTATATCGCCATGTTGGGCCAACAATACTGGGTAGGCTGTAAGATCCGCACCGCGGTCGCCTACACCTTGATAGGAGCGACTCTGCTCTCTCTCGCCTATTTCGGCGCCCGTATCGTTAAAGAGTTAATCCTGCAATAGTGAGCCCAGCAGAGGCTAAGTACTAGCATTCATCTGGGTCAGTATTGACTAAAGTGCTACCCAGGTGAACTTGACTCTTTGTCCAAACCGCTGTATTTACTTATGCCTTAACGCTATTCTTACTCATCAACGCCAAAGTGGGGCCACTGATTGGAAGCTATATCCACCAGCGTACTTCTAATACTTCTATTTGTACTCATTATTATCTCCGCCTACTTCTCTGGCTCAGAAACCGCCATGATGTCGCTCAACCGCTATCGCTTACGGCATCTGGCTAATAGCGGGCACAAGGGCGCCAAGCGAGCCATCAAGCTGTTAGAGCGTCCTGACCGTTTAATAGGTTTGATTCTGATCGGCAACAACCTGGTGAATATTCTCGCCTCGGCCATTGCCACCATCTTAGGTATACGCTTATTTGGCGATCTGGGGGTCGCCATTGCCACAGGTGTGCTTACCTTAGTGGTGCTGGTGTTTGCCGAAGTGACGCCGAAAACCGTGGCGGCCTTGCACCCTGAACGCATCGCTTTTCCTTCGAGCATACTGCTCAAGGCGCTATTGGTCGTCCTATCACCTCTGGTGAAAATCGTTAACTTTATTACCTCCACTTTCCTGCGCTTACTGGGAATTCGTTCGGTGAAGGCCGATGATGCCCTGAGTCAGGAGGAGCTGCGCACTGTGGTGCACGAAGCGGGCGCCCTGATCCCTCAGCGCCACCAGGAGATGTTGCTGTCTATCATGGATCTGGAAAAGGTCACGGTCGAAGACATCATGATCCCCCGCTCGGATCTCTACGCCATCAACATTAACGATGACTTTAGCCGCATCAATAGACAGGTGATTCAGAGTCCCCATACCCGGGTATTGCTATACCGCGACAACATAGATGATGCGGTAGGCTTTGTGCACTTAAGAGATGCGCTGCGACTGCAATCTAAGCAGCAATTCAGTAAGTCCTCACTGCTAAGGGCAGTAAAAGAGATCTACTTTATTCCAGAAGGAACGCCCCTTAACGTGCAGCTGGCTAACTTTCAGCACAATAAGGAGCGCATCGGTCTAGTAGTGGATGAATATGGTGATATTCAGGGGCTAGTGACACTGGAAGATATTCTCGAAGAGATCGTCGGCGACTTTACCACTTCGATGATCACCACACCCAGCGAAGATATCAACAAGCAGCAAGACGGCAGCTTTTTGATTGATGCCACCATCAACATCCGTGATCTGAACAAGGAGATGGATTGGCATTTCCCTATCGACGGACCTAAGACACTTAACGGGCTGATCTTGGAATACCTGGAAGAGATCCCCGAGCCCAATACTTCGATGCGTCTGTGTGGCTATCCGCTCGAGGTGGTAGAAGTTGCAGATAACATGGTCAAGACGGTACGGGTGATACCCCAGCACTACAAGGCGCCCAAGGGCAGTCGAAAATAGTGTTCCACCACTCACAAAAAAAGGCGCTCTAAAGCGCCTTTTTGCTTATTATCACTTATATGAACACTGTTATTAGCCGCCCTTACTGGCATGGGTTAAGGCGCGGCGCTTCTCTATCGCCAGTGGCGTTATCGCCTTGTCCAGCTCCTTCTCCAGCCCTAGCATAAAATAGAGCTCAGCCATCAGGAAAAAGGGGCCAATAAGCAGCTGGTTCAAGTCGTCGATAAAGGCCGGCTTAGCTTTCTCATACTTGTGGCCAATAAGCTGAAAAATCCAGCCAATCACGAAGATACTTATGGCGATAGGCCAAGCCTGATCCTGCAGTGACACTAAATAGGAGGTGTAGAGCACAGGAAGAATAAACAACATCAGCCCAAGGGCGAGTCTCGCATGCAAGATGAAATAATAGAGCAATACACAAACGGTAAACAGCCCAGCCACATTAAATACCAGACCCGATGGTTCATGGGTAAAAAAGGTCACAGGTATGCTGTTTAACATCACAAAAGCCGCCCAGATGATCAGCGGTATCCCCACAAAATGCGTCTTAATATTAGTGGGATTGAGGTGAACGCTCTTATAGGTGGATAACTGCTCAATCGCAGATTTCATGGTTAGCTCCATTATCTTATGGCTTTTAGCGTTCCATCAACTCTTCCCAACCAGGCCATTAAGACTCAAGGGATGAAGCACAACGCTTGTCTGATTCAACCTAAGCTAAAACATTTCATCAACAGATACCAGCCTAAAACAAGAGCAGCATAAGTTTTTATAAATCAGGAATATAAGACTCAAACACGCTAGAGCACTCAAGCCGAGTACTCGCGCGAATCCGAAAGAAGATTTCAAACAAAAAAGGTGGGGTTAGCATCCTGCCTTAGCAGGATTCCAGGATCACGGTTGCCGTAGCATAATGCTTTTCATCGGCAATGGAGATATGTGCGCGCGCACCGCCAAGTGTTGTCAGCCTATCTGCCGCACCATCGCTAAAAGTGATTGAAGGAGCACCATTGACATCGTTACTGATGGCAATATGTTGAAATGAGACGCCGCGCCCTATTCCGGTACCCAATGCCTTGGCGGCAGCTTCCTTAGCGGCGAAGCGTTTGGCTAGGTAGCGCCCAGGCTGCGCGGAGGCAACAAATATCGCCATCTCAGTCTGGGTCAGCACTCGCTTGGCCAGTGGACATTTAGCCAAGGCTAACTCATCACCCGCCTCGGGCACCTTGTTGACGATACGCGCGATCTCGACGATATCAGTCCCTAAGCCTACGATCATAAGTTCTCCTTCAACACGCGCCCAATAAGGGCGCATGCCTATACACTACTGACCGCTACGGCCTTCGACCATCAACTGCTTCATGTCGCGAACGGCCTTATCTAAACCGTCGATAGCGGCGCGGGCAATAATGGCGTGGCCAATATTAAGCTCATAGAGCTCAGGAATTGCCGCGATAGGCTTAACATTGTGATAGTGCAGACCATGACCCGCGTTAACCACTAAGCCTTTACCATGGGCATAGGTGGCCATCTCTGTGATACGCGCCAGTTCTTTAGCCTGCTCTGCATCAGTCTCGGCATCGGCATAGCAACCTGTGTGAAGCTCGATAACTGGGGCGCCCACGGCGACCGTTGCATCAATCTGCACGGGATCGGCGTCGATAAACAGCGATACCTTGATGCCAAGTGCGGTCAAACGCTCAACTGCGGCGCGGATCTTCTCCTGCTGACCGGCTACGTCTAAACCACCTTCTGTAGTCAGCTCTTCGCGCTTCTCTGGCACTAAACAGACATAGGCAGGCTTAACCTCACAGGCGATATCCAACATCTCCTCGGTCACCGCCATCTCGAAATTCATGCGCGTCTTGATGGTCTTAGCCAACAGATAGATATCGCGGTCGCAGATATGACGTCTGTCTTCACGCAGATGCACGGTAATGCCTTCGGCGCCCGCATGCTCGGCAACGGCTGCAGCATGTACGGGATCTGGATAGCTGGTCCCACGGGCCTGACGTAAGGTAGCAATGTGATCAATATTAACGCCTAGATGAATGCGGCTCATGGAGATTCCTTAAGTGTAGAGTTTAGCGATTTGAATTTTGTGCCTATTTTACTCAAGCTTAAGGGAAGGCCACAAGGAAAACACCAAATGAAAATACTCAAGTCTACGCCCTCACCGCGACTGCAGCGTTACTTACTGTAGCGAGATGGACGGTTACCCTTTAAAAACAGTGCCCGGGACTTGAGTGGCTTGTCTCCCAACAGAGGCGCCAGCAGCTGCCGCATCAACAGCTTAGCCTGCTTAAATTGGTCTGCGACTAGCTTATCTTGCTCCAGCGCCAGCAGCATCTCGCCACTAAAATGGTTAGGCTTAGGGCCAAGCGCCGTGCTAAAGCCCTCTTCAGACAGCAGGCGATAATAGTAATCGGCTTCGATAGGGCTACCATCGATATCCCGGCTCAGAGAAGGCATCACCCCAAGCTCTTTAAGCAGTGCTAACTCAAACTGTCTGAGCTGGGCCTCGCTAAAGCTTGCCGCCATGGCCATCAGCGTCTTGTGATAGGTAAAGAAAAACTGCTCGGCGCCATGTTCAACCGACAGACAGCGTACCATCAACTCGTTAAGATAGAGACCAGCAAAGCTGTCGCTGCCACTTAAGGGCACGGCCGGACTGGCCGCTTCCACCTGGTACAGGCTCTTAAGACTGCTTCGACCCGACAGTTGAAACAATAGGGGCTGAAAAGGTTGCAGTATGCTCTTGATGGACGATTTACCGCTGCCAAGGCGCGCCACGGCATCGACCCGGCCGAGGCCATCCACCAATAGATTAACCAGCACACTCGACTCCCTGTAAGGGCGGGTGTGTAGTACATACCCCCTTTGCATGTATCCTTTTCCTTAATCGATACTCATAAAAAAGCCGAGATGACAAAAGCACTCACTTTCATCATCTCGGCTCTATCTTATCCTGCCGGCCTAGCTTTCGCCATAACCCAGTGAGCGCAGGGCACGCTCATCATCCGCCCAGCCGGACTTGACCTTAACCCATACCTCGAGGAACACCTTATTATCGAATAAGACCTCCATATCCAGGCGGGCCTGGGTGGCTATGGTACGGATGCGCTCACCCTTGTTACCGATCACCATGCGTTTTTGGGTCTCACGCTCCACCAGAATTAGAGCATTGATCTGATAGACGCCATTTTCCATCATCTTAAACTGCTCGATCTCCACCGTGGCATCGTAAGGCAGTTCATCCCCTAAGAAGCGCATCAACTTCTCACGCACTATCTCAGATGCCATAAATTTCTGCGATCTGTCGGTCACATAATCTTCCGGGAAGAAATGAGGTGACTCAGGCACAGACTCGAGCGCGAGATCCATGATGCGCTGCACATTGGTGCCATGGGTAGCCGAGATAGGCAGAATCTCATCAAATTCAAATTTAGCAGCTAAGCTCTGCAGATGCGGAAACAGCGCTTCCTTATCCTTGATGTTATCCACCTTGTTGATCGCCAGAATCGTCTTACGACCATCATCACGGCTTTGGAGCTTCTTCAGCACCATCTCATCGTCGGCGGTCCAGTTAAGACCATCGACCACAAACACCACCAAGCTAACTTCCGCCAGAGAGCTGGACGCGGCGCGGTTCATCAGGCGGTTGATGGCACGTTTTTCTTCGATATGCAGTCCTGGGGTGTCGATAAACACCACCTGACGCGGCCCATCGGTATGGATCCCCATGATGCGGTGACGCGTGGTCTGCGGTTTCTTGGAGGTGATCGAAATCTTTTGGCCTAACAACTTATTCAGCAGTGTCGACTTACCCACATTGGGACGACCAACGATCGCCACCATGCCGCAGTAGGTCACTTCATATTGAGTGCCACTGGCCCCTTGGTTCATTCGAGCCAAGAGTTCATCTAAACTGGGCTCTTGTGCCTGTTCGGGTTTATCGCTCATGATTTAATACGCTCCAATACTTCTGCCGCGGCAATCTGTTCTGCCTTTCTGCGGGAATTTGCCACGCCAACAACGGCCTCTTTCAACTGCTCCACTTTGCATTCCACGGTAAAGGTTTGCGCGTGGGCTTCGCCGCTAATATTCACCACCTTGTATACAGGTAGTGGCTGTTTAAATCCCTGCAGGTGCTCCTGCAGCAGGGTCTTTGGATCTTTCTGATTCACCGGCTCTATCACCGCCAAGCGGCTCTTATACCAGTTTAGTACTAAAGTGCGACAAGCCTCGATATCAGCATCAAGATAGATGGCGCCGATAATGGCTTCCATGGCATCGGCCAGAATAGATTCACGGCGGAATCCGCCACTCTTAAGTTCGCCAGGGCCTAACTTAAGATAGTCGCCAAGCTTAAACTCTTTGGCGATCTCTGCCAGCATCTTGCCACACACAAGCGTGGCACGCATGCGGCTAAGATCGCCTTCGGTCGCCTTGGGAAACTGTTGATACAAGGCATCTGAGATCACGATTGAGAGAATCGAGTCACCTAAAAACTCAAGTCTTTCATTATGCTTGCTGGCCGCACTCCTGTGGGTCAGCGCCTGCTCTAGCAGGGCAATTTGCTGAAACTGATAACCTAAGGTTCTACCCAAACGCGGCAGATTTTTAATGGGTTCCATCTACACAATTCCGCCTACACGGTTAAAACGTACACCTGTCGGTACCCAAGTGGGCAAAAAGTCCGATGGCTTACGCTCAAATTCAAAACTAATCCAGATTGCTACCGCCTTGCCGACTAGGTTCGCTTCAGGCACAAAGCCCCAGAAGCGCGAGTCGGTACTATTATCGCGGTTGTCGCCCATCATGAAATATTGTCCCTCTGGCACCACAAACTCACCCACTGCCAGATTGCCTTCACGGAAGTAGTAAGAGGTTGGCTCACCGCGCCCTGGGTTGATCAAGATATCATGGGTCACATCCCCTAACTGCTCCTTGTAACGTAGCAGTGGAATATTATCTTGGGTGAACTCTCCCTGATTGACCCCAACGCGCGCTATCTTCTCAAGCTTTGGACATTCACTCTGTCCCTCTGGGCAGGCTTTTTGAATATAGAGGTCCTTGTTACGATAGACGATGCGGTCGCCCGGCAGGCCGATGACACGCTTGATATAGTCAATTTGTGGATTTTCCGGATATTTAAATACCGCCACATCACCGCGCTCAGGCTTGCCTGTTTCTACCAGTTTACTGCGCCACACAGGATCTTTTAGTCCATAGCTAAACTTCTCTACCAGGATAAAGTCACCCACCAACAGGGTTGGCATCATAGAACCTGAGGGAATTTGAAACGGCTCATAAAGAAAAGAGCGTAAGATCAACACGAAAGCGATAACTGGAAAAATAGAGCGCGAGGTTTCCACTATGGCGGATTCACGCACGATTTTTTCAGCACTCTCTTCACTGATCTCCTGATTAGCGGCCTGAGCTATCGCCAGCTTCTGTTGGCGCTTCGGCGCTAACACCAGGGCATCGAACATCCAGATCAAGCCACTGCCCAGTGTCACCAAAACCAAAATAAGGGAAAAATAAGCTGCCATACGCTAACTAACTCCTGCGAAATGAGATTGTCGGTACCTGCCTAGGGAGCAGGTCAATAGCCCATTTATACTGTAACAAACAAAGCGCCGCAAACCGCGGCGCTCATTATCGATCACTATTAACAATTATTAACTAAAAAGTGATTACTCGTTGAGCTTGAGCACTGCCAGGAAGGCCTCTTGAGGCACTTCAACATTACCCACCTGCTTCATACGCTTCTTACCCTCTTTCTGCTTCTGCAGCAGTTTCTTCTTACGCGACACGTCACCACCATAACACTTAGCGGTTACGTCTTTACGCAATGCTTTCACTGAAGAACGGGCAATGATCTGACTGCCAACGGCGGCCTGAATTGCGATATCAAACATCTGTCTAGGAATAAGCTCTTTCATCTTGTTGACCAAAGCCAGACCTTGGTAACGCACGTTAGCCTTATGCAGAATCATCGCTAGGGCATCGACGCGATCGCCGTTAATCAACACATCCAGACGCACCATGTCGGCGGCCTCGAAACGCTTAAAGTTGTATTCCAGCGACGCATAACCACGACTGGTTGATTTCAGACGATCAAAGAAGTCCATCACCACTTCGGCCATAGGCATATCATAGGTGATTGCCACCTGATTGCCGTGGTAGACCATGTTGGTCTGTACACCACGTTTCTCGACACAAAGGGTGATCACATTACCCAGGTATTCTTTCGGCACCAGGATATTAGTCTCCACGATAGGCTCGCGCATCTCTTCGATATTATTCATCGGTGGAAGATCCGATGGGTTATCGACATAGATTGTCTCGCCCTTAGTGGTCGCCACCTCATAAACTACCGTAGGTGCTGTCGTGATCAGATCCAGGTTATATTCGCGTTCCAGACGTTCCTGAATGATCTCCATGTGCAGTAGGCCGAGGTAACCGATACGGAAACCAAAGCCCAGTGCCGATGAAGTTTCTGGCTCGAAGAAGAGCGACGCATCATTAAGACTCAGCTTGTTGAGCGCATCACGGAAATTTTCATAATCATCGGTCGAGATAGGGAATACGCCCGCATATACCTGAGGCTTCACCTTCTTAAAACCAGGAAGAGGCTTGTCGGCGCCATTCTTGGCCAGCGTCAAAGTATCGCCCACTGGCGCGCCGTGGATCTCTTTGATGCCCGCAATCACGAAGCCCACTTCACCCGTATTCAGCTGAGTCGTATCTGTCTGCTTAGGCGTGAAGATACCGACGCGATCGGCTGTATGAGTTTGGCCGGTCGACATCACCTTAAACTTGTCACCCTTCTTAAGCATGCCGTTCTTGATGCGCACCAAAGAAACCACGCCCAGGTAACTGTCAAACCAAGAATCGATAATCAAAGCCTGCAGCGGCGCATCAGGATCGCCTTTTGGTGGCGGTATCTGCGCAACAATCGTTTCCAGCACATCGCTAATACCAAGACCCGTCTTCGCCGAACAGCGCACCGCGTCAGTGGCCTCGATACCTACAATATCTTCAATCTCTTCAGCGACTCGCTCTGGGTCGGCCTGAGGTAGATCTATCTTGTTGAGTACCGGCACCACGTCGAGATCCATTTCGAGGGCGGTATAGCAGTTTGCCAGGGTCTGGGCCTCAACACCTTGCCCGGCATCGACCACTAACAAGGCGCCTTCACAAGCCGCCAGTGAACGCGAAACTTCATAGGAGAAATCCACGTGGCCAGGAGTATCGATGAAGTTAAGCTGGTAGGTTTCACCATCTTTGGCTTTATAGTCGAGTGTCACACTCTGGGCTTTAATGGTAATACCGCGCTCACGCTCGAGATCCATTGAGTCCAAGACTTGCGCCGCCATCTCGCGGTCAGACAAGCCACCGCACTCTTGAATAAGACGGTCAGAAAGGGTTGATTTGCCGTGATCAATATGGGCAATAATCGAAAAGTTTCTAATATGCTTCATTGTGCGAAATGACTAAACTCGAAATTGAAAATTATCTAAAAGTGCCGAATTGTACCCGATCGACAACCTAATACCAATTGGAATCATTCAGACGGTGAAAATAATAGACTAGCTGACTGAAGACACCTTGCTAAGGGGGTGCCCCAGACGTGAGATGATAACAGGTTGACTGTTTACCTCTATGGCCTTGGCCCAGCGGCGCCCGACCATCCAGGCACTAACAGCCCCGAGAATACCTGTGACAATGGCTGGTATATCATTGCCAGCGAGATCCAGGCTTTGCGCCATAAAATGGCCTATGCCTGCGCCGATAAATAAACCCGCCAGCGGCATTAGATAGACGATGGCAGCGGCCTTTAAGATCACGCTTTCAGGCAGGCCAAGCTTAAGCAGTTCGCCCGCTTCATATTGGGTATTACTGGGCAGCGAGAATCGCTGCACTTTAGGAGAAAAAGCCTTGGATACGGCAGAAGTTCCACAACTCTCATTGTTATCACAATGATTACAGGCATTTTTAACTTTCACTTCAACAGTAACCCAGCCATCACCCGGGCACCTGATCACTGTGGCGGTTTCTTCCATCATAATCAGATCACTCTATAGTGATGCTTTTTGCGATACGGCTTAGTGTCTCTGCAGGCACCTTGCCCACCGCAACGACTTCGGCGTTACCCACCCTTTCAGTTGCTAAGGACAAACCGTTACGTGTCATCAACTCATCGGGCAGCGCGGTATCACCGGCTCTGGCCACATACACTGAGATATTGACTAAACCATCGCTTAGGGCAATGTACTCCACCGCCTCATGGCTACCAATTAACCTGTGATTATCCTTCACCAATATCTTAAAACCTTGGGGCAACCAAGTGAATTGCCAGTTATCGGCCTGTTCCCTTTGTGGCTGCGGCATGATCTCGGGCCAATCCTGCTTATAGGCTTCATGCAAAATCGCTGGCGCGTCATCTAGCACAATCAGCTCTACGACCAGTATCTGCTCGAGTAACTGCTTCTCAAGATTGAGCATGTCATAACGTAGAGGCAGATAGGTATCCATATCCAGCCACACCTGATAACCGTATCTATGGTCATCATTAGGAATAATTCGCACCAACTGACTGGGGCGCCCTGCAAGTCGCGAACGACCGCCGAGCACAAACTGATACCCAGTTTCCAGGTTGGAGATAGAGCCAGCAAAGGCGGGAGGTAATACCCCTTGGATACGATCAGCTCTCACGCTATAGGCGGGTTGGTCATGTTCGATAAAGGTGACGGTATTGCCGACACGCACGGCGTTTTTCGGCGGACCATTAAGGTGTTCGAGAAAAGCCACCTCTTGGTCATCGACCATACCGTGAATATAAACCAGGGGACGAATGTGATCCGCTTGAAGGTGGATCAAGGACATCTTGAATTCTTGCCCTTTTAAGGCAAGGCTCATATTTTCAAGCCAAGCCTTAGCTGACAGTTCTTCCTGCGCGCTGACAGGAAAAACCAGGACTAACAGGGCCAACCAAATAAGACGCAAGCTAACTCCTTAACCATACTAATCTACACATATGGGGTAACAGTGTGACCAGTATAAAAAGCTTTTAGTGATTAACCGGGATCGGTGTCATCTCACCATTGTCGTCTATATTGGCACTGTTGTTCAATCTTTGTTGCAGCATATGATCTTGAATATAGGTGTTAATGCGATGACGCTGCTCCATCACACGCTCATTGGTATAGCTTTGATTTTGCTGAACAGGGCCCGTCTGCAAACTCACCGGTGATGCACTACCAATCAAGGGACGGGTATTGAGTACCGGCATAGGCGCCGCATCTTCGATACCAGTCTGATTATAATTTTGTACACCAATCACGGCTACCAGTGCCACACTGGCCGCAATGGCATACTGACCAAACTGCTTAAATAGCGGGACAACCTTGGCAAACTGACTTTGGGGCGCGACTTCAGGCGTATCGACACGCTTAGGCACCAGGATACTAGGCTCATGCTCGATAGCCGCAGCGATATTGGCACTGAGATCTAAATTGATCGCAGCTGGCAACTCACCACGCATAGCATCACCTATCATGTGATAATCACGCCACTTTTCATGCGAATCCGTATCGGCTGCCAATTCAGCCAATACCTGCTCGTCGACTTCACCGTCAACGGCAGCGGAGACCCATTCCTGACCTAATTTATCCATTTATCACCCATATAAATTTAGTGTATCGAGTTAAATGCTTTATCGTTCCAGCAAAGGCTGCAACTTCTTGTCGATGGCTTCACGCGCTCTAAAAATACGAGAACGCACAGTACCCACAGGGCACTCCATCACATTGGCAATCTCTTCATAACTCATCCCATCGAGTTCACGTAAAGAGATGGCCATCTTCAATTCTTCCGGCAAGGTATCGAGCGTATCGAAAACCACTTTCTGAATCTCATCTGACAACATAAGACGCTCTGGGGAGGCGAACTCCTTTAGCGCATCACTGCCGTCATAGTATTCGGCTTCTTCTGCATCGACATCATTGGCAGGCGCTCGCCTGCCCTGTGCCACTAAATGATTTTTCGCGGTATTCACCGCGATGCGATACAACCAAGTGTAAAACGCACTCTCACCCCTAAAGTTAGGCAGCGCACGATAAGCTTTAATAAAGGCTTCCTGTGCCACATCCGCCACATCCGCCTGATTCCGCACATAGCGGGCAATCAGATTAATGACTTTGCTCTGGTATTTCTGTACCAGCAGGTTAAAAGCGTTTTTGTCTCCTTGCTGCACTCGCTCAACGAGTTGTTGATCACTTATCTGTCCACTCATCCGAGCCGACTACTCCTAAATCTAAAATGCTGATTTCTCAGTCGCTCGAATCATATTCACATATGTAGACTAGCCCACACCGAAAAAGTTCTAAAAAAAATTGCGATATCCAAATTTATTTTCTACCGCGAGATCTGTATCCATAAATTCCGTCTTGGTTTACCATAGACAATACTCGCATAACTTACCATGATACCTGATGAAACAAGTAGTTGAACATCAATCTGACGTTTTGGTTATCGGCAGCGGGGCTGCTGGTTTGACTTTAGCATTACATCTGGCTGAAAAATCAAACGTTATCTTACTCTCCAAAGGTCCACTCAGCGAAGGCTCCACCTATTATGCACAGGGTGGCATCGCCTCAGTATTCGATGAAGAGGATACCATCGAATCTCACGTGACCGATACCCTGATTGCCGGGGCGGGGTTATGCGACGAAGAAGTTGTGACCTTCACAGCCGAAAACGCCAAGAGCTCTATGGAATGGCTGATCCATTGCGGTGTCGCCTTCGACAAGGAAGAGACCGCCGACGGTGATAAAAGCAAGGCGCCGTACCACTTAACCCGTGAAGGTGGCCATAGCCATAGGCGTATCTTGCACGCGGCCGATGCCACGGGCAAAGAGGTACAAGTAACGCTGCAAGAGCGCGCCCTCACCCACCCCAATATCAAGGTACTGGAGCGCTACAACGCCATTGACCTGATCACCACCCGTAAACTCAAACGACCAGGCAACCGTGTTCTCGGTGCTTATGTATGGAACCGCGACGAAGAGCATGTGGAAACCGTCAAGGCACGCTTTGTTGCCCTGGCCACAGGTGGTAGCTCAAAGGTATACCAATACACCTCAAATCCTGATATCGCTTCGGGTGACGGTATAGCCATGGCCTGGCGCTCGGGTTGCCGTGTAGCCAATATGGAGTTCAACCAGTTCCATCCGACTTGTCTCTACCACGCCGATGCGCGCAACTTCCTATTGACCGAAGCCCTTAGGGGCGAAGGGGCCTATTTGAAACGCCCGGACGGCACCCGCTTTATGCCCGACTTCGACGAGCGTGGCGAACTTGCCCCTCGTGATATCGTGGCTCGTGCCATTGACTATGAGATGAAGCGTCTGGGCGCCGATTGTGTCTATCTGGATATCACCCATAAACCCGCTGACTTTGTGATCAAACATTTCCCAACTATCTACAAACGTTGTCTGGAGCTGGGTATAGATATCACTAAAGATCCTATCCCTGTCGTACCTGCCGCTCACTATACCTGTGGGGGCGTGATGACAGATCTCCACGGCCAAACCGATCTCAATGGCCTCTATGCCATAGGTGAAGTGGCTTATACAGGTCTGCATGGCGCCAACCGCCTCGCCAGTAACTCACTGCTAGAATGTTTAGTATTCGCCCGCGCCGCAGCCGAAGATATCGAGAGCCAGCTGACTAAAATCCCTATGCCGGGTGCGCTGCCCGCCTGGGATGAGAGTAAAGTATCCAACTCAGATGAAGAGGTGGTGATTGCCCACAACTGGCATGAACTGCGTCTTTTCATGTGGGACTATGTGGGGATCGTACGCTCAGACAAACGCCTTGAGCGCGCGCTGCGTCGCTGCGCCATGCTACAGCAGGAGATCCAGGAGTATTACAGCAACTTCAAGGTGAGCAATAACTTACTTGAACTGCGTAATCTGGTTCAGGTTGCCGAGCTGATCATTCGCTGCGCCATGGAACGTAAAGAAAGCCGTGGGCTGCACTACAATATCGATTACCCGAATAAGGGCAATAACCCGCTACCTACCATATTGCTCCCAGAGCAATAACCTAAGTTAACCAAATCTGAGCAATAGACGACACAGGTGCCGATAGCCTGTGTCGTCAAACATATCCCGCCACAGAATCACTAAACGCTTATTGTCATCACTACAAAGCCAAAAAAGTACGGCAAAGGGACTCACCCACACCCGCCGATAATACAGAGCCACACAGTTTTCTGTTTGCGCAGCGCCTTGCGACTTTTCATCCAGCCCAATCTTACCGGACTCATCCAGCCAGAAGCCAAATGACCAGTGTTTGAGTATCCAAAATTGATAAACAAAGAAACCGACCACTGCCGATAGCAGGGCGTATTTGATGATAACAAACCAGAGAAGGGAAATTGGCGGCCAGACCAAGAATGAACTTAGACAAACGGCCGCAAAACATATCAGCGAGAGTCGCTGATCAAATGAAGCGACAAGGTGAAACTTATGGCGCCGCCCGGCCACGAACTTTTACGACCATATCGGCAAGCAGTGGATCGGGACACACTTCATGACCCATAAACCAGGCAAACAACTCGGGATCTTCACACTCTAACAAACGAACAAAAACAGCTTTGTCATCATTAGAAAGATGCTCATATTGCGTTTCAACAAAGGGTTGAAACAATACATCAAGCTCTAACATGCCGCGTCGGCACGCCCATCTCACTCTGGCAATGTTCATTGGCTCTGACACACAACTACTCCCTTATTTTTAATTGGCGATAGTGTACCAGTTAGGCTAACGGCTTCACACCGTTTTTATAAGCGTTCCACCTCAAGATCTTTACCGGCAAACAGATCACTAAAATCGGTTTCCAACAATGATTTCACCGCAGGATGCTGAATCATGCGCTCGGCAAACATTACATGATAAACCTCTTTAATATCATTAGTTTCCCCTAAAAGATGAATATCATGGGCGAGAATATCTTGCTTATAGATGGAGGGCGCCACAAAGATCCCCTTCTTAAAGAAACCGAAGGCTTTCATCATGGCAGCATCATCGAACTCTCCAAGAATGGTCACATCCAGGCCATTCTCATCAAACCAATGGTGCAGCTGCTGGCCAAGCGAAGTACGTTTGCCCGGGATCAGCAACTTGCCCTGCTCCAGACAAGCGGGAAAGGGTTGTTCATAGGTAGTCGATGAGAAAAATGCCACGCCGCACTCCCCGAGCTTCTTAGATAAGATCTCGGGATATTTGAGTGACTCGCCGGCACAGTCGGACAAGATCATATCCAGCTTGTGGGCTCTTAGGCGTTCCATCAGGCTCTCGTGAGTCGCCTCATAGCAAGCCAGGTGCATAGAGCCATCGCTGGGGACAACAGAAAGTAACACGCGGCTGGCCAACGCCTTGGACAAGGCATCGGCGATGCCTACCTCAAACAAGATGTTATTATCCTTTTGATAGTTAAGGATATCTAACATCTCATAACTCAGACTAAACATCTTGTCCGCATAACGGAATACCAGCTCACCCAGCTCAGTGGGCTCAAGGTTACGCCCTACCCGCTTAAATAGCGTGCCGTTGAGACGCTGCTCCAATACGCGGATCTGTCCAGTTACCGTCTGCGGGGTCAAACATAAGGTCTCGGCGGCCTTAGCCACCGAGCCTTTTTTGTGCACCATCCAAAAATAGTAGAGATGGTTGTAATTAAGATGGGACATCAAGGTTTGCGAATCTCCCGTCCTATTTCAGACGCTGGCAATCCATCAGGTCGTACATCACTTCGCTGAGGGAATCGACAGAATCGATTTTGCCCATCTCAAACGCCTCAGCGAGTCCCTGTACCAAGGTTTCTCTCTCTGGTAGACGGCTCTCGCAATAGGTACGGTTTGCTTCTTCGAAGCGTTTACCACTGCGATACTTAAGAGCGCGAGACTCATAACCATTACTCTCGACTCTTTTCCCCATAGCATTTGGCTTATACATCAGCGCACCGTCAACCACCCCTTCAAGGTAGTGCTGACAAGACTCGCTATTGATATCCTGATTACAGGCGGCCAGTTGGCTAGCCGAGGCGCCCCCAGCTAATCCTAACGAGAGCATGAGTGTCACGACGATTTTTTTCATGATTTTTCTCCTTTCTCTGGCAGCACTTTAGATAACCAAAAATACCCTATTGCCGCCGACGCGATAGATCCTGTCAATATGCCCAATCTTGCTAAATCGCCATAGGCTTCACCTTCACCGATAAAGGCCAGGGACGAGATAAACATCGACATGGTAAAACCGATACCACACATTACGGCTACGGGCGCAATATGACGCCAGCCCATACCATCTGGCAGTGCGGCAAGTTTGAGCTTCACGGCCACAAAACTAAATAGCAGTACTCCAAGCGGCTTACCGAGCAAGAGTCCCAAGGCGATCCCTACTGGTACAGGCGATAGCAGATCCCCTAAACTCATACCCGACAGATCCACGCCCGCATTGGCAAAGGCAAAGATAGGCAAGATCACAAAGGTACTCCAAGGGTGCAGACTATGCTCTAAATTTTCAGAGGGTGAGCTACCGTCTTTCGCCCGCAGTGGAATACAGAAAGCAATAATAACGCCCGCCAAAGTCGCATGGACCCCAGATTTGAGCACGGCGATCCACAGGATCAGGCCCACTACGCCATAAGGCGCCAGTGAGGTGACCCCCTTACGGTTGAGCCCAACCAGAATCACTATCGCCAGCGCTGCCACCACCAAGCTGATGGTCGACAAATCTGTGCTGTAGAACATGGCAATGATCACCACCACGCCTAAGTCATCGATAATGGCTAACGCAAGCAGAAAGACCTTAAGCGCTACCGGCACTCGGCTACCCAACAGGGCCATGATACCCAATGCAAAGGCAATATCTGTTGCAGCAGGAATCGCCCAGCCCACCTGAGTGATGGGGTCGGAATAGTTAAAGATGAGATAGATCGCCGCCGGAAAGATCATGCCACCGATGGCAGCAAAAGTGGGCAGAGACGCCTGCTCACGGCTCGACAATGCGCCTTCAAGCAGTTCACGCTTCACTTCCAAGCCGATCAGCATAAAGAACAGGGCCATCAAGCCATCATTAATCCAATGAATGAGAGTCTTATCGATATCTAGGCTACCGACTCTCACCTGCATTTCTGTATGCAAGAAACCCTGGTACAAACCAGACAAGGGAGAGTTGGCCATGATCATGGCTAGTAGCACTGCGGCCATCAAGAGGATGCCGCCAGCTGATTCTTGGCTTAGAAAATTTCTAATCGCCTTTTCCATAAATTAAACTCCAAAAAACACTTAATGGATCGAGTCTAGCGGAATGCAACCTAACTGAATAATCGTTTGCATCAGCATTAAACATCGGTAATTCCGAAGTATCAAGTGTAGACTCTCTATCGAGACTAATCAACGTGATGCAATTTGACAGCTTGTTTACCAAGCCTAAACCTTTATGTGACAACACATACAGGCATATACTCGATAAATAGAGGTTTTTTTATGCAGAATAAATTAATAAAGCTCCAGTGACGATAATCCGCCGCTGGAGCTTTACCTCAGAAATTCCTCAGTCTTATGACTGAAGGTTATACAGAGAAAGGGTACTGGATCGCGTCATGATGCTGGTAACCTGTTACTTCGAAATCATCCATAGTGACCCAGGTTTCAAGATCTTCGAGCGACTTGATATCAGGATTGATATGTAGCTGAGGCGATGGGAAGGGCTGACGCTTGAGCTGCACTTCTTGCATTAAAGGCAACTGATCTTCGTAAATATGAGCGTTGACTATCTTGTGGTAAGCCTTACCCGGTTTATGGCCAGTGATCTGAGCGACAATGGCCAACAGGGCAAACACCTGCACCTGATTAAAGTTAAGTCCAAGCGGGACATCGCATGAGCGCTGGAAACTATTGAGATAGAGAGTGTCACCTAGAAAGGAAAAGTTATGGGTGTGCATACAAGGGCGCAGACAGCCCATATGGAATTCGCCAGGATTATAAAAGCTTAAGATCTCGCCGCGATCATCTACTCCCCTGGAGAGGTTATCGATAATTTTTCGAAGCTGATCCACTGTGCCGCCATCAGGTTTCGCCCAAGCTCTGCCCTGAACACCATAGACCCGGCCCATATCATCATGACCTTTACGATGGGGATTGTTAAGCCAAGCGGCATTTTCGTTAGCGTTAGCATCCCAAGTCTTGGCACCTAACTTTCTAAAATCGGCGGCGTTGTCATAACCTCTGAGATAACCCAAAAGCTCAGCGATAGCCCCTTTCCAAAAGCTTTTGCGTGTGGTGATCAAGGGAAACTCATTACCGGCCACATTATATTCCAGATCGGCGTTAATCACGGTTAAGCAGCGCTTGCCCGTACGTTCGTTCTCGACCCAAACGCCCTCATTGATGATTCGCTCACATAACGCCAAATACTGTTTCATCTTGTCCTACTTTTTATTGTTACTTATAAGTGCGCGCAAGACGCCCACTGCTTGTTCATCCTTCCCCATTTGCCGATTAGGTCAGGGCTATCTTGATTCCCGTAAAGAATAACATGACGGCGAAGATCTTTTTCAGTCTTGCCGTCGGCCAAATACTGGCAGCTTTCGCCCCCAAGGGCGCCGTCAACATTGAGGTGCAGACTATGCCCAGCAAAGCCGGCAAATAGATATACCCTAAGGTGTACTCAGGCAGGCCTTGGGTCACCCAGCCAGCAAAGACATAACTCAGGCTACCAAACAACGCGATCATCAGACCTGTGACCGATGAAAAGCCGATAGCATGGCGCATCTGCACGCCAGCCCAAGTCAGGAAAGGGATCAACAAGATACCGCCACCAATTCCCATCAGCGCCGCAATAACTGCAATAATACAGGCCGCAAGGAATAAGTAGGGCGCAGGGGGTAAGGAGCGCTCTACCTCTGTAGCCTTAACGGGAAAAACCATCTGCACAGCCATAAGCACCAAGAAACCAGCAAATATCTGCTTAAGCAACTCGGCGGAAAAGAGTGAAGAGATAAAGCCTGCCGACAGAGCACCAATGATAAAACCCGGCAACATAATAGTCAGTAAATGCCAGGGAATATTACCACGGCTATGATGCGCCCTGGCTGAGGAAAGTGAGGTTAAAATAATCGCCGCCAGGGAGGTTGCTATCGCCACATGGGTCAGATGCTCCGGTACCACGCCCGCCTTAGGTAACAAAAACAGCAGTACAGGCACAGCGATCACACCGCCCCCTATGCCTAACAGACCTGCCATAAAGCCAATAAAGGCACCTAAAGCAATGCAGCTAACAACTATGGTGAACATGAAACCTCTATCGCGATGGCAAAATGAGGCATTAGCTTAATGGAAATAATGGCAGATTGAAATTACCCTAGCCCAGTTATAAGAACTCATCCAATTCGTTATCTTTAAGATATTGAGTCAATAGCTGCCTCACCTCGGCTCCATTGCTGAGCGATAGTGCCTCATTGAGGATGGCACTGAGATCGCTATAGGAGACTCTGCGGATCAAATAATTGATCTTGGCAAGGCTACCCTGGTTCATACTCAACTGGGTGTAGCCCATAGCCACGAGCAAAAGGACACCTATCGCCTCCCCCGCCAGCTCACCACAAACACTGATTGGCAGTCGATAGTGCTTACAGGCCAATCTCGCCTGCTTCAAGGCCCGTAAAATACCTGGATGGTAGCAATCGTAAAGGGTGCTGACTCTGGGGTTGTTACGGTCGACCGCCAGTAAATATTGTGTCAGGTCGTTGGATCCTACTGAGATAAAATCGACCCGTTTAGCTACCTCTTCCAGCTGGAACAAGAGCGCTGGCACTTCCAGCATGATCCCTAGCTTAGGTCGCTGTAGATCCGGATGAACATCTTGCTTCACCTCAAGATAGGCCTGCTCAAGATAGGCGATAGCCTGATCGATCTCATCGAGGCAACAAACCATTGGTAGCAAAATATGTAACTGATCGCGCCCACCGGATGCATTTAACATAGCTCTTAGTTGCACCAGGAAAAGCTCTGGATGATCTAGGCTTAGGCGTATTCCTCGCCATCCTAGGAAGGGATTCTCTTCGGTGATAGGCAGATAAGAAAGCGGCTTATCACCACCGACATCTAAGGTACGCATCACCACCGGTCGGCCAACCGCCGCATCTAATACCTGGCGATACACCTCGACCTGCTCAGCCTCACTGGGAAAGCGAGTCTGCAACATAAAGGGGATCTCGGTACGATACAGTCCAATACCATCGGCCCCTTCGGCTATTTCCGAAGCCAAGCTGCTCAACAGTCCGGCGTTAAGATAGAGATGAATACGACGCTCATCGAGAGTTGTAGCGGGTTGTGAAAGCTCAGCCGCATACCGCTTTTGCAACGCCTTCTCGGCCGAAATCAGACTGCGATATTCACTAATCAGAGTCGGCGTTGGCGAGATGAGCACCTGCCCCCGATTGGCGTTGAGAATTAACTGCTTACCATCAATACCCGCATTAAGGATCCCCTCCACCCCAATCACAGCTGGAACACCAAAGGCGCGCGCCAAAATCGCGGCATGGGAGTTTACGCCCCCCTGCTCAGTGACAATCCCTACGAGCTTATGCTGGGGAAACTCCGCCAACATGGTCGCCGTGGCCTCCTTAGTCACCAAGATCACCGGCACATCGAGTTCCAGCTGCATCTTTTGCGGCTCAATCAATTCACGCAGAACACGCTGACCTAAGTCTCGAATGTCGGTGGCGCGCTCTTGCATATAGGGGTCTTGCATCTTAAGGAAGTGGTCGATGTAGCGCAGCGACACACGGCTCACCGCAGAGATCGCCGTCCAGCCCGCTTGGATCTCCCGCACATACTCACCGCCTAAGCTGGTATCATCAAGCAGTAAAAGCAACGCCGAGAAGATAGATTGCACCTCTTTCTCATTCTCGCCATCGAAACGTTGCGACAGGGCACTTAGGGTATTGCGACAAGCATCTAACGCCTGACTCAATGCCTGTAGCTCAGTTTCGATATCCTGGGTCTGATGCAGCTGTTGATCTAAGGCGATTTCACCACCTAGCACCATAGCATGGGCAATCACCACGCCACTGGCCGCTGAAGTCCCGGTATAAAGACACTTATCTGGCGCCGATTTCACCTCGGCCTTCTTACGCTGCTCTCGTACGGCTACCGCTAATTGGGCAGCCAGGGTCATCAGGAAGGCTTCTTCGGCCTCACTAAACTGGCGGGCATCGGCCTGCTGCACAACCAGCACGCCTAAGATCAATTTTTGAAAGATGATGGGAACGGCGAGAAAGGCACGAAAATCTTCCTCGTCGACTTCGGTAAACAACTTGAATCTGGGGTGTTGCTGGGCATCAGCCAGGTTAACGGGTTCTTCGCGCTCGGCCACTAGTCCGACCAAGCCTTGGCTCATGGGCATCTTGACTCGGCCAACGGCCCTGGGGTCCAGACCATCGGTCGCAGAAAGCACCAACTCCTGCTCCTCTAAGATATAGATAGAGCAGCATTGGGTTTCCATTGCCGATTTAGTTTGGCTAACGAGTAGCGATAAGGCAGATTGAAGATCTTCGGCTGCGGCTACGGCCTGAGTAATATCCCTGAGCGTTTTTAACACAGCCTATCTCTCCATCTTAATCTTACCTGCGGCGACCTCGCCTTCTGCCACTATGGGTATTTTCCTGCGCCTGAAACGCTAACGTCGTCGGCGCAAACTCTTTCATCACCTTGCGGTAAACATCACGTTTAAAGGATACCACCTGCCTGACAGGATACCAGTAACTGACCCACCGCCAATCATCAAACTCAGGATGCCCCGTGGCCGCCAGATCGATAGCCGACTCCTGACTCTTTAATTGTAATAAAAACCACTTCTGCTTCTGTCCGATACATAAGGGTTTACTGTCTTGCCTAATTAACCGTTTTGGTAATCTATAACGCAACCAGGAACGAGTTGAGGTTAACACCTGTACATGCTCAGGCTTTAACCCAACCTCTTCATACAACTCCCGATACATGGCTTGTTCGGCACTTTCGCCTTCATCCACGCCACCTTGCGGAAATTGCCAGGAATGTTGACCAAAGCGTCTGGCCCACATCACCTGCCCAAAGCGATTACAGATAATGATGCCTACATTTGCACGAAAGCCGTCACTATCAATCACATGGACTCCAAATTGAAATATTCTAATGAATCGATTGTTTCACAAAGCGGCGTCGGCGGCAATTCCCCGTTAACAGATATTGATTGGATAAAAAACCAATTTTTTTGCTTTTATCAACAGACACTCTCGATATCAACCGAGGATATCCACAAAATCTGTGGATATCTCTGTTTGAAACTCAGTTAAAATTGTCAATTTAGCCTAAATGAAGATCAAAAGCCTTCATTTGAGCCTGACAAAATACAAAGCTAAAACACTGAATAAAAATAGAAAGTTTTTTAAAAACCATAGGATCATTTGTTCACAAACTGCGATCGCACAAAAAACACCCAAAGGGTGAATGGAATAAAAAGACACTTGCACTTATTTAAGGTTATTCACAGATAAAAGCAATTATGTGATATTGCGGCGCTAAACAGCCCGCTAAATCCCCTTGACATGAGCCTTTTTGTTCATCTTGCCGATCAACACTCACAGTTATCCAATAATTCTGTGGATAAGTATGTTGGAAAGAGTGGGGAAATCACGGAGTAACTCGATAAGCGACCAGAAGTTATCAAGATTAAATAAGAGTTAATAGTTAAATTTCATTAACTTAAGCAAAGCTTCAGCTGTGATTAACTCAGCCCAAAGATTTCGGGCAAATTTTAACCGTGATTGCTAAAGTGTATAACTCGGGTAGAATCCTTCCTATGAAAAGCAGATCCTTACCACCGGCCTCCATCGACGAACTCATGTCTCGGGCCCAAGATATGGCAGGCCTTACCTTAGGCCAACTGGCCGAGCTACACGCCATTGCTGTACCCGACAATCTCAAACGTGATAAAGGCTGGATAGGCCAACTCATTGAGCTTGAGCTGGGTGCCACCGCAGGCTCAAAACCTGAACAAGATTTCTTGCACCTGGGCGTAGAGCTCAAAACGATTCCTGTGGATGAGTCAGGTAAACCCCTTGAAACCACCTATGTCACTGTGGCACCACTTATCAACATCAGCGGCCTCAGATGGCAAGACAGTCTGGTCTTTCATAAGCTACAGCGGGTGCTGTGGATACCGGTAGAAGGAATTCGCCATAAAGCCGTAAGCGAAAGACGCATAGGTACGCCTATCCTCTGGACCCCCAGCGAAGAGGAGCTGTCACAGATCCGCCAGGACTGGGAGGAGATCATGGAGCTAATCGCGCTAGGCAAGGTAGAGCAGATCACAGCCCGCCACGGCGAAGTACTACAGCTAAGACCCAAGGGGGCTAACAGCCGAGCCCTCACTCAAAGTATCGCCAGTAATGGCCAAATAAAACTGACCAATCCCAGAGGCTTCTACCTCAAGATCCCTTTTACTCAGCAGATCCTTAACCGTTATATCTGTCCTTAATCAACGCCAAAACCGAGTGTGTTGATCCTCAAGTAGACTTATAAGCAATGGGCAGGCTGGCTAAATTTACATCAGTAAACGCTAAGAAAAAACAACAAACACGGTAACTTAACAATTTAGAAACATAAAATTGTCGCTTTTTTGGCACATCTAGACTTCATTTGACCTAGATCACAAATATCACTGGAAATTGTAGGGGTGTTTTCTATACACTAGCGCATCCTGAGATTTGTGTAGCAGTTAGGAATTATCTGTCACCGTGAGAGCACGCATTCAAGCAAAGAAGCTCATATTTGCCATTTTCGCTTGGGCTATCGCCATGGCGGCGTTCGTCTTTTTCCGCTATGCCCAAACACCAGAGCTACCGCAATGGGCGGTAGGGACTGCCGATCTCGCGACGCTGGCAATCTACATGGGGATCATCTTTGGTAGCCTGCATTGGATGTCGAATCTCATCGCAGACTATAGCGCCATCAACCGCCTGCCCTATCTGTTTTCGGTGATCTTTAAGGGACTCTTCCTTCTGCTTGGGGCCACAACGCTGGCCTATATGACCCAGTTCCTTAACATGTGGGCCATCGAAAACCATATGTCGACCCTCAGACAGATGCTGACCGCCCATATTCTATACAGTCCCGCATTTCAGGCACTTATCATCTATCTCGTCGCGGTACGTGTGGGTCTCGCCTTTATCGAGCAGATGGCACTGCTGGTCGGCCCTCGAATCTTGCTCAATATTGGCTTGGGGAAATATCACAGACCCAGATATGAGCAGCGTCTGTTTCTCTATCTGGACATGGTAGCCTCGACCACCCATGCCGAGTCTCTAGGAGATTACCGCTTCAGTCGTCTGATCCAGGACTGTTTTAGCCTACTGTCGGATACCGTGGTGAATAATGATGCCGAGATCTATCGCTACATGGGCGATGCTGTGTTGATACACTGGCCACTGGAAAACGGCATCATAGAAGATCGCAGCTTCAACATTTACTATGAGTTCAGTCAGCAACTCAACTGGCAGCGCAAGTATTTCGAAGAGCAGTATGGTTTTGTGCCTAAATTTAAGGCCGCAGCTCACTGTGGGCAAGTGGTCGCGGCAGTCGTGGGTGTGCAAAAGCAAGAGATTAGCTTCTTTAGCGACGTGCTCAACACCCTGGCAAGATTGCAAGATCAGTGTAACCCTATGGGTCAACGCATGTTGATCTCAGGCTCCTTGCAAGCCCTCATAGATACCAGTAAAAGTCATTACGACTTCGCCAATCTCGGGCCGATTAAGCTCAAGGGGAAACAACACTCTATCGAGGTATATGGCGTTTCCCCCAAGGGTAGCAATAATTAGGACCGATTTTCCTTTCAGATTTCATTTTTGTTCAATCTAAATCCGTTTTGCTCAAGGCATGAGTCTCGAAACATGAGTAATGATGCATATTGGTAATATGTGAATTGCAAGCACCTAAGAACGAGCAACTAAGAACGAGCACCTAAGAAATTGTCTGAAACGATCTCTAACAGCTTTGCAGGCCATTTCATAATCAACAGGGTGCGTTTAGAAGAATACCCTTGCGCAGTATTTATGGGGCAGCGCTTGTAGGCCTTTGCTACTGCATTATCGCCGGTTTATGTCGCTCACTACAGATCACCGACTCTGCTAAATACAAATCACCTACAAACTTTCGCAAAAACAAACAACAAAGATCAACAGCCCTTAGCTTTCCGCCTGCTCCAACAAACTTTGAATCGCCTTGCCCAAGGTTCTAAAGGTCATGATACGGCTGGAAGTCTGACGCCACACTAAACCTATGTCTCGATAGGGCGCCTCACCAGGTGGGGTCAATGCAATCAGATCTGTGTCGTTCAAAATCCCTGCATCTATCGCCATCTGTGGCAAAAAAGTGGTGCCTAACTTGCTGTTTACCATCTGCACTAAGGTATGCAGACTCGTAGCGGCAAAGGGGTTGATCTTATCACTGTCGGCCAGACGACAGGCACTGATGGCATGGCCAGTAATACAGTGCTCAGATTGCAGCAGGAAAATACTCTCATCGGGCAGCGCTTTATAATCGATCGGCTGTTGTACCTCGCTGCTCAGCTCCTTATGCATCACCAGTTTAAAGGGATCTATGCCCACTTTCATGCTGTGGTATCCGCTGGTATCGACCGGTAACGCTAACAGTAAAAGATCCAGCTCGCCCTTCCCTAGCGCATCAAGTAACCGCTCTGTGGTATCTTCTTTTAAAAACAGGGTCAGCTCTGGATATTCCTGCTGACAATGTTTCACCACCCGGCTTAGCAGAAACGGCGCTATGGTAGGGATGCAGCCCAGACGAATGTCACCTGTCATGGGTTGCCCCTGGTGCTTGACCAGCTCCACCAGATCATCGACATCGGTCAGTAGCTTGCGTGAACGCTGAACCACCTCTTCGCCAATGGCGGTAAAGATAAAAGATTTATGATCCCGCTCGATCAATTGATGGCCGAGTTGCTCTTCCAGATTTTGAATGCCACTCGACAGGGTAGACTGGCTGACATGGCACAGCTTGGCCGCGCGATTAAAATTCTGTTCCTGATAAAGATTCACCAGGTAGTAAAGGTTCTTTAGACTTGGCAGATGTTTCATAAAATCGATTACCAGCTTCCATTTACATTCAAATACTCTATCTAACTCTAGCACAAGCACCATTAGGATTAACCCACTCTTGTGCCAGAAGTGTGAAGCGCTACCCAAAAGCGGCTAATTAACGCACAAACTAAAACGCCCCCGATGATCACTCATCAGGGGCGTTGGTAAACTCAGTAGCTTAAGCTTAGCGCTTAGGCTTAGGGCTTAGGGCTTAGGGCTTAGGGCTTAGGGCTTAGGCTTTCGACTCTAAGTAAGCCTTAAGCTCAGCCAAGTCGTTGCTAGCATTATCGACAATCACCTGTAACCAATTAGCGTGCTCGGCCGCCCACTCTGGCGCTTCGCCATGTTGTAATAACTGAGCATACTGCTGGATACGCTTTAAGCCAACAGAACCGGCTGCGCCCTTAAATTTGTGCGCTTCAGAACATAAGGTATCTTTGTCTTGTGCTTCTTTAGCATTCACCAGGTTGCCAACATACTCAGGCATCAACTGCTCAAACAAGACAACACTCTTAAGCAAGGTGCCTGCACCAATAGCGCTGCAGTACTGCTCAAGGGTATTGAGATCCAATATTGATTCTAACTCGGCTGTTGCCATATTAAGGCACCTCTCGAAAAAATGCTGACGGGACAAGAATAAAATTTACCCCATAATAGCGCCTAGAATGGTGGACGCAACTAATTGAAGCATATGCAAGTTAAATAGGCTCTTATTTAACCTTTCATTAACCACATATTAAATTAGTTGCCCAATTATTCACTTTTTTAGCCCCTAAATTGAAAATTGATTACTTAGCCTATCGGGTCAAATAATGCCCTTGTCCCCCGAGAGATTCGAGGTTCTTCACTATCGCGACTAACCCTTCCCAGCGATAGGCGCACCAATCGGGTGCCAACAAGATAGGCTTCTTAGCATAAGCAGTAACACGATGAAAAATCACCTCTTTAGGCGTATGGCGTATCAACTCTCCGACACTGTCGGCATAGGCTTGCTGGGACAATAATGTCATTCGCCCGGCGCGCCAAGCCTTAGCCATGGTGCTGCCTTCGACGATATGTAGTGGATGAATTTTTAATCCATCGACACCCGCGGCAAGTACCGCTTGGTGGCTGGCTAAAAAATCCTCATGTGTTTCACCGGGTAGCCCTAAAATAAGGTGGGTACAGACCTTTAACCCCGCCTTTCTTGCCCGCGTCACTGTGTCTCGATACTCCTCAAACCCATGACCACGGTTGATTCGCTTAAGCGTCTCTAGATTGGCGCTTTGCAACCCAAGTTCCAGCCAGACCTCAAGGCCGCGCGCCTGATAGCCCGCCAGTAACTCAATCACTTCATCACTGACGCAGTCGGGGCGCGTACCGACACACAAGCCGACAATATCTTTATCGGCCACCGCCTCATCATAGCGCTGCTTAAGCAATCGATACTCATCATAGGTACTGGTATAAGCCTGAAAGTAAGCGATAAACTTTGTGGTCTTGCCTTGAGCACGCTCGCGCCCCTTCGCCAGTTGCACCGCAATGGAGTCGACAGTGCCATGCTCATGACTAAAGGAGGCCACGTTACAGAAGGTACAGCCACCTCGCCCCAGACTGCCGTCTCGGTTTGGACAGGTAAATTTAGCATCTAAGGTCAGCTTCTTTAGGCGCTGGCCATATTTGGCTTTGCAATGCAGACCAAAGGTATTGACGTGACTATCCAGTCCCACGGGGTTCTCTCTCGAAAAATAAAAGGCAGGGATTGTAACTGGCCCTAAAAATGAGTTCTTGGCGCTACATCAATGTTTAGCCCCTTAACCCGTGCCCCACATCACAAACTGAAGCTAAACTTAGCCCCGCTGCACACTCTGACTAATACATTGGTCTTAGATTTGTTAAAAAATTCACTGTATCTGCAATAAAAATCATTTTTTTAGATTAAAAGACAATAACCCCATTTGTTACATTTTGGTAAAAGACTTTTGAGGCTCAAATCAAAATTCTTTTTATTCATAATGTTATAGCGAACCAAAAACAGTTTACGTTAACGTAAGGTTAAATTTGAAAGCGTATAAAACACGCCTTACCAGTCACATTTTATGCATAAATTTGAATTGACCTTTTGCTGGGCAAAAGTTAATTTGGATGGTTCGGGTGCACATCAATCGCATGAATTTCCCCGACGAAGTATTGGTTAGTATTAGGGAGTTTTTATATGAGCTTGTATCACCCCAGTTTTGAACGGGATAACTGTGGTTTTGGCTTAATCGCCCAAATGGATGGCGAAGCCAGCCATAGAATTGTACGTACTGCCATTCATGGCCTGGATCGCATGAAACACCGTGGTGGTATTGCTGCCGATGGCCGTACCGGCGATGGTTGCGGCCTGCTTATGCAACTCCCCATTAAATTCTTCGAAGCCGTCGCCAATGAAAACGACTGGCACCTGAGCCGCAAGTTTGCCGTGGGCATGCTGTTTTTAAGCCAAGATGAGGCGGTAGCAGACTATACCAAGCGCACCCTTGAGCGTGAGTTAGAAAAAGAAACCTTAAGCGTAGCCGGTTGGCGTGAAGTCCCGGTTAATCCTGAGGTGCTTGGCCCTATCGGTCAGGCCAGCCAACCTAAGATCTGGCAAGTATTGATTAATGCCCCTATCGGTTGGCGAGAGAAAGATCTCGAGCGTCGCCTCTATATGGCGCGTCGCCGTCTCGAACAACAGATGACAGACTGTAAAGACTTCTATGTCGCCAGTCTCTCCGGCCAGGTGATCGTCTATAAAGGGCTAATGATGCCCGCCGATCTGCCAGCCTTCTATCCGGATCTGGCCGATATTCGCCTACAAAGCTCAATCTGCTTATTCCACCAGCGTTTCTCAACCAACACTTCGCCCAAGTGGCCTTTGGCGCAGCCGTTTCGCTATCTCGCCCACAACGGTGAGATCAACACTATCACGGGCAACCGCCAGTGGGCCCGCGCACGTGCCTACAAGTTTAATGCGCCGCTACTACCGGATCTGCAGCAAGCCGCTCCCTTTGTGAATGAAAGCGGTTCTGACTCCTCATCGCTGGATAACATGCTGGAGATGCTGCTTGCCGGCGGTATGGATCTGTACCGCGCCATGCGTTTGCTTATTCCGCCTGCATGGCAGAGTAACCCAGAGATGGATGATGAGTTAAAGGCCTTCTACGACTTCAACTCCATGCATATGGAGCCTTGGGATGGTCCAGCGGGGATCGTGATGACCAATGGTCGCCATGTGGCCTGCGCGGTGGACCGTAATGGCCTGCGTCCGTCACGCTATGTGATCACCAAAGACAGAATCCTGACCCTGGCATCAGAGATCGGCATCTGGGACTATGGACCGGACGAGGTACTCGAAAAAGGCCGTGTTGGCCCAGGTGAGCTATTGGTGCTCGACACCCTTAACGGTCAGCTCTACTCCTCGTTCGAGATTGATAACGATCTTAAACGCCGCCACCCTTATAAAGAGTGGATGGCCAAGAACAGTCAAACCCTGATCCCCGCCGAGCAGATGCCTGGCGAGGCCCAGGGCGTATGCGAGTTCTCTGCTGACACCTTAGTGCAATACCAGAAGCAATTTGGCTACTCTCGCGAAGAGTTAGAGCAAGTGATCTGGGTGCTGGCCGAGAAAGGCGAAGAAGCCACAGGATCCATGGGCGACGATACGCCTATGGCGGTGCTGTCGAAAAAGTCTCGTACTCTGTACGACTACTTCCGCCAGAAATTCGCTCAGGTAACCAACCCTCCTATCGATCCCCTACGGGAGAAACATGTGATGTCGCTGGCCACCTGTGTCGGCCGCGAACAGAACCTGTTTAATGAAACCACGGGCCACGCCTACCGCGTGATGTTTAACTCGCCAATCCTGCTCTACAGCGATTTCAATCAACTGCTGGCGCTGGATTCGACCTACTACCGCGCTAATACGGTGGATCTCAATTACGATCTCAGCGAAGGACTAGAGGCGGCGATTCGCCGCGTCTGCGACGAGGCCGAGCGCCTGGCGCGCACTGGTACCACTCTGCTGATCCTGTCCGACCGAGCCACCGACAAGCGCAAGCAAGTGATCCCCGCCGCCATGGCCGTGGGCGCCGTGCAGCAGGTGCTGGTCGACAAGAGCCTAAGATGTGACACCAACATCATAGTCGAGACCGCCTCGGCCAGAGACCCGCACCACTTCGCCGTGCTGCTGGGCTTTGGTGCTACCGCCATCTACCCTTACCTGGCCTACGAGAGTATCTCTGCGCTGGCCAGCCGTCATGGCGTACGCGAAACCCAGCAGCTGATGCTCAACTTCCGTCAGGGCATCGACAAAGGGCTGCGTAAGATCATGTCCAAGATGGGGATCAGTACCGTTGCCTCTTACCGCTGTAGCCAGCAGTTTGAAGCCATCGGCCTCTCATCAGATGTGGTCGAACTCTGCTTCAAGGGTGTGGTCAGCCGCATCGAGGGCGCTAACTTTGCCCTGCTGGAGAAAGATCAACAGGCGCTACAGAAGCTGGCCTTCCAAGCCCATCAACCGCTACCTCAAGGCGGTCTGCTGAAGTATGTTGAAGGCGGTGAGTACCACTGCTTCAACCCGGATGTGGTTAACACCCTGCAGCAGAGCCTACGAGACCAGGACTATGGCATCTACAAGCGCTTCACCGAGTTGGTGGACGACAGACCCGTGGCAACTCTGAGGGATCTCTTCACCGTTAAGGCTGACAATAAGGCTGCCGAACTCGATAAGGTCGAAGCCGCCGAGACCCTTTACCCAAGATTTGACAGCGCCGCCATGAGTATCGGCGCCCTCAGCCCTGAGGCTCACGAGGCGCTGGCTGTTGCCATGAACCGCCTCGGCGGGCGCTCAAACTCGGGCGAAGGCGGGGAAGATCCGCGTCGCTTTAATTCTGAGCGTAATTCGGCCATCAAGCAGATCGCCTCGGGCCGCTTCGGCGTCACGGCGCACTATCTGGTGAACGCCGAGGTACTGCAGATCAAGGTCGCCCAAGGCGCTAAGCCCGGTGAAGGCGGTCAGCTGCCTGGCGACAAGGTGAGCGTAGAGATCGCCGCGCTGCGTAACGCACGCCCAGGCGTCACCCTGATCTCACCGCCGCCGCACCATGATATCTACTCTATCGAAGACTTGGCTCAGCTGATCTTCGACCTTAAGCAGATCAATCCTAAGGCGATGATCTCGGTCAAGCTGGTATCTGAGCCCGGCGTGGGCACCATTGCCACCGGCGTGGCCAAGGCCTATGCCGACATGATCACCATCTCAGGTTACGACGGCGGTACGGGCGCTAGCCCTATCACCTCGGTGAAATATGCCGGCAGCCCGTGGGAGCTGGGTCTGGCCGAAGTACACCAATCACTGGTGGCTAACGGACTGCGCCATAAGATCCGCCTGCAGGTGGACGGTGGTCTTAAGACTGGCACCGACGTGATCAAGGCGGCCCTGCTAGGCGCCGAGAGCTTCGGCTTCGGTACCGTGCCTATGATCGCCCTTGGCTGTAAATACCTGCGTATCTGTCACCTCAACAACTGCGCTACAGGTGTCGCGACCCAGAACAAGCAACTCAGAGACAATCACTACCACGGCCTGCCCGAGCGCGTGATGACCTACTTCGAGTTTATGGCCCGCGAGATCCGTGAGTGGATGGCGGCATTGGGCGTCACCGAGTTTGAACAACTGGTCGGTCGCAGCGACTGGCTCTCGGCCTTAGAAGGCACTACAGATAAACAGCAGAAGCTGGATCTGTCGGCCATTCTCTATAAGCCAGAAGTACCAGAAGGCTGCGCCCTCACCTGGCGTGAGACCAACCCAACCGATGACAAGGGCGAGCTTAACCAGAAAATTCTAAGTCATTGTCAGCAGGCAGTAGATCAGGGCGAAGCCTTAGAGGCACGCTTTGAGATCAACAATACAGACCGCTCAGTGGGCGCAGCCCTGTCTGGCTATATCGCCACCAAGGTTGGCCGCCAGGGTGCCAAGGCACCGATACAGCTTAACTTTAGCGGCAGCGCAGGTCAGAGCTTTGGCGTGTGGAATGCACCAGGCCTGTCCCTGAACCTCTGCGGCGATGCCAACGATTATGTGGGTAAAGGCATGTCGGGCGGCAAGATCACCCTCTATCCGCCAGTGGGCAGCATGTTCCAGAGCGAGAAGAGCGTGATCCTGGGCAACACCTGCCTTTACGGCGCCAGCGGCGGCAAGCTGTTTGCTGCCGGTCAGGCAGGCGAACGTTTCGCCGTGCGTAACTCAGGCGCCATCGCCGTGGTCGAAGGACTGGGCGATAACGGCTGTGAGTATATGACTGGCGGCATCGTCGTAGTGCTGGGCAAGACAGGCGTTAACTTCGGCGCAGGTATGACAGGCGGCTTCGCCTATGTATTCGACCGCTTCGGCCACTTCAACCGCCGTCTCAATACTGAGATGGTGGATATGCAGAAGGTGACGGCGCCGATACAGCAACAGCACCTAAAAGGATTGATTGAAGAGCATGTAGCCGAGACCGGCAGTGAGCACGCCAAGATGTTGTTAAACGATTTTGAAAACTGGATCGATTGTTTCGTCCTGATCAAGCCTAAGAATGTGGCGCTCGATGATCTCTTGCGTCTGGAACAATCTGAACCTGCATTAGCAGTGGTAGCGGGGTAATGGCCATGAGTAACGATTTTCAATTTATTGAAGTAGGCCGTAAGGATCCGACCAAACACGACGCCAAGAAACGCGCAACGCAGTTTATCGAGATCTATCAGCCCTTTGCACAGCCTCAAGTGAAAGAGCAGGCTGACCGATGCCTAGACTGTGGTAACCCCTACTGTGAGTGGAAATGTCCGCTGCACAACTATATTCCCAACTGGCTGCAACTGGCCAAACAGGGACGCATTCTCGAGGCGGCTGAGTTGGTCCATGAGACCAACACACTGCCGGAGATCTGTGGCCGCGTCTGTCCTCAGGACAGACTGTGTGAAGGTGCCTGTACCCTCAACGACGAGTTTGGCGCCGTCACCATAGGTAACGTAGAGAAATACATTACCGACACCGCTATCGCTCAGGGCTGGCGCCCAGATATGAGCAAGGTGGTTGAGCGTAAGGAGCGCGTCGCCATCATAGGCGCGGGCCCGGCTGGCCTTGGCTGCGCCGATATCCTCGCCCGCAACGGCGTCAAGGCGGTGGTGTTCGACAAGCATCCTCAGATAGGCGGCCTGCTCACCTATGGTATTCCCGCCTTCAAGCTGGATAAATCTGTTATGGCGACCCGCCGCACCGTCCTCGAAGGGATGGGGATAGAGTTCAGACTCGGCGTTACCGTAGGCGAGGATATCGGCTTCGATACCCTGCTGGACGAATATGATGCCGTCTTCCTCGGCATGGGCACCTACACCCCGATGAAGGCCGGTCTGGAAAACGAAGATGCCCAGGGCGTCTACCAGGCCCTGCCCTATCTGATTGGCAACACCCACAACGTCATGGGCACCACAGACGATGAAGCCCCTTATCTGAGCCTGGCCGGTCAGAAGGTGGTGGTACTCGGTGGTGGCGACACCGCCATGGACTGTGTACGCACAGCCGTTAGGCAAGGCGCCAGCGAGGTGACCTGTGTCTATCGCCGCGACGAGGCCAACATGCCAGGTTCGCGCCGCGAGGTGCAAAATGCTCGTGAAGAGGGGGTCAACTTCCTGTTTAACCGCCAGCCGACGGCTATCAAGACTCATGATGGTGTGGTCAGCGGTATCGAATGTGTCGAGACAGCCCTGGGTGAGCCTGACGAGTCGGGGCGTCGTCGCCCTGAGCCGATTGCAGGCAGCGAGCAGCTCATCGAGGCTGATGCCATCATCATCGCCTTCGGCTTCCAGCCGAGCCCAGCCAAGTGGTTTGCCGACTATGGTATTGAGCTGGATCAGTGGGAGCGCGTGGTCGCCCCTAAGGTCGCCGACAATCCGTTCCAGACCAGCAACCCTAAGGTGTTCGCCGGTGGCGACATGGTGCGCGGCTCAGATCTTGTGGTCACAGCCATCGCCGAAGGCCGTGATGCAGCATTAGGGATCTTAAACACCTTCGAAGCTTAGGTTCGTTAACTTGAGAATCTAAACTTCAACCGTTTGGCTTGTGATTGGCGCTTTAACTTTGAGTGAGAGTTAAAGCGCTTTTTTCGCCTGGGGAAAACCAGGCTGGTTTTTTGGTGGTTTAACTTTTGACCTTGTTGGGGGTTGAGCGAGTTTGTTTGAAAGTCGCACTTTCATTGATGCTTATAGCCTGCGGCTCGCTTATGTGCAGATACATCTGCTACACGCCGTGAATCCATCCGTGGAGGCTCGACGATGGCATCCCTGCCATCGACGTCCGCAGATGCATCTACACCCGGTATCTAACGTCTCTTCGATTTGACGACATTTTTAATACTCTAAAAACCAGCCTTTTCCGTTTTGGATAACGCGGAAGGTCTCACCCTTTCTTAAAACAAATGGAAGTCTGGTTTCGTTTTGAGGCTACTCACTTTCTCCTTGTTATGTAATGCTGTTATTGATACAAATTTCAGATAGTTAAAAAAATTTGTCGCGATGTACATTAGTTGGAAGCGATTTACATAAGCGGCATTCTCGCTAATAAGCATTAAACCGTACATGTATTCGGAGATATCCTTTGTTTTATGAAAAGATAGGTGGCTTTGAAATTAGAGCTTTTTTTGACAAAGAACAACGCAAGCTCATCAATAAAGTTACTTACCGTAGAAAGCTTCTTCCAACGCAGATTTTAGATGACAGACTTTCTCAAAGTTACATTGGCTACACTTTGATTCTTGCTGATCTTAAAAATGTCGTAGCTTGGGGTAATATTGCTCTTGGAATATTAGAACAAAATAACGTAACTTCTGAGCAGCGCACAATTTTAAATAGCCTTTTGGTATCAATCGTTACGACGTACTAGAAATGTTTTGCTGACACGAAAGGGCGACATGGAGTGCGTTTGCATGTTAACCAGATCCAAAATGAGTATAAATACATTCACCATGAAATCAGAAGAATCCGCCATAACTACGCTGCTCACAGTGGTGAGGACCCTTTTGAAAGTGGTTATGTTTTATATGTTGAAGATATTGTGGGCAAAAACAGATTTGAGCCATTTACAATCCCTATCCATCGCCGTGCAAATTATGGCGATAAAAAATTGACTAGCAATATCATAAAGCTGAGCGAAAGTTTGATAGAAAATATCAACCGGAAGCAAGAAAAACTATTGGATAGGATCAAGGAAAGTACGGTTTAACAAACTGTTCACCGCGGCATTCGTAAATCCATTCACATCAGATGTCAGCAGAGCCCTGTAGGATCCCCTCATAATTCA
>NZ_JSFF01000015.1:0-135126 GCF_000773485.1 Shewanella sp. ECSMB14101 | reverse complement strand
TGCCATCGACGTCCGCAGATGCATCTACACCAGAATTTCCAATTTCTTCGATTTGACTGCATTTGTTGCCGATAGATATGAAAACTTAGTGCATCTTTGCCACTTTACTATCTATAGGTGGCAAACCGAGTGAATTAAAAAATCATTAATTTCATGCGTTTAAACTTAAGCTCGCTAGGCGGGAGGTTTGGAAAAGCGCATGCGCGTTTTTCGGGATGGTGTATTTGAAGTAGAAGTGATAACTTCTTTACAATACAATCAGTTAACAATGCGTGTTTCACTACTTTAATGACGTAAACGCGCATGCGCACTAATAAGCTGTTATACCTTTATGGAGATCGGTACTTGCAGATAATCATTTTCATTGTGGCAATACTTCTGTTTATCTCAGGCGTAGGGCTTGGTTATATGGATAAGGTAGGGGCCGCTACTGCAACCTATACTGCCGCAGTATTGAGTCTTATTTTTGCCTTCCTGCCAGAATTCAAAAAATTTAAGGGTCTAGGAATTGAGGCCGAGCTGCTTGATAAAAAGATCGAAGAAACTGAGCATCTTTTGAAACAGCTCAGAGATATCACAGCCCCAATTTCAGAAATGCTAATTTCATCAACGGCACGAGCAGGGCGCTGGGAAGCAGGTCTTCCAAGAAGTCAAAAATATGAGCTAATACAGAGAATTGAGAGTGAGCTTAAAAAGTGTGGCGTTGAAGCTGCTCAATTAGAGCGAGCCAAGGCAGACTGGCACTTCTACAACATCTTTGATCTAGCATCTCCAATTTTTGAGAGAATTACTAAGAAGCTCCAACCTATTCAGCAAGAGCGAGAGAAGACTCTAGGAGAATTTAAACAGCCTATAACCCCAGATAGAATGGATGAATACAATAGACTTATTAAGCATCGCAACGAAGTTAGCAAAGAAATTGCCGATCTTCGCGATCTATGGCAGATAAAGAAGCAGGACAACCTTGCTACGCTGATACTTGAGTCTATATCGAATTCTGGCTCTCTTAGTGAGGTTGAGAAATCTAGCTTAATCCATGAGCTAGAAGAAGAGATTCGTGACCTTGAACACTATATAAAGCACAAAGAATTTCGGCGGTTATCTGTGTGGTTTGCGAATGATGATAGTGAGTAGCAAAGGTATAACAAGTAATTGTAGTCGCCCGCAAGCGGACTGGGACCGCCGCTGCTACGCAGCTCCGGCCCCAAATTAGGCGTTAGCAAATAGAAATATTAATCTGAAATTCACATATTAGAGCTATCAACCTCACAAGCTTGTGTCTAGAAGTTTCCCATCAGGTCAAATCGAAGAGACGGATAACTCGGTGTAAACACGCTTTTGGCCTTCGAAATCAGGGATGATTTCGCAGAGCATCCAAGGATGGACTTGCTGCGTGCCAAAAGCGTGTTTGCACATTAGCCTGCCGCAGGCAATTCAAAACATTGATGGTTAACACTCACTTAAGCTAAGTTCAAGCAGAGTAAGCTGCGCATCTCAATAATAAATTTCGTAAGTGTTTCGCCACACCCTTCAGAGCACTAAAGGTTAGTGCTCACCTAAGCGTGAAGCAGGCTGGCCGTTAACCAGCCTAGGTTAGAGTAACCAGCCTGGGTCAGAGGGACTAGCCTAGTACCTCGGCCAACACCCGCTGCCAATTCCCACCCATGATCTTAATGCGATCGCCGCTGCTGAATCCGGCGCGGGACAGGGCGCTGTCGATGCGCTCCATGCGCTCGATATGGTTAAGCTCTGGGATCACCACATGTTCGGGTTCGTGGTCGAAGCCGAGTACGCCGCGGGCGCGCAGGCTGTGCCACCACTCAATGTATTGTTTTACCCCTTCGGCGTTGTCATTACCCAGCGCCAATAAGTTTTCGTGGCCGCGTAGTGGATAGTCGTTGGCAATCGCTACGGCGCCGATGCCGCCGACATTGGCCACATGCTTGAGCTGCGCCAGATAGTGGTCTGTGGTGGGCGTGTGCTCTGTGGTGAGCCAGAAGGTCATCATAAAGACGCCGAATAGGCCGCCGGTATCGGCGATCGCCTTGATCACCTCATCGGGTGAGCAGCGGGCGTGATTGACGATGGCGCGCACGGCGCCGTGGCTCTGCACTATGGGCGCGCGGCTGGCCCTGGCGCTATCTAGTGCCGACTGAGGGCTGGAGTGGCTGACATCGAGAAGCATCTTCTTACTGTTGAGCTTATCGATCAGCTGGTGGCCAGCCTTTGTCAGCGGCAGGTTGAGCCCTTGCTTGCCGTCGTTGTCCAGTGCGCCGCCGCTAAACAGGTTGCCATAGTGGTGGGTAAGCTGCAGTACCCTAAGGCCGCGCTCATAAAACTCATCCACCTGATTGAGATCTTGATTTATGCTCTGCTCGACGCAGTCGGCGCCCTGAATTTGAAAGAAGACGGCAGTGCGTCCGCTTTCATGGGCAAGCTCGATATCCTTGGCGCTGCGCCCCAGCAATAGTTTGTCTGGGTTGGCGTTTACCCGCTCTAAGGCCTCGCTGATGCTTTTGACACAAGCCTTGTAGGTGCGTTTGTAGTTTGTGGTGCCATCGGCCTGTTCTATGGCCTCGATGGCTGAGATATCACACAGGTAGGCATCAAGCTTTGAGGCGCTGAGATCGGCTAAGTCGTCGGGCAAAAAGGAGAGGCCATCGATATAGAGGGCTTTTTGAGTCGCTTTTGCCCATGCAGGGAGGGGGGCTAGGTGTGTCAACAGACCGGCAGCGGCCAAGCCCTTAAGTAGATGGCGTCGTTGCATTTGCACAGGCATATAGCGCTCCTCATATAGTTGTTATTATCGCGGCAAATCAATGGGATTAAGCTGCTGATACTAACATCAAACCATCTGGCAGTGGAGCTTTGCGGGACACTCATGGCCATTGAATTAGCCATTGAATTAGCCATTGAATTAGCCACGGAAATGACCATGAGTGTCGGTTGAGCCTAAGCTAAGTGTGCGGCAATCGCCTTACCAACGGCGCTAGCACTGGCAGGGTTTTGCCCGGTAATGACTCGTTGATCTTCTATGATAAAGGCATTCCACGGCTGGACCTTGTTATAGCGCTTTGCGCTGCGGGTCAGTGCTTCTTCGAGCAGGAAGGGGATCTTATCTATGGTGCCATAGTCGATCTCCTCTTCACGGGTAAAGCCGGTTACCGATTTGTCGGCAATCAGTTTTTCGCCATTGCTCAGTGTGATGGGCAGTAAGCCGGCTGGTCCGTGACACACGGCGCCAATGACACCACCATTTTCGTAGTGCGCCGCACTGAGCTGGGCAACGGCTTCATTGGTGGCCAGATCCGATAGCAGGCCAAATCCACCCGGATAGTAGATAGCGCTGTATTGCTCAATATCTATCTGTGAGGCGGGAATGGTATTGTTGACCCGGCTGATAAACGAGGCGTCCTGTACCATAGATGCGTTGACCTCATCACCTTCGATATCTGTGCCATATAGGGGGGCCTTGCCGCCGTCGATTGAGACAAGATCATAATCAAGGCCTGCGGCTAATAGCTCATGCAGCGCATGGGTGAGTTCTGGCGCAAAGGTGCCATTGGCTTCGTCAGTGGTGCCGAGTGTGGCGTGGTTTGTCAAAAAGATAAGTACTTTTTTCATGGTGCAGAGTTCCTGTTATTACAAAGTGGTCTCATTGTAATTGTTGCCGGTTGTTGTGATAATCCATCAAGTTGGCAAATTAATATTGTTATATAGCAACAATGGTGATGCATGGATAGTTTTGAGGGGATTGTCGAATTTATTGCGGTTGCCGAGTCTAATGGCTTTTCGGCGGCGGCACGCCAACTGGGAAGTTCGACCAGCCATGTGAGTCGTCAGGTGGCGAGGCTTGAGGCGCGACTTGGCTGCGCCCTATTTGCAAGGACCACTCGTAGCGTTAGCCTGACACAGGCTGGACTGGGTTATTATCGCCAGTGTCAAAACCTGATGGTGGGACTTAGGCAGGCCAATGAGGAAGTGAGTCAGCAGCAACAGCAGCTTAGTGGCACCCTGAGGGTTAGTGCTGCCGGGGCGTTTGCCGAGCAGTATATCGCTCCGGTATTGATCGATTTTGCCAGGCAACATCCCGCCTTAACCATAGACATGGACTTCAACAGTCGAATAGTTAACTTTGTCGAAGATGGTATCGATTTCGCGATTCGCTTTGGAATGTTAAAAGACTCAGGCCTGGTGGCGCGTAAGTTAGCGAATCGAGACATGATGGCGGTGGCAAGCCCTGAGTATCTGGCCGAACATGGTACTCCTAAGACGCCTCAGGATCTCAGGTTGCATAGCTGCATCATCTCTAACAATGATCACTGGCTGTTTCAACAAGACGATATAGAGCTGAACATCAAGGTGGAAGGGCGCTGGCGCAGCAACAATGTGCCAGCGGTGATCGCGGCAGCAGAGCAGCATTTGGGGATTGCCTATCTGCCTAAGAGTAGCTTTATCGTGCCGCTGGCTAAGGGCAGCCTGGTTCCTGTGTTGTCACCCTATTGGAATCGCGGCCTCACCAGCTGGATTGTTTACCAAAACCGCCGTTTCTTACCCATGCGGGCGCGAATGGCTATCGACCATCTGATTGCACATTTTGCCGATTGGCAGGAGTGATCACCGCGCGGCCATGGCATTCCAGAAGAGGGCAAAGCTAGCGGTGCGCTGCTCTTCATCCTGCCAGCGTTCTGGGTGGTCGACAAAGTAGCGGGTGGCGGCCAGGTATTGGCCGTGGCAGTTGTCTTGCATCAGTTCAATGGGATATTTAGCCAGCTCGCCACTTGCCTGCCCCTGTCGGATCAATTCGGCAATAAAGCCTAGGATGCTGTGCATCGCCTGAGCGCGCACCGACTGCTCGACGGTTGGCGACATCGAATAGAGCTGAAAAAAAGCCTGTTTGAGCGGATTGGCCATGGCCCAGGTGAGCGCGGCAAACCACAGCTGCTTGGCATCTTGCTTAAGCTTGCCACTCTTGCTTGCACCCGCTTGTATGGCGTCGGCAAACTCCTGTTTGACGCCGAGAAACAGCTGCTCGAGCAGCTGCTCTTTAGAGGGAAAATGGTGAAACAGTGTGCCTGTGGCTACGCCTGCCTCGCGGGCGATGGTGGCCGTGCTGGTAGCGTGAAAGCCCTGACTGACAAAAAGCTGCAGTGCGGTATCTAAGATGGCTTGTTTCTTCTGACTTTTGCCCATGGCAATCTCTCTCAATCTCACCCTTTAGCGTAAAAATAGCTTCATCAGCAGCTGCTGAATGGCAGTGCCATAGGGAGGGTGTACCAGCTTGCCGGTATTGAGCTTGCCACGGCTCAGTATGGTCTTGGCGTGGCTCATGGTGAGGAAACCTTCCTTGCCATGGTAGTGGCCCATGCCTGAGGGGCCGATACCGCCAAAGGGGGCATCGTCTGCCGCCACATGGAATACGGTTTCGTTGATGCACACACCACCCGAGTGGGTCTGGTTGAGCAGACGCTGTTGGGTATCGCTATCGAAGCTCATGATATAGAGCGCCAGCGGACGAGGGCGGTCATTCACATAATCGATCGCCTGCGCCAGGTTGTCATATTCGATGATGGGCAGCAGAGGGCCGAAGATCTCCTCCTGCATGACGAGCATCTGCTCGTTCACCCCAGTGATCAATTGTACCGGCAGCTTGCGGCTGTCGGGGGCAAGGGTTTCCTGAGAGCTTGGAGTGATCTGCGCCCCTTTGTCGCGGGCGTCTTGCAGCACCGCCTGTAGGCGCTCGAATTGTCTTGGATTGATGATGGCGCCGTAATCTGGATTATCACCTATCTCACCGTACATTTGCTTAAATTTGGCGATAAAGGCCTGTACGAAGGCGTCGCTCTTGCCTTTAGGTAGCAGCACATAGTCGGGGGCGACACAGATCTGTCCGGCGTTAAGGCATTTACCGTAGATCATCCGCTCCACGGCGGTATCCAGTGGCATGTCCGGGGCGATGATCACAGGTGACTTGCCTCCCAACTCTAAGGTGACTGGCGTGAGATTGTCAGCGGCGGCGCGCATCACATGGCGGCCAACCGTGGTGGAGCCGGTAAATAGCAGGTGATCGAAGGCCAGTGCCGAGAAGGCGGCGGCGACGTCGGCTTCCCCTTCGATAACGGCAACCACACTCTCATCAAACAGGTCGGCGAGCATCTGTTTGAGTACCTTGTTGGTCTCTGGGGTGAACTCAGACAACTTGATCATGGCGCGGTTGCCAGCCGCAAGCGCCGTGATCAAGGGGCCGATGGAGAGCATCACAGGGAAGTTCCACGGCACTATGATGCCCACGACGCCCAGGGGCTGATACTGCACCTGCACCTTGGCGGGCGCTAATAAAATCCCCGCGTGGCGACGGCTGGGCTTCATCCAACCTTTGAGCTTTTTCAGTGTGTAGTTGATGTTGTTGACGCAGGGCATGATGTCGGAGATGCGGCTGTCATCACTGGATCTGTGGCCATAATCGGCACTGAGGGCATCGACGATTGCCTGTTGATGGCTCAGCAGCGCCTGCTTAAGGGCGATAAGCTGTGTCTCGCGTTGCTGCCTAGATGGCGCCCCTTGCTCACGAAAGCTTGCCTTCTGTCTGGCGAGCAGCTGATTGAGGCTTTGGCTTATGTCGAGATTTGCGGGCATATTCATCTGGCTATCCATCCTGTCTGCGTTAAGTCTTTGATAAGCGATGACGCCATTTTTTACGGCGTCATAGGCGTGTTTTCAAAAACCGACTGATTAGTCGGTCTAATATTATGTCAACCTTGAAGTTAGGTCAAATCCTGAGCGATATCCGAACAAAGTGTGATCTAGATCAAATGCGTGGTGATGGGATGAAAACTAAAATTTAGTTAGGGCCTGTTGAGCTTTGCTGTTTGTTTTTACTGCAGACCCTAGGCACTTTTGTTGTCTTGGCAGGAGGTTGTCATGAGCGCTGAGTTACATGGTATTGCTATCGGTATAGAGCGAAATCAGGAGAATGTTTATCTCACCTTTAAGGCGGTCGGCAAGCTGACCCATCAAGATTATCTGCAGATGACGCCGCTACTCGAATCTGCCCTGGCCGGGGTTGAGAGCCCTGAGATCCTGGCGCTTATCGATATTACTGAGCTCGATGGTATTTCGCTACATGGTGCCTGGGACGATCTCAAGCTGGGGATAAAACATGGCAAAGAATTTAAGCGGGTTGCCATCGTGGGTGAGGGTGATGTGCAGCAGTGGATGACGCGTGTGGCAAACTGGTTTACCTCGGGTGAGTTTAAGTTTTTCGAGGATAAAAAGAGCGCGCTCGCCTGGTTGTTCTAGCCAGTTTAGTGCTTGATCTTCGTCAGTGGTGAATGGATTTGAGCTTAGCGATTAATCTTAGTTTAAGTAGTGGCTTGCGCAGCACTTGGGTATTAAGGTTAAGGGTGATAAAGGGCGCTGCAAGGGTAGGGAACTGTCAAGCCTGTGTCACCTTTATCCGCTATGCTTAAGTAAAGTGATTGCCGATTGTGCTAAGGAGTAACAGATGAGAAAAGGTCAAATTTTATGCCCGACAGATTTTTCTGACACGGCGTCCCATGCCCTGTCTTATGCTATCGAAATGGCAAATCTTTATCAGGTGGGATTTCGCCTGCTCCATGTGGTAGAGCAGCCTATGGGTGATGAGAATTTTCAGATCTTGGCTATCACGCCCGAAGAGCTTGCCAAATCGATGGAAGAGGCGGCGGCCGAAAAAATGCAGTCCTTGCTGGCTAAACTCGATAGTAACCTGCCTATCGAGACCATGATACGTCGTGGCGATCCCGTTACCGAGATTCTGGCCGAGGCGGAAGAGAGCAATGTAGGCATGATAGTGATTGCCAGCCACGGCCGCACAGGCTTGTCTCATTTTCTGCATACCAATGTGGCTGAATCGGTGGCTAACCGCGCCAAATGCCCCGTGCTGGTGGTGAAGTAGAGTTGTGCTCAGATAGCACCGAACTAGCTTAGCGGGTCTGCCAAACCGGGGCGCGGCGAACGCTATATTTGAGGAGGTGTACTATGCGTACACGTCAAATACTGTGCCCAACGGATTTTTCCGAGACGGCATCACACGCCTTGGGTTATGCCATTGAGATGGCGACCCTCTATGGCGTCGATCTACGTATCGTTCATGTGGTGAGCGAACCTTACGGCGCCCATAACTATGGGATTGTAGTGGAGAGTAACGAGGAACTAGAGCAGTATCTGCATGCCTATGCCAACGGCAAGTTGGGAGAGGTGGTGAGAGAAGCAAAGATTAAGATGCCGCCAAACCTCAAGGTCCATAGCGAGGTTCGCTCCGGTGGCGTACTGGGCCAAATCTTACTCGACGCCGAAGAGCATGATGTGGGCATGATAGTGATCGCCAGCCACGGCCATACCGGTCTGGCACATCTGCTTAATCCCAGTGTGGCCGAGGAGTTGGCCAATAAGGCTAAATGCCCAGTGATGGTAGTGAAATAGCCTAACTGCGGCAGGTGTCTTGAAGAAGTTGCTGCGCCAGAGCGTGCAATACCTCTGGCGCGGGTTTGGTATGGGCAAAGGTTCTGAGCCCATAGATCCCCATGATGAAATAGCGCGCCAGGTGGCCGCCATCCCCGTTAATCTCGCCCTTGACGATAGCCTGTTCAAACTGGGCTTCCAGCGTCTGTTGCCAGCCGTCGAGATGTAGCTTAATGGCGTCTCTTATCGACTCATCTTGTTCAGCCACTTCATTTAGGGCCTTGGTGAGCAGGCAGGCTTTAGGTGTGCCCTCGCACAAACACTCATCGACTATGCCGGTTAAATAGCGTTTAAGCTGCTCGACGAAGGGGAGTGACGAGCTGAAGCAGGCCGTTAGCTCGGCGTGACGGTCTTGACCATATTGTTCGATGACCGCAAGCAGTAGGCCCTGCTTATTGTCGAAGGCGCAGTAGATGGAGCCCGGATGTAACCCTGTGGCCTTGGTGAGATCTTGCATACTGGTTTTGGCATAGCCCTTGTCGATAAAGGCATTCATGGCCTGTCTCAGTACCTGCTGGCGATCAAATTCGGCGTTGCGCATCTGGCTCTTCGTGTTGTTTCTTGGGCGATAAAGGGCATTGTACTTAATTTTGAATGTTCGTTCAAAAAAGATCTTGAATTGATCCTGAGCAGGCGTTATCTTGAACGCTCATTCAAGATAGAGACCCGAATATGACTGCCAATCTTTTTGAGCCTTATGCACTTAATGCCAGTATTACCCTTAACAATAAGATTCTCATGGCGCCGCTCACTCGTTGTCTGGCAGACGATGACTTGGTACCCACTCAGGCGATGGCGGACTACTATGCTCGCCGTGCCGATGCCGGACTTATTATCTCGGAGGCGGTGATTATTCGCCCCGATGGCCAAGGCTACCCCAACACGCCTGGCCTGTTTACCCCTGAGCAGATCCAGGGCTGGCAGAAAGTCACTGCCGCCGTTCACGCTAAAGGCGGTAAGATCTTTGCCCAGTTGTGGCACACCGGCCGTGTGGCGCACTCACATTTCTTCGGTGGGCAGATAGTGGCGCCATCGGCGGTTAAGATTGAAGGTACAGTGCCACGTCAGCGTGAACTGGCCTATGAGGTGCCTAAGGCGCTGACGACTGCGGAGATAGAACAGTTGGTGGCCGACTATTCACAGGCTGCGGCGAATGCGATCGATGCCGGTTTCGACGGCGTCGAGATCCATGGCGCTAATGCTTACCTTATCGATCAATTCTTGCATCACGACAGTAATCGTCGCGATGATGAGTTTGGTGGTTCGCCAGAGAATATGGCGCGCTTCCCGCTGGCTGTGGTCGATGCCATCGTTAAGCGTATCGGCAATGATCGCACAGCGCTGCGCGTATCGCCCGGAGCCTACGTTAATATGCAGGGTGATAGCCGTGACCGCGCCGTGTTCGACTACTTCTTAAAGCAGTTGGAGTCTCGTCAGCTCGCTTATCTGCATGTGGGGATATTCGATGACGCCATGGAGTTTGATTATCTTGATGGCCGAGTGTCTGACTATGTGCGTGCGCATTATGGTCAAACTTTAGTGGGCGTAGGAAGCTACACGGCAGAGGCTGGCGCGCGCGCCATCGCCGATGGTCGCTTCGATCTGTTAGCTATTGGTCGTCCCTTTATCGCCAACCCAGACTATGTCGCCAGGGTGCGCGATAAGCAGCCGCTGGTGGAATATTCTGATGCTATGTTGGCCGAGCTGGTTTAATTAGATATTCGATAATTTATTCAAAGAGTTGCTATTAAAAAGGGCATATAGGTTTTCCTATATGCCCTTTTTTACGTCGGGTTAGATCTTCCAGTTGAGGGTGGCGCTGTAGTTTGCGGGAGCGCCATAGAAGGCCTGAGCCCAATAGAGACTGTTGAGATATTTCTCATCGGTCACATTGTTGGCGTTGACGCTCAGCTGTATATTCTCGTTAAACTGATAGCGGGCCATAAGATCGACGATGGCGTAGGCGTCCTGCCGGGTAATGATCTCTTCGCCCGCATTATCAAAGCCATCGCCAACCACGCCCTGATGACGCGAGATATCGTCCTGCCAGCGCATGTTCATCCCAATCGATAAGCCTTCAATGGCGGCGACATCGTAGGTGGCGGCGAATTTGAGCAGGCGGCTTGGGGTATAGGCCGCGACTATCTCGGCGTTTTCGTCGTGACCATCAATATCGAAGTCGGTAAAGCCCAGGCTCAGGTTGAGGCCATCAAATACCTCTCCGGCGACTTCAAATTCATAGCCCTTACTGTTAATGCCATCGGCGCCTATGTAGCGCTGGTCGGTCGGCGGCAGATCCGCAGTGCGTGGATCTGGCACGGCCAGATTGACCTGCTGAATGTCGAAATAGGCCAGACTGGCGATCAGGCGACCATTAAATAGCTCGCTCTTAAGACCTATCTCCTTACTTTCACCTGTAACAGGCGCCAGCAAGTTGTCGTCGATATCCTTCTCGGTTTGCGACTTGAAGGTCTCGGTATAGCTGGCATAGGCCACTAGTTCAGGAGTGATGCGATAAACGGCGCCCAGGTAGGGGATAAACTGGCTATCTTCTACATCTTGTAGCTTGCTGTAGGAGACCCCTTCGGCCTGCCACTTATTGAAGCGACCACCGGCGATAAGATGGAAGCCCTCGAACAGGTTAAAGCGACCGGTAAAGTAGGCGGCCTGCTGCTTAGCGCTGACGTCGCTGCCGCGGGGGCTGTCGGCAAAGATGGGCTTGGGCGTGTTGCCATCCCAGTCGTTGAGATCCGGCATGGCCGGGAAACCATTGCCCGTGGTGTAGTCATATAAAGAGGTGTCGATATAGTCCACCTTGGCATAGTTCACCCCAGCGACCAACTGATGCTCGCGGCCAAACAGGCTGACTTCGCCATCGACATAGATATCTACCAGATCATGACTCTCGTCGAGATCGTATTCGCTGCCATAGCCGGTGAGACCCAGGCCGGTTTCTCGGTCGGGCGTGCCGTAAACATAGAAAAGTTCGGTATCTTCATCGGTACTCTTGTGGGAGTAAGTCGCGCGTAGACGCCAGTCGTTGCCGAAGTAGTGACTCAACTCCACCACGGTATTTTGCTTGATCACCTGCCAGTTAGACCAATCGGCCGAGGTGTTGGTGGATCTGTCGTAGTGGGTTGGACTGCCATCCGTATAGTAGAGCGGCAGTGCGCCCCAGTTATTGCCCGTAGCATCGTTGTTGATGTAACTGTGGCTGACCGACAGGCTGGTGTCGTCGCTCAGGTTAGCCTCCAGGAAGGCATAGAGCACGCTTTTATCTGTCTCGTAGCGATCGAGGTAAGACTCCTTTGTCTGTTTCACTGCCACCACGCGCCCGGCAAAAGTGTCGTTAAGGCGGCCACTGGCATCGGCTTCCACCCTGAGGTTGTTAAAGCTGCCGTAGCTGGCCTGCAGATTAAGCTGATTGTCAGCCGTTGGGCGCTTACGAATGAAGTTGACCGTGGCCGAGGGATTGCCCACGCCCGTCATCAGGCCGTTGGCGCCGCGGATCACCTCGATGCGATCATAGATGGCGGTGTCTTCGTCGGCATGGTTGTTACCCGAGGTGAGCGGCAGGCCGACGCCGTCTATCTGAAAGTTGGTGATGTCGAATCCGCGCGCCGTGTAGTAGGTTCGGTCGGTCTCGATACGCTCAACATTGATACCTGTGGCACTGTCCAGGGCGCTGTTGATGTCATTGAGCTGGAAGTCGTCGAGCTGTGCATCTGTGATCACCGAGACAGACTGAGGAATGTCGACAATGGCCAGATCCAGCCGTGAGGCGCCGCCAACTGAATGGGCGTTGTAGCCTTGCACATAGCGTCCGCGAACCTCGATCTTCTCGATCTGTTCATCGACCTGTTGCTTTTCTTGGTTTGTCTGAGCGGTTTGGGTTTCTGCATGGCCAGGCATGGCAGTCATGCTTAGGGCACAGAAGATTGCGAGCGAAATAGGCTTTAGTTTCATGATCTGTCGTCATCTTAGCGAAAGAGGAATAGTGAGGAGTCGTGCAAGCCGTTGAGGCTCGGCATGCCGTCCAAATTAACGCAACAAAGGATACCCAAAAAAAGCATCAGCTTAAATAGTAATGGTTATCATTTACATTTGTATGGAGTGTAAAGAGAAATTAAAGAAAACCGCCAGGCCGTGGAGAAAAGCGCCTTTGTTCGCAAGTTCGCCGACTTTTCCTATACTCAGTAATGTGAACTGGATCTGATTTTAAGGTGAGGCTGTCATGAGAAGAAGCGTAATACTGCTAACCACTCTGTTGTTGATATCAGTAAGCAGTTTGGTTCAAGCCGATCAAGAACAGGCAAGGACGAGCACGACGCCCGCATTTGACCATGCCAATGCTAACGCCGCCTTTCTGCGTTGTGGTACCCGTACCCCCTCAGATATAGAGGTGCGCTTACTTAATGAGCACCTGAAAGCCTTAAAGAAGCCTAGCGGCGTTGGTAACGGCAATGGCAATGGTGGTGGCAACGGTGGTGGTTCGAGCGACCCATACACCCCGGTAGGTTACAATATTCCCGTTTATGTGCATCTGATTCTGAGCAGCAGTGGAGATGGCAATGTCTTCTCTTTGATAAATACTCAGATCGATGTGCTCAACGACGCTTTTTCAGGTGCGGGCGGCGGGAGCGGTTTCGATACTAAGTTCAGTTTTACCTTAAAGGGGGTCACCACTAGTTATAACGATGCCTGGTACACCGCAGGGCCGGGCACCAGTGCCGAGCGTGATATGAAACGAACCCTACGCGAGGGTAACGCTGAGACCCTGAATATCTATGTGTCCAACCCTGGCGGCGGCTTGCTGGGCTGGGCAACTTTTCCTACCGATTATGCCAGTAACCCAAGCGATGATGGGATTGTGATCCTGAATCAATCTCTGCCAGGCGGCACTGCGGCGCCGTACAACGAGGGGGATACTGCCACTCATGAGGTGGGTCATTGGCTGGGCTTGTACCACACCTTCCAGGGCGGCTGTAATGGTGGCGGGGATCAGGTTGGGGATACACCAGCCGAGCGCTCAGCAGCTTATGGCTGCCCTACGGGGCGCGACACCTGTAGGCGCGACGCCGGTGACGACCCCATCTATAACTTCATGGACTATACCGACGATAGTTGCATGGTCGAGTTCACCCAGGGCCAGTCTGAACGTGCCGATATGTTGAGCGGTACCTATCGTTGGCCGGTGAATTAGCGTTATGCGCAGTTCTTTGCTGACACAGGGCCTGTGGACTCTCGCCATAGGCCTTTGCTTTTGGGGAACGCCCTGTTTTGGCGAGCGGCTGCGCGCCCCCGATTTTGTTCCTTGCGATCGCAACCATCTTACCTCCTGGCAGGGGGAGGTGTTTAATTATCACAGGAGCGAAACCCAGATAGATTTTGGCATTCGTACCCTCGATGGCACCATAGAAAGGTTGAATATTGCCTATCAGCTGGAGTAGATGCGCTTAAACGGCGGTCTGTTTACCCGCCCCGACTGGAAGACGCTGGAGCTTTCCCCCGGTGTACTCAAGCCATCAGTGGCGGTGCGGGTATGGCGCTGTGAGCAAGCGGGGGTTGTCAGCTATATGATAGATTGGCGCGACTAATCTATCTGAGTGTTAGTGAAGCATGGCGGCGATACTGCCGCAGAGCGTCATTAAAAACAGAAACCACTTCAACACATTTGGACTGACCTTAATGGCCAGTTTCACCGCCAGATGAGCGCCCACCATAGTCCCTGCCGCTAAAATTAAACCGGGTAACCAGAGAATCAGATCTTCATAGATAAACACCAGCAGTGAGGCCAAGGTAAAAAACAAGGTGCAGAACACCTTTAAGGCATTGGCTCTGACCAGATCATATCTCAGGCTACCCGCCAAGGCGGCTAGGAGGACAAAGCCAACGCCAGCCTGTACGAAGCCGCCGTAGATCCCGGCTAGCGTCAGCCAAAACCAGGCCTTGGGGGTCTGGCTCATCTTGTTAACCGGGGTGCCCAGTTCGGGGGAGATGATGGCCGGGCGCACCAGTATGATAAAGGCCATTAGCAGCATGGTGCCCAGCAGCAGGGGTTTGATCAACTCGCTGGGGGCGTAGGCGGCGGCGCCCGCACCAATGAATCCGCCGACAATCGTGGGCAGTAAAATAGGGCCCTTGTCGTCGGTATCCAGCTTGCCATGCTTATGAAAACCTATCATGGCGGTGATCGATTGCACCGTGACGCCGACGCGATTGGTGGCATTGGCCACCTCGGCGGGCATGCCCATTACCATGAGTGCGGGCAGGGTCAGGTTGGAACCGCCACCGGCCAAGGTATTAATGATACCGGCCATAAAGCCGGTGACTAACAGCAAGAGGCCGTGGGCCAGGGTGATCTCCATGGGTACTCCTTAATCCCTATGGGTTAAAAGCTTGAGCCGGGCTCGGCGAGAAACGCCAGCTCCTCTTGGGTCGATTGTCGTCCTAAAATGGCGTTGCGATGGGGATAACGGCCAAATCGGTCGATGATCGCCTTATGTCGCTGTTCAAATGCCAGGTTATTCTCGGCACCCTCACGGTTAAAGAGGATCATAGCTACCTCATGAATTGCCCTGGACTCGCTGTGCATATAGGGCATATAGAGAAAGGGAACTTGTTTGGGTTGCAACTGTTTGTCGACACCAGCGGCGACCGCTTCCTGGGCCAGGGCTAATGCCATGGGATCGGCGGCGAATGCCAGGGGCGTGTCCCTGTGGATGTTACGGCTAAATTGATCCAGCACTATGATCTCAGCCAGACGCCCCTGAGGTGTGGTGCGCCAGTGATAGAGTTCGCCATTGATTGCCTGAGTAAGCAGCTCGCCAAAGCGCGTTTTGATCCCTTGGTCAAACGCCAGATCTTTTGCAAACCAGGCTTTAGGCTCAATCTCCTCGAACCAAAACTTGAGTATCTCGTCAGGCGTATGGCTTATCCGGTTCATTTGTGCTCCTTAAATCCAGTTTTTGGGATCTTGCCTGGTTAAACTTAACGCGGTTTCGGCAATCAATCTAGCCTCTGTCAGCGGAATATAGGGGATCACCAAAGGTCCTGACGCAAGCCCTAAATGCAAGGTTGCCAGCGCGTGGCGTTTTTGCCCCGGTGTCTGTGAGATACTGACATTCTGAGTTTTTATCAAGGGAACCAACTGCCAGGATTGACCCAATATGCCGCTGTGGATCCAGCAGTCATCTCCCTCGAGGTGATAGCCCCACTGGCGATAGTGCAGATACAGGCCGATTAGCGACAACAGGGTTAAGCCATACACAATTTGGGTAAAGGGCGTAAAACCTGTGATGGGGGTTAGCAGCAGAGGAAGGAGTGCCAGCGGCAGGGCGCGGCGCCAAAACCAGCCTATGTTGATCCCCTGAAAAGCTGAAGGCAAGCGATTTGCCTTGGTCGCCAGGCCATCGAGTCTGGGCAGCATCTCTGCTATGTCGCCTCGGGTCATGCTGGGGATCAGCAGGTGACGCTTGGCGAGCTGCTCTACCTCATTGCCCTTCACCTGCTCGAAATGCACCGTCCAGCGCTGTAACAGGCGGCCGATAGCGGGTTGCTCGAAACGCACTGTCTGGACCCTGTGCAGGCGCAGTGCATCTTGTTGTTTGGCCAATACTCCGCCGGTTCTGTGGAGTGTCCCTTGACGCAGGCAGAGACGATAGGGGTAATACTTGAGCACCGAAGATGCCATGGAGATCAGCGATAGCAAGAGGTAGACAAGCGTCAAAGTGCCAAGAATAAGTAGCGCCTGATAGCCAAGCTCGGTAGCGATTTGGGTCTGATACCAGTGCAGCAGCCCTTGCACCAGCGCATTGTGCTGCAGGTTTTCCCAATCTATCTGTCCCAAAATAGAGCCTGAGATCAGTGACAGCCAGATTAGGTTGTTTTGGTACAGACCGAAGATCATTAATGCCTTAAGATCTTTGGCGATCACTAAGCCTTCTTTTGGTATTTCATGGTTGAGTTGAGTCTTAACCTGTTGTTCTATTGGTGACTGCTTTTGTGTATGCGCCCTAAACAGCTCTCTTTTGAGCTGCATCGCCTGGCGATAGTTGACGGCGGCGAGTACGGCTTCGTCTCGTTTGGAACCCGCGGTTTCCACCACCAGGCTATAGAGGCCAAGGGGGCGAAAATAGAGCGGCTGTTCCAGGCGGACATTCTGAATCTTGTTAAGGGGAATTTCCTGCGCCCGTTTAAAGATCAATCCCTGACGGATCCCCAATTTGGCGTCTTGCAATCGATATCGATACCAGGCCCATTGCAGGCTGGCATAGCTTAAAGTAAGCAGACAGACGCCTAACGCGACCAAGAGTACCCAAGGGGAGTTAAAACCTTGCTGCCACCCGGTGTAGACCAGCGGGATCAGGGCGTAGCCATTGGTCAACAGTTGCTTGAGACCGCCAAAACTAAAGCTGATGATAGACCAGGGAGAGAGGCTGGCCCACTGGGCAAACCTAGTATTCATGAGCTTAGGCTTCCTTCTCGTCTGAGCCTTGCTGGCTTAGCGAAGCCTTGGCCAGCAGGTGTCTGCGTAGTGGCTCAGCTTCCTGGGTATCCAATCCTGGTAGGCTGATTTCGGCACTGCCGCTGCCGGCACTGAAGCACTTGAGGGTATGCAGCGAAAAGTAGCGTTCCAGCGGCCCTTGAGAGAGGCTGACATGTTGCAGTCGTGTATAGGGAAGGGCGGTCTTCTTGTGCCAAATTAGCCCTTTTTGCATGACAAACTCATGTTCAAATACGCCGTAGGCGATAGAGAGGGCGTGGCGATAACGGCAATAGCCGACTGTGGCTGCCAGGATAAGCAGTAGCGTACTTAGGGCGATGATCATGCTGCCGGGCAGGTTGAGCAATATGCTGGCGATAGGGGCGATGATCAGTAGCGGCGTGAAGATCAGCAGGCTTTCTATCTGTACCTGCTGAATATAGGCCTGTTTGAGTTGGGTCAGTGGCAGCTCATCAATATTGAGCCAATCAGAGCTGTCCAGGCGTTGCCGTATCGATGCAGAGGTCGCTTGTTGAGGAGTCACATCTTCCATTTGTTATCCTGCCAAGTGGCGATTGAGTGCTGTTGATGAATGACTATATCACTTTTATCAGCGGCGTCAGCACTTTGCGCCTGTATGTGATGAATCTTTTATGTTACAAGAGTAAGAATACTAATTGTGGTAATAAGTTAGAGAAGAGAGGATGCCTTGAGCCCCGAGTTATCTAAGCAGAAAATTGCCTTCATGAGAAAGCTCTATCTGGCCCATTTGATTGATGCTGAACAGCACAATCTGTTGTCGCTCAATAAGGCGACCTCTATGCCTCGGCGTACCCTGCAAGATGCCATTGCCGCCCTTGGGGATATCGGAATTAGCTGCACCTTCGTGCAGGATGGCGAGCGTCACAACGCCGGTTACTATCGGCTGAATGACTGGGGACCTATCGATAAGCGCTGGGTGAAGGCCCATATCGAGGAGATTGCCCAGTCCTTAACGTAGGCGTGATATCGCCCTAGCAGTCATAGTGTCGCCTTAATGATTGAGCAGGTAGGCACAAATAAAACCAACCCAGCTGAGGGCAAGCAGTAGCCAGGGCAGAATACTCACCTGCCTGGCCTCTGGCGATGGCGCTTCGGTGTCTGTGTCGTGCTGCTGACGCTGTTTGGCTTTAAGTTCTTGTTTACGCGCCTTATCCCTGTCTCTTGCCTTACTCTTCTGACGTTTCTTGTATTCGGCAATTCCCTTTTCTATCCCCTGGGCAATCAGCTTGGTTTGCTCTTTGGTTTGTCCCGGCTTTTGGGTCGCCTTGGCAATTTTTAAGGCTTCATCTTTGGTCTCGGTGGAAAACTGCTGGGCCATAACATCTTAAGGTGGTGAATTGTGGCCTCACTATAACATGAGAAGGTGTAGGAAGGAGGGGGGAGATAGCAATGAATCCAGGAGTTGCCGATGACCCTATACGATAGTATGAATATGATTTTGTTTAGATATCGCTTAACCTGATCGCGGCTAATCAATAAATAATACTAAGCAATCAAGGATAAGAATATGCTCAATAAGGCCGCTCAACCTCTGGTAAAACTGGTCGATCGTTACCTGCCCGACCCCTATATTTTTGTGTTGCTGCTGACGCTGCTGGTGTTTGGCGCTGCTATGCTGGTGGAGCAGCAGAGCCCTGTGCAACTGGTGACCTATTGGGGCCAAGGCTTTTGGTCGCTGCTCAGCTTCTCCATGCAGATGCTGCTGGTGCTGGTGGCGGGTTACATGCTTGCCAGCTCGCCACCTATCAAACGCCTGCTCGATAAAATTGCCGGCCTGGCCAAGAGCGCTCCCCAGGCGATCATTTTGGTGACCTTAGTGTCCCTGATGGCCAGCTGGATAAACTGGGGTTTTGGCCTGGTGGTGGGCGCCTTGTTTGCCAAGGCGTTGGCGCGTCAGGTTAAGGTGGACTACCGCTTGCTGGTGGCCAGTGCCTACTCGGGCTTTGTGGTTTGGCACGCTGGCTTAGCGGGCTCTATTCCCCTGACCATAGCGACCAAGGGACACTTTGCCGAAGATAAGATAGGCATCATAGCCACAGAGCACACTATCTTCGCCGGGTTTAATCTGGCCTTGGTGGCGATCCTCTTCGTGCTTATCCCGCTGGTTAACCGCTTCATGCTGCCAAGCGACGAGGAGAGTATCTATGTCGACAGGGACAAGTTAGCAGAGCCCGAAGCCGAGAAAGAGGCCATTGTTCGGCCTGCCGATCATTTGGAAAATAGCCGTTTGCTTGCCTGGGCTGTGGGGGGATTGGGGCTGGCCTACCTGGGGCATTACTTTTTTGTCGCCGGTGGTAAGCTGAATCTTAATATCGTCAACTATCTGTTTCTGTTCCTCGCCATTATTTTGCATCAGACGCCCCGCAGTTTACTGCAGAGCCTAAATGAGGCGATTAAAGGTGGTGCAGGGATAGTGATCCAGTTCCCCTTCTATGCGGGGATCATGGCCCTCATGGTGCAGTCAGGGCTGGCCCAGAGTATTTCTGCCGGTTTTGTGGCTATCGCCAGTGCCGACAGCCTGCCGTTTTGGAGTTTTATCAGCGCCGGTATTGTTAACATCTTCGTGCCCTCAGGGGGCGGTCAGTGGGCGGTGCAGGCGCCTATCATGATCCCAGCGGCCGAGGCCTTGGGCGCAGATGTGGCGCGGGTGGCCATGGCGGTCGCCTGGGGCGATGCCTGGACCAATCTGATCCAACCTTTCTGGGCGCTGCCGGTACTGGCGATCGCGGGCTTGAAGGCGCGGGATATTATGGGTTACTGCTTGATGTTGCTACTGATCACAGGCGTAGTAATTAGCATAGGCCTCACCTGGTTCTAGCGAGTCCTTGTCAGTCAGCATTAGGCTAGAAACAAAACCCGCTTTTCATGGCGGGTTTTGTTATTCTGTCAGCTAATTGCCCTAAATCGCTTAATCTAAGGAAGGCTTGCTTGTCTCAACCACTTGCCGCTGAGGTTACTCAAAGCAGATCCTCAAATACCAAGCGGGCCGTGCTGCCCTGGATTGGTGGTTTCTTACGCCCTTACCGTCGCCGTGTGGTGGCCGCTATTCTCTTCCTGTTTATCGGTTCCTTGGCCTGGCTGTCACTGGGACAAGGTGTGCGCCTCATGGTGGATGAGGGGTTTCTTAGGGATAACGGCGACCGCCTAAACGAGATCATCTTGCTGGTGATTGGGATTACGGCGCTGAGCAGCTCAGCCATCTTCTGCCGTTTCTATCTGATGACTTGGTTGGGGGAGCGGGTCAGCGCCGACATACGGCTTAAGGTTTATAACCATCTGCTCGAGCTCTCTCCAGGTTTTTACGCCAAATTGCGCACCGGTGAGGTGATTTCGCGCTTTACCGCCGATGCGACCTTGCTGCAATCTGTGGTGGGTTCGAGTCTCTCTATGGCGCTGCGGGCCAGCGTGACTGTGGTCGGCGGCCTGGTGATGATGGCGATCACTAGCCTTAAGCTTACCGCCTTAGTATTGCTGGCGGTGCCCTTGGTGCTTGGCCCTATCTTCTTCTTTGGCCGCAAGGTGCGTGAACTGTCGCGACGCAGTCAGGATAAGGTGGGGGATCTCGGCGCTTATGTAGATGAGTCATTGCACGAGATCCACACGGTACAAGCCTATTGCCATGAGGATCGCGACAGGCAGCTGTTTGCCGAGCGGGTCGAGGAGGTGATGGCTGCTGCTAAAGGGCGCATCAAGTACCGCGCGATTTTGATCTCTTTGGTGATGTTTCTCAGTATCTTGGCCATTGCCTTGATCACTTGGGTGGGGGCAAAAGATGTGATGGCGCAGGCGATCACCCCGGGTGAATTGTCGGCCTTTATGTTCTACGCCGTGATGGTGGCGGGCGCCGTAGCGACCATCAGTGAAGTGATTGGCGAGATCCAGCGCGCCGCCGGGGCTACCGAGCGGTTGATCGAGCTGGTGGATACACCCATAGACATTCCTCAAGCACTTCATCCCAAGTCGCTGCCCGAGAAGGTGCGCGGTGAGCTCAAATTAAAACAGGTACGCTTTGCCTATCGGGAGGCCGCCGAGGGTCAGGGAGAGAGTGAACATAATGATGAGGTGATCCGCGGTCTGGACCTGCATATTAGCCCCGGTGAGCGGGTGGCACTGGTGGGGGCTAGCGGCGCCGGTAAGAGCACCCTGTTTGAACTGCTACAGCGCTTCTATGTGCTGAGCAGCGGTGTGATTGAACTCGATGGCATCGACATTGCCAGCCTGCGTCCCCAAGAGCTTCGCCAGCAATATGCCTTAGTGCCGCAGGAGTCGGTGATCTTTGCCACTAGCGTGCTGGAAAATGTGCGTTATGGCCGCCCCGATGCCAGCTTAGAAGAGGTGGTTCAGGCCTGTATCGCCGCCCGCGCCGATGAGTTTATTCGCGAGTTTCGTGATGGTTATCAGACCTATCTGGGTGAGCGCGGCGTGCGTTTATCTGGTGGGCAGAAGCAACGTATCGCCATCGCCAGAGCGATTTTGGCAGACCGTCCCGTACTACTGCTTGATGAGGCGACCAGTGCACTGGATGCGGTGAGCGAACAGAAAGTTAAGCAGGCGCTGGATCGTCTGATGCAGGGGCGTACCACCCTGATTATCGCCCACAGGTTGTCGACCGTGCTCAATGCCGATCGCATCTTGGTGATGGAGAAGGGGCAATTGGTAGCTAGTGGCACCCATGGTGAGTTGATGCAGGGCAACAGCCTGTATCGGGAGTTCGCCAGCTTGCAGCTGCTGACTGAAGAGTCCTAGTGGATATTGGCTGATAGATTTAAGGGCAAACAGCAGGTGTTTGCCCTTATCTGCTAGCCTATGAATTAGCCTCTGTGGCCGCCGTGGCCGCGACCACACTGATGGCGTGTTTCTCTGCCACCATCTTCAACGGCGATCTCTCCGCCATCCTCAAACAGGCTAAATGCGCCTTGAGTCATATCGTTTTGGGCTGGATCATCCAGGTGTCCCAGGCAGGTATAACCCACCCTGTAGCTTCCCGAAGGCAGATATCCCATGGCAAAGAACCAGTTGCCATTGATGTCTTGGCGTACGGGTGAGATGGCTACCGGTGAGAAGAGACCATCGCTGCGGTCCTGAACTATGTCACCCATTTGCGAGATGTTAGTCACTTCATTGGAGTAGAGGTAGGCCATGTGGTAGAACTGACCACCTTCTGGTGCGTTATCGGCGTTTTGGGTCTCGCAGTCTGCAATCCATTGAGAGTCCATCTCACCGAACAGATGGCCCATGGTTTCATTGTCTATAGAGTAGACGCCGTGATGGTTGAGCTGATATTGGCCGTCGGAAAAGTGCATCGACTGGTAGAGATCAATCTCCATCGTCAGGTTAAGGTGCTGATGTTCACCTAGGGTAAAGTTCGCCATAGGAAGGCGGCCATTTTCTATCATCAAGGGGTGTAAGCCCTGACCGTTCTCAATGGCGCAGCCTTGTGCCTGATCGCCGTTGACTAAGGTGAAATGCACATCATGATATTGGCCTGCAGGAAGTTCGAGACCATCGATCACTTTGTGGCTCTCTTTACCTTGGTAATCGAGCAGATTAAACCTATGTTGAGCCATATCCCGGCTATGTACTTGGCCATGAGCATCGGTCATCACCAATTTGTCGAGCACCAACTCGACCCGGCTGACCTGACTCATGGGGGCATCTGAAATGGCAATACTTACACTGCCGGTGCTAACAACTTGTTCTGGTGGGGTGTTATCGTCTGAGCCGCCGCAGCCCGCTAACATAAATCCAGAAAGAGCAAAGGGTATGAGGGTAAGGGGTAGAGTAAAGGATCGCATCTGGGGTACACCTTTTAATGAGTTTTTTCTAATGGTATTACTCATTCTAAGGGCACCTTAGTTAAAGAATAGTGATTTGTTGGTTAAAATTTATACTTTGTGAGCGGGCTAACGCTTAGGGAGAACAAGAGTTGAAGGCCCAATAAAAGTGCGATAGGAAAGCCATTTAGCCCCTAGTGAACCTTAGGGAAAATCGCTGCGTATTGCTTTAAAGATATGATTTTTCAAGCACACCTCAATAATTGGAGTATCCAAATGAAATGGCCGTTAACCCTGAGCTTGGTTTGTCTGTTAACTTTTTTGAGTGGCTGTACTAGCGCGCCCAAGGGCATAGCGCCGATTGAGGGATTTGAACTCTCAAGATATCTGGGCACCTGGCATGAGATTGCCCGTTTAGATCATGGCTTCGAGCGCGGCCTCAGCCAGGTGAGCGCAGAATACCGACTGCGTGATGATGGTGGTGTCAGTGTGATCAACCGTGGCTACTCGGCGGCGGATAAAAGCTGGAAAGTTGCCGAAGGCAAGGCCTACTTTGTCGAGAGTTCAGATATTGGTCATCTTAAGGTCTCCTTCTTCGGCCCCTTTTATGGTGCCTATGTGATCTACCGGTTAGACAGCGATTACCAATACGCTTTTGTGACCAGCTACAACCGAGATTACCTCTGGTTGCTGGCGCGCAGTCCAGAGATAGATGAGAGCTTAAAGCAGGATTTTATTAATCAGGCCAAGGCGCTGGGCTTTGATACCCAAGCGCTTATCTGGCCGTGATGAGCAAAGGTGAGGTCAGCGCCGGGCGTTGAGAGAACCCCCGGCGTGATGCGTGGCCTATTGTCTTAGCTCTCTGCGTAGTATCTTGCCCACGGTCGATTTAGGTAAGGCGGCCATAAATTCGAAAATCTTCGGCACCTTGTAACCTGCCAATTGCTCGCGGCAATGCGCTAGCAGCGCCTCTTGGGTCATCTGGTGATCAGATTTAGGGTCTCTCAGCACGATGGCGGCCTTAACGGCCTCGCCGCTGCGGCTATCTTCGACGCCAATGACAGCACATTCCAGTACGCTCTCATGGGCTGACAGCACATCTTCCACCTCGTTAGGGTAGACGTTAAAGCCGGAGACATTGATCATATCTTTCATGCGATCCACTATCTTATGCATCCCATTATCAGTAGCCAGGGCAATATCTCCTGTCTTGAAGAAGCCGTCCTGGGTCATCACCTTGGCGGTCTCGTCCGGCTTTTGCCAGTAGCCGCTCATCACCTGCGGACCTTTGACTGCCAGCTCGCCGACCTCTCCGTGGGGGACCTCTTGTTCATTGGCGTCGATGATCTTCACCTGAGTGTCAATCACGGGGCGGCCTATGGTGCCAAGACATTCAAGGCCGGGGGCGTTGAGCGAGACCACGGGGGAGGTTTCTGACAAACCATAGCCTTCGGAGATGGTGCAGCCTGTAGTGGTTTGCCATATGGATGCTGCTGCCTGGGTCAGTGCTGTGCCGCCGGAGATAGTGATCTTAAGGTGGCTGAAATCCAGTCCTTGAAAGGCCTTTTGATGGCACAGGCCGACAAACAGGGTGTTGAGTCCGGCGAATCCGGTAAACGCATGCTGTGACATGGTCTGGATCAAAGCGCTGATGTCTCTCGGATTTGGGATGAGTACGCTACAGCCGCCCTGTTCAAAGTAGACAAAATTCACCATAAAGGCATAGATATGATAGATGGGCAATGGTGCGATAAAGATCTCTTCGCCCTCGACAAACTTACTGGACAGGCGTGATTGTACCTGCAGCATATTGGCCAGCAGGTTGCTGTGGTTCAGCATAGCGCCTTTCGACAGGCCTGTGGTGCCACCTGTGTATTGCAGCGCCGCCAGGCTCTCTTGCGCTACCTTAACTTGGCGATAATCAGATTGGCTGCCCAGGGTTAACACCTGCTCAAAACTCACGGGGGCCAACGGGCTGTCGACAAGGGGCTGAGGCGCGATGAGATCGAGGGCATGGGTGGCGATAAGGGTCTCAATTTGGGTGGCTGGGATCACCTGCTCCAGTGTCGGTAGCAGATCGCTAAGCACCACCAAGGCCTTTGCCCCAGAATCATTGTATTGATGGATCAACTCCCTTTGGGTATAGAGGGGGTTAGTGTTGACCAATACCATTCCGGCTCTTAGTGCCCCATAGGCGGCGATAACAAATTGGGTAATGTTGGGCAGCTGGATGGCAATTTTGTCGCCAGCCTTTAGCTGGGTATGTTGTTGCAGGTAGGCGGCGAAGTAGCGGGAGTCGCGTTCTATATCGGCAAAGCTGCTGGCTTTACCCAGACAGACATAGGCTGTCTTATCGCCAAAGCGCTTAGCAGCGGTTTCGATCAGATCGATCAGTGAGCCATATTTGTCCAGGTCGACATGGGTATACGAATCATAATCCATGGACGCTTCTCCTTTGATTATTATTGTCAGCGTTATCGTAGAGTCTCAATCAAACAAGTGTTTAGACTGTGCTAAAAATTCGCCTAGGTCAACCATAACTGGAAGAAAATAAAACGCTTGTTTAACTAATATCTTGCTGAATAAAAAGTGATTTTCTTATTGCGGGGTGTTTATCTGGTCTGACCATACGGTAAGGCAGATGGGGAAGTATAGGCGCTAAAACATAAGTGGAGAGGCATACTCGCTTAGGGCTGCATACCCAGGTGTTAACCTTTTCATCGCCTTAGGAGTGTAACGGCCCCGGCTAAGGGGAAGCGCGTTTGGGCCGTTACCTACTTGGTCTTGTTAGAAGGGACTCAGACTAAAGAAAGGACTCGATTGAGAGACCTTATCCTTGGGACTACTCAGGTTGGTGACGGTAAAGTCGATAGTCTGCTTTTGCAGTTTAGTGCCAATGAAATCGGGCTGTTTTTGCTCGTACACTGTCACCGGATAACTCAGTTGCTCACCCGCCTTGATCAACACCTTTTGCGCTGTTTCTTTGGCGATGCTGTGGTGGTCAGTGCCAGTTAGGGCAATAAGATAATGGTGATCCTCCTGGGTCTTGTTGCGGATCTTCAGCGTATAGCTGTTTTCTATGCGACCATTGCCCACCTCTCGATATAGGCTCTGACGGTCACGTATCACATTGAGATCTATGCTTTGATGGCGATAGAGATCCAGCGCAAACACACTCAGCATAATCAGCACCGCCACACCATAGCCGACAAATTTAAAGGACGAGAAGCGTTTCACCTGCTTGCCCTGTAACTCATTTTCGCTGGCATAGCGGATCAATCCCTTGGCATAGCCAAATTTGTCCATGGTTTGATCGCAGGCATCGACACAGGCACCGCAGTTGATGCACTCATATTGCAGTCCGTTTCGAATATCTATGCCTGTGGGGCAGACATCGACACACAGATTACAATCGACGCAGTCGCCAAGGTCAGTGACCTGTTTACGTTTTCTCGGACCGCGTGACTCACCGCGGGCAGCATCATAGGAGACCGTCAGTGTGTTGGCGTCGAACATGGCAGACTGAAAGCGGGCGTAGGGGCAGCAGTGCAGACACATCTGCTCGCGCATCCAACCTGCGTTGAGGTAGGTGCATAGCGCAAAGAACCAGACCCAGGCGCTCACCCAGAAGCTGCCGCTGAGGGTAAAAATCTGTACATAGAGTTCGTTCGCCGGGATGAAGTAGGCGATAAAACCACAACCGGTGATCAGCGCTGCTAGTCCCCAGGCGAGGTGCTTGGCGGTGCGTTTGAGGAGCTTCTCTAGGTGCCAGGGCGCCTTGTCCAGGGCGTGACGCTTGTTGCTGTTGCCCTCAATCTGCCGCTCTATCCAGACGAAGGCAAAACTCCAACTGGTCTGTGGGCAGAGGTAGCCGCACCAGACACGCCCCCAGAACACGGTGACGAAGAAGAGGGCGAAGGCGGCGATGATAAACAGCCAGGCCAGCAGGGTAAAATCCTGCGGCCATAGGGTTAGGCTAAAGAAGTGAAACTCCTGGCGCTCGACATCCAAAAGGATCGCCTGGCGTCCTTGATAGGGGATAAAGGGGAGTAGGAAGAAAAAGAGGATAAGCAGGCTGTTAAGGCCGGTGCGCAGGCGTTGATAGCGACCCTTTTGCTCTTTGATGTGGATTTTTCCTGGCTTGGTTGGCAGGTTAACGACCGGGATTGCAGTGCCCTGTTTGGCCTGGGGCGAGGCGAGGGCGGCGTTACGGCTAAGATCTTGACTCATTGAATTTCCAAACTCTTGCTTAAGGGATTACCCGGAGCTAATGCAAGGAGGAAACCAAGTTTTTATACTATGTAATACATTGAAAAGTATAGGTTTAATTTTTTAGTTTGTAGTAGGTGTTAGCGATATATCGTGCTTTGGCGATATATCGCTAATTTACAGGTTGTGTGGCGCTATTATCCCGGGCGCTTTATTCCGAGTTTTTGCATGCGGGATCTTAGGGTACTGGCTGGCAGGCCAAGAACATTAGCGGCGCCATTGGGCCCAGAGATCCGCCAGTTGAGGCGTTTTAAGGTGCGGCGAATGTGGGCGGCCTCAACCTGCTGAAGGGTTTGAAATTCTCCCTTATCCTCGGGCGCAGGTTCGGCCTGCAGTGCGGGGATCTGCAAAATCTGTCCGTGGCAGAGTATGCTTTGACGTTCGATCACATTTTGCAGCTCTCGTACGTTGCCGGGCCAGTGATAAGCCATTAGGTGTTGCAGCCCTTGCTTACTGACCCCCTTTATCTTCTTACCTAACTTAAGATTCAGATTCGACACAATATCTTTGATTAATAGAGGGATATCTTCGAGTCGCTCGCGAAGCGGAGGTACATGCAGCGGAAATACATTGAGACGATAGTAGAGATCCATGCGAAACAATCCCTGTTCGACGCGTTTAAGCAAGTCGTGATGGGTCGCTGTCACCAGGCGGATATCGACCTTGATGGGAGTGCTGCTGCCCACGCGTTCAAACTCCTGCTCCTGGATCACCCTAAGCAGCTTAGACTGCGCCTCGAGGGAGAGTTCGGCCACCTCATCGAGAAACAGTGTGCCTCGATGCGCCAGTTCGAAACGGCCTTTGCGGCGGCTGGTGGCCCCGGTAAAGGCACCTTTTTCATGGCCAAACAGCTCACTTTCAAGCAGTGTTGGCGAGAATGCGGCGCAGTTGACACTGACCAAGGGCTGATGGCTGCGATCGCTCAGCGCGTGTATGTTGCGGGCAACCAGTTCTTTACCCGTACCGTTTTCACCGTTGATCAGTACCGTACTATTGGTGTTGGCCACTAACTTGATCTGATCGATAAGTGACTGTATTGCCTCACTCTCACCCGATATATTGACCTCTTGCCTGTGGCTGGCCAGCTCGGTCAGCAGATAATCATTTTCGTTAGCCAGCTTCTCCGATAGCGCCTGCACCTGTTTCAGCGCTTCTCTGAGCGAGGCTTCGGTCTGTTTCTGAATGCTAATGTCGCGAAATATCGCGACCACGCCGATGAGACGGTCCTGTTTGTACACTGGGGTAGAGGTGTAATGTACTGGAAAGCTGCTGCCATCCTTGCGCCAGAAGAGATCATGGCTGATCTCCCGTGCGATGCCATCGTGCAGCGTGTTGTAGATGGGGCACTCTTCCTGGGGATAGGGGCTGCCGTCGGCATGACTATGGTGGTGACAGTCGTGGATATTTTTACCCAGTAGCTCCTCAGCTTTCCAGCCTGTCATCCGCTCCGCTGCTGGGTTGATAAACACCGCATTGCCTTCGAGATCGAAACCGTATATCCCTTCTCCTACGGCGTTCAGTAGCAGTTTATTCTCAGGTAAAAAATCCACATGGGTATCGGCTACCCCTTGGTGCTTACAACTCATTTTCCCCACTCCGTGTTGGTGCCTGTTCCGCTAGTTTAGCCTGTGTCACGATATTTCGCTAAAAAAAGATTTGAGTGGTCAGGCACTGCATACCTAACACTGCATCATGGATGAACTCAATTATTCATTTAGAGGTATAAGTTAAATTTTAGTTAAATTTTTATCATGTTTTGAGTAATTGCTCTAGAGGGGCTGTTTGAGCTTTAATGGCTATTATTTTTAGTTTTTTGTCGTGAGATCATTACTATTATTCACATTTTCGAGTTAGTGGCTTATGGCCTATCTGACTTATTTAGACCAATTAGTATTAGCAATTATTTCTTGTTTGTTATAGAAGTGTAAATGAAATGTTTTTATTTCACTCTGGGGAACGCCTGTGGTGGTTCGTGTGTTTTAGGCGCGAATGATGGCGAAATATAACAAAAATTATGCGGGAAATATGATGATAACAAAGAAGAATAAAGGTTTTGGCGTGAGTGCGCTTAGCTTTGCCATCTCGTTGGCGTTAACAGGGTCGTTAGCCAGTACACAGGCGCTTGCCGATGAGCAGCAGGCTGCAGCGTCTGACAATATTGAAAAGATCGCCGTGGTGGGGACACGTTCTGCCCCGCGCTCAATTGGTGATTCGCCAGTACCTATCGATATTATTAGCAGTGATGATCTTAAGAAGAATGGTTCTACCGACATGATTGACATGCTGGTGACCTCGGTACCTTCCTTCAACTCCCGTGCTCAGCCAATTAGTGATGCGGCCACTCTTATTCGTCCGGTCAACCTACGTGGCCTGCCGTCTGACAGTACCCTGGTATTGGTCAATGGCAAGCGTCGCCATAGAGCCTCAGTGATCGCTTTCCAGGGGGGCGGCATTAACGATGGTGCCCAGGGACCAGATATCTCTGTGATCCCCAGTGCGGCGCTAAAACAAGTTGAAGTGCTGCGTGACGGTGCCGCGGCGCAATATGGCTCAGATGCCATTGCCGGTGTGATGAACTTTGTTCTTAAAGATGACGCCGAAGGTGGCTCGATCACCGTAGGCCAAGGGGAGTACTACGAGGGTGACGGTGCCACTACCACTATCGATGCAAACGTGGGGCTACCTCTGTCTGACGCAGGTTTTGTTAATCTTAGCCTGCAATACAAGAATGCCGATCCTACCAGTCGCAGCATGCAGCGTCCCGATGCGGCAAACCTGATCGAGCAGGGCAACACCTTCGTCGAAGACCCAGCTCAGATTTGGGGTAACCCTGAGATCAAAGATGACTATAGCTTCTTCCTGAACTCAGGTTACGATATCAACGATAATGCGCGCTTCTACGCCTTCGGTAACCTTTCATCCCGCGACGTGGTGGGGGGTTCTACTATCGTAACCCTCACAACCGTGGCAATGTCTACTCGGTGGATGATGGCGAGACCTTGCTGGTGGGGGCGGTCAATGGCGATCCTTCGACCTGTGCCGTGGTCCCTATCCCTAAGGTAGATCTTGACGGTGATGGGATTCCCGATGTCGATGGCAACGTGCTTGAGACCGATGCCTACAAGGCGATGGTCGCCGACCCTAACTGTTTTGCCATGAACCAGCTGCGTCCCGGTGGTTACACACCACAATTTGCCGGTACCGTTGAAGATGCTTCATTTTTTGCTGGCGTGAAAGGTGAGATAGGTGCCTGGAACTATGATTTCAGCGCGGGGATGGGTAACAACAAGTCTACCTTCAGCCTAAAGAACTCGCTGAACCCCTCGCTGGGTTTAGATACGCCCACCGACTTTGAAACCGGCGCCTATGAGCAGGCCGAAACCACGGTTAACCTGGACTTCTCACGTATGTTTACCGTGGGCAGCGTAGAAGATATCAGCTTTGCCAGTGGATTCGAATGGCGAGAAGAGTCCTTTGAGATCACTCAGGGCGAGGAAGCTTCTTGGATCGCCGGTCCCTATGCCGATCAGGGCTTCAACATTGGCTCTCACGGCTTTAAGGGCTTTGGCCCCGAGGCGGCAGGTAAGAACTCACGTAACAACATAGGTGTGTATGCCGATATGGAAGCCTACCTGGGCGAGCGTTGGTTGCTTGGCGCCGCGCTGCGTTACGAGGATTTCTCAACCTTCGGTGACACCCTAAACTATAAGCTGACGGCGCAGTTCTCGGCCACCGACGCGCTCTCTTTCCGCGCTTCTCACAGCACTGGTTTCCGTGCGCCGACAGTGGGTCAGGAGAATGTGGTAAACACTCAGACCTCTATCGTTGAGGGGGATCTGATCCAGACCTTCATCGCGCCGCCAACGGATCCGCTATCGGCCTTCTATGGCGGTAAGGTGCTTAAGCCCGAAGAGTCGGTGAGCTACGCCATCGGTGCCGTGTTTGAGCATGAAAACCTCTTCGTGACGGTCGACTACTACAATATTGAAGTGACTGGACGTATCGCTCAGTCGAGCCAGATAGAGGTCGAAGCCGATGACTATGATGCGCTGCGCGCCGCTGGTGTCGAGTTCCCAGAGCTGATCTCTGCGGTGACTTACTACACCAATGACTTCGATACTACGACTCAGGGTATCGATCTGGTGGCTTCTTATGATGCTCAGCTGTTGTCGGGCGATACCAAGTTCAGCCTGGCCTATGGCTGGACAGATACCAGTGTCGACAAGTACAACCCAAATACTACAGATGAGGGTAAGGTGCGTCGTTTAGAGGAGGGGATCCCATCTCATCGTGCAACCCTGACCTGGGCTCAGTCTTGGGACAGATTCAGCATGTCGCTGCGCGGTAACTACTTTGGCGAGTATTATGCGACCCACGCCGACGACACCTCGGATTGGGGTTCAGAAATGGCCGATGCGGCGGTAACCTTGGATCTTGAGCTGAGCTATCAGTTCCTCGATAACCTGACAGTCTCTATCGGTGCCAATAACCTGTTTGATCAGGAAGCGCAGAAGCTGAAAGACGGTACCCGTGGTGAGCTAGGTGCGATCTACTATGAGAGTGGCCCGTTCGATTACAACGGTGGCTACTACTATGGTCGTGTGAACTACCGTTTCTAATCTCGGCGCCCCAGGCGCTAGCGATTGAAAACATAAGAAGGCTGCATTGCAGCCTTCTTTTTTAGCGATTCTTTCTGTGCTGAATACATCTAGCCGCGAAGGGGGAGGGCGCTGAGCAGATCATCGATAGATAGCACCCTGGGCAGTACCAGCCCATTAGGATGAGCCTGGCTGTAGACGATATTAAAAGGCACGCCATAGGCTTGATACTTTGCCAGATAGGCCTCAATCATGGCATCGCTATGGGTGAGATCGCCGCGCATTAACACCATATCCTTATCCTTTAATCGCTCAACCACCACAGCCTGATGCAGTACCCTGTCTTTATTAGCTTTGCAGATGTTGCACCAATCGGCGCTGACATCCACAAATACCGCTTTGCCCTCAGCGAGTATGCCCTCTATTTGTTCGGGGACGAGTGGCTGCCACACCAACTCTTTATAGGCATGGGCGTCGGCTTTAGGGTAGATAAAATAGCTGATGGCGCCATTAATAGATGCAAACACTAGCAGCAAGGCCAAGACGGCTGTGGGAATTTGACTGCCCTTTGCTTTCTTGTAACTGAGCCAGGCCAGGAGACCAAGCAGTAAGCTCAGGGTGAGAGCGCTGACCAATAAGATGCTATTCATGCTGTCCTTAGTATTTGTTTCATTGCATTATTTTACGGAACTGTCTTGCGTCGGCCAGTGTAACACCCCTTGGCTTAATTAAAGCTTGTTGGCGAATGGGGTGTGAAAGATTTGTTTGCAATTGATGCTTTGCGCCGACTGTAGAATCTTTGTAAGCTGCCCCATCACCACAATAGAATAACAATAATAGGATGTTTTTAATGGCAGATTTATGTTTGCGACCCTTATCGGTAATTCACAGCAAAATTAAATTGACCAAATATCTATGCGCAGCGGCTGGGCTGTCGGTCATGTTGCTGAGCTTGCCGGGCCATAGCGCAGAGCAGGACAAGGCAAAGACCGATAAGCCACAGGTCGCGGTCGAGCCTAAGGTCTACACTAGCGAAGGTCAGGTTAAAATTGCAGGAGAGCGGGTACATTATCGCACCATAGCGTCAGAAACCATCTTGGAAGATGACAAAGATAAGCCGCTAGCCAGTATCTTTTCAGTGAGTTATCTGCGCACCAAGACAGACACTAAGACACCAAGACCAGTCACTTTTGTGTTTAACGGTGGGCCTGGCTCGGCATCGCTGTGGCTGCACATGGGCTTGTTTGGTCCTAAGCGTGTGGTAGTGCCGGGTGATGCCAAAGACGATGGCGCCGCTCCTTATCGTTTAGTGGATAACGAGTTTTCGATTCTGGATAAGTCTGATCTGGTGTTTATCGATCCTGTCGGCACAGGCTTTAGCCGAGCACTAGAGGAGAACAAGGGGCAAGATTTTTGGGGCGTGAAAGAGGATGCCCAGTCGATCGCCGAGTTTGTCCGCCGCTGGCTTATCGAACATGGCCGTTGGAATTCGCCTAAATATATTGCCGGTGAGAGCTATGGTACGACCCGCGCGGCGGCATTGGTGAATGAGTTGCAATCTGGCTGGACAGATATTTCGGTCAATGGCGTTATGTTGATCTCATCGATTCTGGACTTTAGCCATGCCCGCTATCAGCCAGGAAACAATCAGCCCTATATCGGCTTCCTGCCAACCATGGCGGCGACCGCTTTTTACCATGACAAGGTGGCCGCCACCGATAAGGCGATGGGGTTAACCGCCTTCGTCGAGGCTGCGCGTCAATTTGCGATAAAGGATTATGCCTTGGCGCTGTTGCAGGGCAGTCGTTTGCCTGAGCAGGATTATCAGGCGGTGCGTCAGCAGCTGGCTCGTTTTACCGGCTTGAGTGAAAGCTACTTAGACAGAGTGAATCTCAGGGTTAGCGCCAGTCGTTACACCAAGCAGCTGCTTAGGGACCAAGACCTTACTGTCGGTCGTTTAGACAGCCGTTATCTGGGGAGAGACTATGACAGTGGCGGCGAGCGCACCGATGGCGATCCTTCTGGTTATGGCATAGATGGTGCCTATACGGCGGCCATTCATGAATACCTGTATAAAGACCTTGGGGTGCAGATCACTCGTCCATTTAACGTACTCTCTGTCGACGTTAACCGAGGTTGGAACTGGAATATTAGCGGTAAGCAGATGCACTATGTCAATGTGGCGCCATACCTTGGCGAGGCGCAGCGGGAAAACAGCGACTTTAAGATCTTGGTGGCCAATGGTTACTATGACTTTGCGACTCCCTTCTTTGCCACCGAAAATACGATGGCCGACAATGGTATAGACAATAGCCGAGTAGAAATGCACTACTATGAGGCGGGCCATATGATGTATGTGGAGCCTGCATCGCTGGCGGCTCTGGCTAAGGATATTCGCCAGTTCTATCAGGCGAATTAATCTTGCGACAGAGGAAACGATATGAGTTTTAGTGCGTGGCTGGGGTTGTTAGCCATTTGTTGTTTGGGGGCCATGTCTCCCGGGCCGAGTCTGGCCATGGTGGTGCGCCATACCTTAGGTGGCGGTCGGGCAAATGGCATTGTCTGTGCTTGGGCGCATTCCATTGGCATAGGCGTCTATGCCCTGGTCACCCTGCTTGGGCTTGCTGTGCTGCTCAAGCAGGCGCCGCTGGTGTTCAATGGTATCGCCATTATTGGGGCGCTTTACCTGGCCTATATCGGTGTACAGGCGCTGCGCTCTAAAGGCGGGATGTCAGACAAGCTAGCGGCGGGGAAGTCGACCGATCTTGTGACTGCGGCCCGTGATGGCATAGCTATCTCATTGTTTAATCCCAAGATAATGCTATTTTTCCTGGCACTCTTTAGTCAGTTTGTGTTGGTGGCCGATGAGCTTTGGGGGAAGTCGCTTATCGTGTTGACGCCGCTGGTGGTCGATGGTCTTTGGTACACACTGATCGCGCTTTTGCTGTCGCACAAATCCGTGTTGCCTAAGCTCAGGGAGAAGGCGGGACTTATCGACAAACTCTCAGGGATAGTGTTGATTTTACTGGCGGTAAGGGGGCTAGTGACCCTCTAGTCTTAGGCTATGCGGCCAAGGTGTCTCCTTAGCCGCTAACCTGATTTCGCTTTTCAGCCGGTTCTAACCGTTAAATACCTGTACGGCATCGTCTTTAGTGGCTTCAGGCTCAGTCTTGGGTGGATTGTCGATATGATCATCCAGGTTATCGCTGAGCATCTCTTGATATTCTTTGGTAAACCACTCCAGAGCGTTAGCTTTTTCTGCCTTAAGATCGGCCGACTTAAGGGCGGCTTCGAAGGCATTGAAACGTGCTGCGGCAAAACGCAGTGCCGTGCCGACTTTGGCAACATCTTGCTCCTGGGCACTTAGCTCGTTGGCTAAGGCAATAAACTTATCGGCTAATTGAAAAATTGTGGTTTCTTTTTGCTGTTCAGACATGCGCTCGCTCACAGGTAAGTCAATTTGTAAGTCTGCATAGTAACGTAAATTAGCCGTTAGTGAAGCATAGATTTGGGCGTAATGAGATCTGTATCGCCAATCCTACCGGGTGTTTCAACCCTTAATTTAGCGGATCGCTATCTACGCTAACCTGGCCGTTACGCGAGTCATAGTAGATACTGAGTTTCTGGTTGTCGCTAAGGTGGTAGCGGCACTGATTTACGCTGATATAGTTGGCCTTATAATCTGTGTTACTCTGATCATCGCTGCGTGAGACACTGGGTTCGTCCCCCTGGAAAATGGTTTCCCATACCGAGATACAATCTTCGACATTATCCAGTTGTGGTGAGGCTTCGTCGTCTGTGAAATAGTGCTGAGCCGGCCAGCCGTTGACATTAAAATCCATCTCACCACTTTCGTCATCGCCAAAGGTTTTGAGGTTTTCTGCCGGGCCTGAACCGACGCGAACGGCCCAGACGGCGTGGGCGAGATCGATGCCGGATTTAAAGGCGCCACCAGTGGCTTTGACGCTGGAGACTTGAGCGTCCTGAGACAGGTTGATAAATTTCGGCAAGGCGGTGACCGCCAGGATCCCCAGCACTATGATCACAACGACCAGTTCTATTAGGGTAAAACCATGTTTATGGGCTAAGGACATAGTCAAAAACCTCTTGGATATGCAGAGTGTATGCTCACTGGGTGTGAAAGCTTGGTGTTTTGGCTGGCAATAAGAGTTTCATGCCGACAATACAACTGGATTTTAATTATTTTTGAAGAGATAGATATGACACAGATCAGCCAATGGCAAGATTTTATCGCCGAGGAAGCGCAGCAAGATTACTTTCGCCAGTTACAGGACTTTGTTCAGGCCGAGCGAGACGCGGGTAAGGCGATCTATCCGGCTAAAGAGCAGGTCTTTAGCGCCTTTGAGCTGACTCCACTCGATAAGGTGAGGGTAGTGTTGATAGGTCAGGACCCTTATCACGGTGAGGGGCAGGCTCATGGCCTCTGTTTCTCAGTGCAGCCCGGTGTTAAGGTGCCGCCATCGCTGGTGAATATGTATAAGGAGCTGGCCAGTGATATCCATGGTTTTACTGTGCCTGACCATGGTTATTTAGCCAAATGGGCCGAGCAGGGGATATTGATGCTCAATACCGTGCTCACGGTGGAGCAGGGTAAGGCGCATTCTCATGCCAAGATGGGGTGGGAGACCTTTACCGACAATGCATTAAGGTTACTCAATGCCCAAAATCGTCCCATTATTTTCGTGTTATGGGGCGGGCATGCCATGAAGAAGAGCAAGTTAATTAAGGCGGCGCAGCACCATCTGGTGACCGGGCCGCACCCATCGCCCCTGTCGGCGTATCGAGGATTTTTTGGCTGCAAACATTTCTCAAAAATCAATGCCTTGTTAAAGGATTTAGGGCAAACTCCGATCGAGTGGCAGATATAAAAAGCAGACAAACATGCTACAAAATCATACTTGCCGTACCATGAAAACCTAATTATATTGATACATGAGTGTAACGTAACTGTTAATGAAACTGATCTGGATGACTCAGTTTCATTGCTTCAACAGGTTATGACTGCTTGGGTAGGTAGCAAACTTATCCAAACATGGCTTTCAAGGCGGACGGGAATATGGATATTAGAGCAAAGCGAGGAACGCTTGTTCGTTGGAATCAGGAGCAGCGCGTAGGCTTTATCGCACCGGAAGATGGTTCAGACGAACTCAGGATCTTTGGCATCAATCTACTCCCCTATGAACACATGCCCAAAGAGGGCGAGCCTGTCGTATATCGACAGTGGAAAGACACGCTACGTGGCACTAAGGTGACTAAGGCCGAGATAGATCTGGGTAATCCCATCACACTAACCTCTCCCTTCGAATCTCACGATAAATTTGCCAATGACGATGCGATCAGTTGGCGCGTCAAGGTCGCATTGGTGGCACTTGCTATCGCCTTTGGTAATCTGCTTTACCTGTTTATGATTAATTACGATGTGTCCGGTGAGGTTGATATCAAACCGCCTGAAGGACTTTTTCCGCCCGGCTCTGAATACTATGTCGGCAAGCAAGATCTATCGGATGTGGTTTTTAGTTGCGATGCCCGGCAGCAGTGCCTGCAGATGACCTCTTGCCAGGAGGCCAAATACTTTGTGCAAAACTGCCCAGGGTTTCAAAGCAAAGTGGGTGATATGCCCTGTGAAACGCTTTGGTGTAAACCTGAGTAGGTTCCACTTAGATGATCAGTTGGATTTTCTCAGTTGATATTGCTGTGCCAGTGCCCCTTTAATGCGTTCGCCCTTATCATCTAACATAAACAGAATATTCTCACCGACCTGAAGCTGCATGCCTCTGGCTTTGTCGTCTAAGATGATTTTATTGCCCTGGCCATTCCAGTGAAATTGCCCTTGTTGCTCAATCCCCTGTTGCTTGTCTGATTTCCCCAGGTATACCTGACTGAGTTGGTAGCTGTAGTCGGCGTTAAGCTGCAGACGCAGCGCGATCCCTTGGCAGTCGGCGCAGGGCAAGGTGCCCGTATAGAGGCCGGGCCAATCCAGGGCGTTGCGGCTGGTATCACCTATGGGGATTTCGGCTGTTTTCACGGCTTGTGGCTCAGGTGCTTGACTGGTTTGCTGGGCACAGGCGCTAAGGGCAAGCAGGGCCATGGGCAGTAATCGCGCGGCAATCTTCATTTATCTTTTCCTTATTGGCGGCGTGAGCATGACTGAGGTAGAAACAGGGATGCGTAACACTTAAAAATACGATACTTGTCTTTGCACACTTTAGCCCGTCTTGGTGGGGCTTTCAAAGTGGGTTTCACTAAGACATTGCTTGCTTCGGTATTAAAACGTTCCGATGACAAAAATTAGACTAGATCTGCTTTATCTAACATTAGTGTTGGCCGTTAATGACTCCTCCGGAACAAACAGTATATTTGATGGGGTGACGATAAGCGGCAGTGGAATATCCCAGTGCTCGGTGGGCAGTGATTCGACCCGCTGGCAGTCATGGGCATAGCCGATGGGGTAAGGCTTAGCATTACGCTGCCAGTCACTTAGGCAGCGATCATAGTAGCCGCCACCCATTCCCATACGATTCCCCTGCTCATCGAAGGCCACGAGAGGCGTAATGATGACGTCGAGATCCTGGGGCAGAATCATCTCGGTAATATCAAGTTTGGGTTCCCAAATCTTAAGGCGGTTTTGGAGCAGATGGCTGGTGGGCAGGTATCTAAAAAACAATAAATTGCCTTTAGAAAATGGGTGTAGCCTCGGCAAATAGACGGTCACGCCCTGCTGCCATAGGGTTTCAATCAGGGGCTGGGTATCGAGCTCACCATCGCTGGTGAGGTAGAGCGCCACATGTTTGGCCTGACGTTGGCGGATGATCTCCATTAGGCGAGCTGCAGCCTCGTGGGCAAAGCGTTTCTGCGCATCAGCGGGGATCGCCCGTCTCGCGCTGCGGACCTTATCTCGTATGGCTTGACGATCGATCTGCTTGGCCGCACTCGGTGTAAAGGCTGGTTTCAATATCCCTGCTCCCGTTAAAGAGGTCACTGAAGTGATTAGTGAATGAGCCACAGTCTAGCTTTGTTGTATCTGAGTTTTCAACACACTAGAAATAGAGGTTTGAATTTGAGGGCGGCCAAGGTTAGCTTGCTTGGGGTATAAAAAAGGCCGAAAAGTGACCTTTTCAGATCAATGCCTTCCAGCCTCTCTAATTTGAATTGCTCCCCAAGATGCCGTTATCTGTGTGGCCCTTGAACCCATAAGGGTTTCGAGGCGGGATGCTTGCTTGGGGTATAAAAAAGGCCGAAAAGTGACCTTTTCAGATCAATGCCTTCCAGCCTCTCTAATTTGAATTGCTCCCCAAGATGCCGTTATCTGTGTGGCCCTTGAACCCATAAGGGTTTCGAGGCGGGATGCTTGCTTGGGATATAAAAAAGGCCGAAAAGTGACCTTTTCAGATCAATGCCTTCCAGCCTCTCTAATTTGAATTGCTCCCCAAGATGCCGTTATCTGTGTGGCCCTTGAACCCATAAGGGTTTCGAGGCGGGATGCTTGCTTGGGGTATAAAAAAGGCCGAAAAGTGACCTTTTCAGATCAATGCCTTCCAGCCTCTCTAATTTGAATTGCTCCCCAAGATGCCGTTATCTGTGTGGCCCTTGAACCCATAAGGGTTTCGAGGCGGGATGCTTGCTTGGGATATAAAAAAGGCCGAAAAGTGACCTTTTCAGATCAATGCCTTCCAGCCTCTTTAATTTGAATTGCTCCCCAAGATGCCGTTATCTGTGTAGCCCTTGAACCCATAAAGGTTTCGAGGCGGGCTGCTTGCTTGGGATATAAAAAAGGCCAGAAGGTTATCTTTTCAGACCTATGCCTTCTAGCCTCTCTAATTTGAATTGCTCCCCAAGATGCCGTTACCGGTGTAGCCCTTGAACCGTAGGTTCAAGGCGGGTAAATGATTAAATCCTAAGGCTTCTCGGTTCGCGCCGAGCTTGCGCAATGTCATCAAAACATTCACCCTGAGTTTGTAAATATCGGCACAGGGACATAACCGACTCACGCACACCACAGGGAGCAAAATTGTTGCGTATCGACTCAGGCTTGGCCTGTTAGCCTAGCGGAGATTCAAGTAATGAATCGTCTCGCCTCACGCGTAATTACAGTTTAATCGTCTTTTGTTGCGCGCTCAACTAGCGCACTCTCTAAGGTCGACTGCAGCAGACCGATCTTTTCATCCATCTGCTTAATATAATCTTGATTCTTCTTCTGTTCTTCCAATAACTCGTAGCCAATATTAAGTGCCGCCATAATGGCAATTTCTTCTCTACTTAAGTTTTTGGTACGAACACGCAGGGAACTTAGCTGCTTTTCCAGCTTGTTGGCCACATGACGCAAAGCATCTTCCTGTCCAATCGGACAAGCGATGGAGTAGGTACGGCCCAATAAGCTAATTTCTATAGCATGGCTACTCATTTGCGATGTAGATCCTTTTATCCTGTTGTTGAGCGGACTATATCGGGCTGCCCTGGAAAGTGCAATAACACTGGGGGCTTAATAACGCTTTGTTAGATTAAATGTTGTTTAGATAACCAATAGTTTAGGTCACCGTGGTGAAAGGTGTTCGAATTCTGCGCTAAGTGAAGGCTGGCGGAGTTTAAAGGGCTCGATGGCGTCAAAATACCTTATGGTCAGCTTACCGCTTTTGGCTTGGTCGTGCAGGCCAGATCTGCTAGCATGTCAGAAGTGATTTTACGATTGGAACCTCTTATGGCAACCCCTCCCTCTTTACGTATCGAAATTCTTTTCGCCGAGCTTACTGCCGCCGAGATCGCACAACATCCCGTAGAAGTTCATGGTTCCCTTGTGGGGCTTATCTGTGGTGGTGTGGGACAGGCCAAGAGCGAGTGGATCAAGCCGCTGCTGGAGCTGATCAACGACGGTCAGTTGCCGCCACCTTCTTTGGTGCAACTGCTTGAGGAACTCTACCAAGATACTATCGCGCGCATCACAGACGCGGAATTTGGTTTTACTCCTATGGCGCCTGAAGAGGAAGAAGCTTTAAGCAAGCGTGTCGAGGCGCTCTCTTTATGGGTGCAGAGCTTTCTTACGGGGATTGCCATGGCACAGCCTAAACTGAATCGCGCCTCGAGTGATGTGAAAGAGGTGATTAAAGATCTGGCAGAGATCGCTCAGGTTGAGTTTGATGTGGCCGAAGATGAAGAGTCTGAAGCGGCTTATATTGAGCTGATGGAGTTTGCCCGCATGGCGGCGCTGCTCTGTTATGCCGAATTCGGTCCAGAGCCGAGCGAGATCAAAGATCAAGACCCCATGATTCATTAATATTGTCTGCATTTATCGGGGCGAGCAGGGTTAACTGCTTGCCACAGAAAGAGAAAGTGAATGACCACTTCGTCTACCCCTAATAACGCATTTGATATTGCCATCGTTGGCGGTGCCATGGCCGGTGCCACCTTGGCACTTGGGCTGGCTAACCTGGCACAGGTTCAGCAACGACCGCTGCGTATTGCGCTTATTGAAGCCAATCGCCCAGGTGATGGCCATCCCGGCTTCGATGCCCGCTCTATCGCTATCGCTCAGGGCTCCATATTCGAACTCGAACGTCTAGGTATCTGGCCTAAATTGTCCCATCTGGGCACGGCGATAGAAAATATTCATGTTTCAGATCGTGGCCATTTTGGCATGACCACACTTAACGCCAGTGACTTTCATCTGCCGTATCTGGGCCAGGTGGTGGAGCTTGAGCGGGTCGGTGCCAAACTGTTTAGCCTGCTGGAGCAACAGGATGTCAGCCTGTTCTGTCCCGCTAAGGTGGCCAGTATCGTCGCCGGAGTAGACGCTCAGCAATTGACACTAGACGATGGCACTGCCATCAGCGCCAAGCTGGTCGTGGCCGCCGATGGTTTGAATTCTAAGATCAGACAAGATTTTAAGCAGCCGCTTGAACAGGTGGATTTCGAGCAGGTCGCGGTGGTGGCCAATGTGCTCACCGATAAGCCACATCAAGAATGGGCCTATGAGCGCTTCACCGACAGTGGTCCGTTGGCTATCTTGCCTATGGCTAATGTGGATGGACAGTCCCGCGTCTCCTTGGTGTGGGCCTTGGCACCCGAACATGCCGAGCTAATGCTAGGAGCGGAAAAGAGCGCGTTTTTAGATGCGCTGCAAGATGCCTTTGGTTATCGAGCCGGTCGATTTATCGACGTGGGCGAGCGCTATGCCTATCCACTCAAGCTGTCTTACATGGCGCGCCCTATTTATCAGCGCACCGTATTTATCGGCAACGCGGCGCAGACACTGCATCCCATCGCAGGTCAGGGCTTTAACCTGGGGCTGAGGGATCTTGTCTGCTTGCTCGAGGTGATCGGCGAGGCGCTCGAACAGGGCGAGGATGTTGGTGGTGCCAAGCTAACCCATGAATATCTGAGTCGCCGTCAGCAAGATCGCGACGCCACCATAGCTAATGTCGAATTCTTAGTGCGCGGTTTCTCTAATCAGTATTGGCCTCTGGTAGCCGGACGTAACCTAGGGCTGCGGCTACTCTCTTGGTGCCCGCCGCTTAAGACGCCTATTGCTCGTAAAGCCATGGGGTGGAAATCGCCCCAATCTGCCAGCCAGTTTCGATAAAGGATCTTTATATGTTCAGTACACAAACCTATGACGTGGCTATTGTCGGCGGAGGCATGGTGGGCTTGGCAACTGCCATCGGCCTTGGGCAGGAAGGCTTGCGGGTCGTGGTGATCGACGCCGGTGAAACCCATGCCGTATCGGGCGAGGCTAGACTGCGTGTCAGTGCCATCAACAAGGCCAGTCAACGATTGCTTACCCATCTGGGAGCCTGGGCTTATATCGACGAGTCCCGCATCGGCCCCTATCAGAAGATGGCGGTGTGGGATAAGGATAGCTTGGGCAAGATAGGCTTCGATGCCCATTCGATTAGCGAGCAGACTCTGGGCAGCATCATAGAGAACGACAACATCAGCCATGCGCTGGCGACCCGAGTCAGTGAGCTAACTGAAATCACTCACCTGGAAAATCATCGTTTGGAAAAGATCGCCTTTGGTGAGCGCGAGGCATGGTTGACCCTGGATAATGGCGACAACCTGTCGGCGGCGCTGGTGATTGGCGCTGATGGTGCCAACTCCTGGGTGCGCGAGCAATGTAAGATCCCCATGACTTTTTGGGACTATGGCCATAACGCCATTGTTGCCTCGATTCGCACCGAGCTGCCCCACAACGCCACCGCCAGACAGGTGTTCTTAAGCGAAGGCCCATTGGCGTTTCTGCCACTATTTGAAAAAGATCTCTGCTCTATCGTCTGGTCGGTGCCGCCGGCCAAGGCGCAAAGCCTCTTGGAAGGTGACAAGGTGCAGTTTGAGCGCAGTTTAACGGCCGCCTTCGACGGTAAGCTGGGCATGTGCAAGCTTGAGAGTGAACCGCAGGCCTTCCCGCTACGGATGCGTTATGCCCGTCACTTTGCCCGTCATCGCCTGGTGCTTGCCGGGGATGCGGCTCACACCATACATCCGCTGGCAGGTCAGGGTGTCAACTTAGGTTTTCTAGACGCCGCGGCTATTATCGAGACGCTGAGTGAGCTAAAGGCCAAGGGCAAAGATATTGGCGATTATGCCAATTTACGTGCCCTTGAGCGTTGGCGTAAGGCCGATGCGCTGGAGATGATCGCGGCGATGGAAGGCTTTAAACGCTTGTTCGAAGGCAGCAATCCAGTGAAGAAAGCCCTGCGCGATCTGGGCCTTAACCTGGTTGATAACCTTTCTCCTGTGAAAACACTGTTTATGCAACAGGCTATGGGTAACAAAACCCGCTTGCCTGAGTTGTGTAAGTAGGTCGTGCTAGAATGCGGCGCCTTATCATTTTGTTTTTAAATACAAGTGGTTGACATCATTTGATTTGATATACGGATTTTCATGTAACAAAACTACATTTGAAACATGAGAAAAAGTAATGGAAAAATGGTTCGGATTAGAAAATTCTCTTGTATACAAAACTGTGACGCAAGGTATAATTTCGCCGCATTTTGATACCAAACACGTATCTTAAAACAAAATTTGTTGATGCATCTTATTCGACGCAATTGATGCAAAAACTCATCTTTGCAATCACATCCTGGCCCTATGTACCCTAGGTTCAGGTGTGTCAGTTCGAGGCGGTTTACCATGACCGTCTGCATCGCTTAAGCCTATTGATGACAAGAGAGTGCTTGACCGACCCTTTCGGCCTTAGCCCCATTTCATCAATCACGCCCTAGCACTGAGGCACCGCCAGGTAAGACCCGAAAAGGGCAAAAAAAGAAGAGATAATAATGGCTAATAAAACTGTACTCTTTAACAAGCACCTAGAAGCTAACGCCAAAATGGTCGACTTCCACGGTTGGGACATGCCGCTAAACTACGGCTCTCAAATCGAAGAACACCATGTAGTGCGTCAAGACGCAGGTATGTTTGACGTGTCTCACATGACAGTAGTTGATGTTACGGGTGCTGAGGCCTGTGCTTTTCTTCGTAAACTGCTGGCTAATGACGTCGCCAAACTTAAGGTGCCGGGTAAGGCACTCTACGGTGGCATGTTAGACCATAATGCAGGCGTTATTGACGACCTGATCACCTATTATCTCAGCGACACCCATTACCGTATCGTAGTGAACTCGGCGACTCGCGAAAAAGACCTCGCCTGGATCACCGAGCAAGTTAAAGGCTATGACGTAACCGTCACTGAGCGTCCTGAACTGTCTATGATCGCCGTTCAAGGTCCTAACGCTAAGGCGAAAGCCGCAGCGGTATTTACCGACGAGCAAAACGCCGCAGTAGAAGGCATGAAGCCTTTCTTCGGTGTGCAGTCTGGCTCTCTCTTTATTGCGACCACAGGTTACACAGGCGAAGCCGGTTACGAGATCATCGTACCTGAAGCCGAAGCCGAAGCGCTGTGGCAAGCTCTGTTAGACGCTGGCGTTAAGCCATGTGGTCTGGGCGCCCGTGACACCCTACGTTTAGAAGCCGGTATGAACCTTTATGGTCAGGACATGGACGAGAGCGTTAACCCGCTGGCGGCTAACATGGGCTGGACCATCGCTTGGGAACCTGAAGACCGTGACTTTATCGGTCGTGAAGCGCTGACCGCTATCAAAGCGGCAGGCACAGAGAAGCTAGTTGGTCTGGTGATGGAAGCTAAGGGCGTACTGCGCACCGGCATGTCAGTATTTTTCACCGACGCAAATGGCGTTGAACAGCAAGGCACTATCACCAGTGGTACCTTCTCACCAACACTAGGTTACTCAATCGCCATGGCGCGTGTGCCTAATTCTGTTGGCGATGTCGCAGAAGTAGAGATGCGCAAGAAGCGCGTCCCTGTTAAAGTGATCGCACCTAGCTTCGTGCGTAACGGTAAGCAGGCCTTCTAACTGTTTGATAAGGGTTATCTCTGTTTAGCCGCCGGGCTGTCGAAAGGGCAATGGCGGGCCTGAGTTGCTGTGCATTATGCAATCTAAGCAACTTAGGCCAAAGCTGCTAAAATATCGGCTGACCCAGTCGAATGACAGGCGCTTGAGTGGTTATACAGTCTTAGTTTTTAAAAATTTAGCACTACGGAACAAGGAACAAAAATAATGAGCAATATTCCGACTGAATTGAAATACGCTTCTTCACACGAATGGATCCGCAAAGAAGAAGACGGTTCATACACTGTTGGTATCAGTGAGCACGCCCAAGAACTTCTAGGAGACATGGTATTCGTTGAGCTACCAGAAGTTGGCGACACTGTTAGCGCTGGTGATGACTGTGCGGTAGCCGAGTCGGTAAAAGCCGCTTCAGACATCTACGCGCCACTTTCAGGTGAAGTTATTGCGGTTAACGAAGCCCTAGAAGATTCTCCTGAGCTGGTTAACAGCGACGCTTACGGTGATGGCTGGTTCTTCCGCATCACGCCAAGCGACCTGAGCGAACTAGACAATTTGCTTGATGCCGAAGGCTATCAAGCGGTTATCGACGAAGAGTAATTGTCGATGCCTACGAAGCCCCATATCGCAAAGAGATGGGGCTTCGTTCGTTATAAGCCCGAGCATTATGCCTGTGCCGCATAACGAAAAGTAGAACCACATCAAACAACGAGACCGGTAACACCAGCCCCCTACAGCTAGGATACTGGCAAAAATGGAACTAGGTTAATCATGACCACTGAAACCCTCACTCAGTTAGAGCAGCACGAACTATTTATCCGTCGTCATATCGGCTCGGACAACGCAGAACAGCAAGAGATGCTGAACTTCGTTGGTGCAGAATCTTTAGAAGATTTAACGCAGCAGATAGTCCCTGAGTCGATTCGTCTTGGACGCGACCTTGCCGTTGGCAGCGCCTGTGGCGAAGCCGAAGGCCTTGGTGCAATTCGTAAGTACGCGGATAAGAACAAGGTGTTCAAGAGCTATATCGGCATGGGTTACTACGGCACTATCGTGCCAAGCGTGATTCAGCGTAACGTATTCGAAAATCCAGGTTGGTACACAGCGTATACTCCATACCAGCCTGAGATCGCCCAGGGCCGTTTGGAAGCCATCCTGAACTTCCAACAGCTGTCGATGGATCTTACCGGTCTTGATCTGGCCTCAGCCTCTTTGCTAGATGAAGCCACAGCAGCTGCCGAAGCCATGGCGTTGGCTAAGCGTGTCTCTAAGGCGAAGAAAGCTAACATTTTCTTCATCGCCGACGATGTGTTCCCACAGACTATCGACGTGGTAAAGACCCGCGCCGAGTGTTTTGGTTTCGAAATCGTAGTTGGTCCAGCCAGCGAAGCGGTTAACTATGAGCTGTTTGGTGCCTTGTTCCAATACACCAACCACTATGGTCAAATCACCGACTTCACCGAGCTGTTTGCCGCGCTACAAGAGAAGAAAGCTATCGTGACTGTGGCCGCTGACATCATGTCACTGGTATCACTTAAGTCGCCTGGCTCAATGGGCGCCGACGTCGTCTTTGGTAGCGCCCAGCGTTTCGGCGTGCCAATGGGCTTTGGTGGTCCACACGCTGCCTTCTTCGTGACCCGTGATCAGCACAAGCGTTCACTACCAGGCCGTATTATCGGTGTGTCACAAGACACTCGTGGTAACCGCGCCCTGCGTATGGCGATGCAGACCCGTGAGCAGCATATCCGCCGCGAAAAAGCTAACTCAAACATCTGTACCGCACAGGTGCTGCTGGCTAACATGGCCTCTTTCTACGCCGTATTCCATGGCCCACAAGGCCTGAAGATTATCGCCGACCGTATCCACCGTCTGGCCGATATCTTTGCCGCGGGCTTGAAGGCTAAAGGCGTTAAGCTGGTAAACAATACTTGGTTCGATACCGTTTCCTTCAAGGTTGCAGATAGCGCCGCCGTGCAGGCTCGCGCCATTGCGGGTGAAGTTAACCTGCGTATCGACAGTGACGGCATCTTAGGTGTTGCCATGGCTGAGACCACCACTCGTGAAGATGTGGCGCAGCTGTTTGATATCGTTCTGGGCGAAGGCCATGGTCTGGATGTGGCGGCAATTGACGCCGACATCATCGCTAATGGCAGCAACTCAATTCCAGCCGAGCTAGTTCGTCAAGACGCTATCCTTGAGCATCCAACTTTCAATCGCTATCACAGCGAAACTGAGATGATGCGTTACATCAAGCGTCTGGAAAACAAAGATTTAGCACTGAACCACTCGATGATCTCACTTGGTTCTTGCACCATGAAGCTAAACGCGGCAACCGAGATGATGCCTGTGAGCTGGCCAGAATTTGGCAACATGCATCCTTTCTGCCCGCAAGATCAGGCCCAGGGTTACGCAGAGCTTATCGAAGAGCTGTCAAACTGGTTGGTTGACATCACTGGCTACGACGCTATGTGTATGCAGCCTAACTCGGGTGCATCGGGCGAATATGCTGGCTTGCTGGCTATCAAGAAGTACCACGAGTCTCGCGGTGAAGGCCACAGAAATGTCTGTCTGATCCCTCAGTCTGCCCACGGTACTAACCCTGCTTCGGCCCAGCTTGCTGGCATGAAGATTGTGGTTACCGCCTGTGACAAACAGGGTAACGTGGATATGGAAGATCTTAAGGCTAAGGCTGCCGAAGTGGCCGAAAACCTGTCTTGCATCATGGTCACCTACCCATCGACTCACGGTGTGTACGAAGAGACCATTAGCGAGATCTGTGAAGTGATTCATCAGCATGGCGGTCAGGTGTATCTGGACGGTGCCAACATGAACGCTCAGGTAGGCCTTACCACACCAGGTTCAATCGGCGCAGACGTGTCGCACCTTAACCTGCATAAGACCTTCGCAATTCCACACGGTGGCGGCGGACCAGGTATGGGCCCAATCGGCGTGAAAGCACACCTTGCGCCATTCGTTGCTGGTCACGCTGTGGTTAAGCATGGTCGTGAGTCAGACAACAACGGTGCGGTATCGGCCGCGCCATATGGTAGCGCCAGCATCCTGCCTATCACCTGGATGTACATCAAGCTACTGGGTTACCAGGGCCTGAGACAGTCTACTCAGATGGCATTGCTAAACGCTAACTATGTGATGAAGAAGCTGTCTGCCCATTACCCTGTGCTGTACACAGGCCGTAATGACCGCGTAGCGCACGAATGTATTATCGACCTGCGTCCACTGAAAGAAGCCTCTGGCGTTACCGAAATGGACATTGCTAAGCGTCTGAACGACTACGGTTTCCACGCACCGACCATGAGCTTCCCGGTTGCGGGTACCCTGATGATCGAGCCGACAGAGTCTGAGTCTAAGGCTGAACTGGATCGCTTCATCGAAGCCATGGTCGCGATTCGCGGCGAGATCGCCAAGGTTGAAGCAGGTGAGTGGCCAGCGGACAATAACCCGCTGCACAACGCGCCGCACACCATGGCCGATATCATGGATCCTGAGTTCGACTCACGTCCATACAGTCGTGAAACTGCCGTATTCCCAACGGCTGCGGTTAAGGCTAATAAGTTCTGGCCAACCGTGAATCGTATCGATGACGTGTACGGCGATCGTAATCTAATGTGCTCGTGTGCACCGATTGACGATTACAAGTAAATGACTACTTGGCCTCGATAATACGGCGTCATCCTGTTGTTTTCACTGCTCATTGACTAGAGTCAACTGCGCGGCGAAAACAGCAGGTTTCCTTGTCTTATCTTCGGCAGTAACGTCATTTGGGATGTATACGGCACCGACCATAATAAAAAGCGAACCCTTTGTGGTTCGCTTTTTTGTTAGCTACTTGGACTCGCTACTGCGGCGTTGAATCTCAGCTTTCGTGCTCATTGGCACAAGTCAACTGCGCGCGAAAGCCTTCGATTTGCCGCCGCGGAGCTGATTGTGCAAAGAGTGCTTCGTCAGCGACGCAATTATCGCCGTAATTAGCTTCAAATGAAGCTTAGATATAACAAAGCGAACCCTTGTGGTTCGCTTTTTTGTTGGCTGTTTAGACTCTCTATTGCGTTGTTAAATCTCGGCTCCAGTGCTCATTTACTCAAGTAGACTGCGCGCTAGAGCCTTCAATTTGCAGCCGCAGAGCTGATTGTGCAAAGAGTACTTCGTCAGCGACGCAATTATCGCGTGACTAGCTTCATCTGAAGCCTAGATATGAAAAAAGCGAACCTTTGGGTTCGCTTTTTAATGCTACTTATAATCGAAATGATTAATTTGGGGATCTGCGTTGGGGCTGTTAACGGTACTCATACCAACAAACTGTGACGTTTCTTTCTACTCTAGAGGTTGAGCCATCAGGCGCCACTACCGTTGATGTAATTGTCCTTGTTCCGCATTGCTTCATGCGTATTCGATCAAATAGAAAGTGCTCAGCCCAAGGTCTGTTTTGGTGGTAAGCTTCGTATTCATTCTGATTAAAGTTAACCGTCAACTGGTTATTCTCATCCTTAAGACCCTCTTCAACAGTATCTTTTATTTGCCAGTAGTCGTTTTTAAGTTCTAGTTTAAGATGAAGGGTTAACCCATGTTTGCCAATAAGCTTGACGTAAACGATGGGGTGCTCTCCTTGTAAAATTAAATTTTGAATGAAGCTTTTCGCTAAAGTACTAATCATCTCTTTTTTACTAGTGCTAAGTGAGTTCGTTGTCGTAAATAGCGCTTCTTTACCTGCTTGATAGATTAAATGTTTTGCCGCTATAAGATCTAAATAAGGCTTTTCAGATAAATAGTTATTGTATGCGACAAGTTGTTCGCCTGCATGACGATTGAGTCCGTCCATTGTTTCACAATCGCTATCATCATCACATTCTAAAGTGATTGTTGTATCTAATGGTTTAGCTGCAATGATCTGGTTTGTTATATCGCCTCGGTAACGAGCAATTTTAAAGCTTACTTCTATTTCACTGGTGATTTTGAGTTGTTGCTCGCCTTGGAGTGCACTGTCAATTTGATACGAAATAGTTGCTTTGTCGTAACTCACACAAGGTGCGTCAAAACAGGGTGGGTAGGCATATGCTGAACTGCATAGCAGCATTAGTATGATAGTGAATAGCCTCTTTCCTTTGAGCATAATTATCTTCCATTTATCATAAAGTATACATTTTGCGCTGGTAGATAATTGAGGGAAATTGAATTTTCTTCAAGCGACCTCTTGGGTTGGCGCTATGCCGAACTGTTTACAGATGTGGTCGATACACAGGGCTTGCTGCTGGCTCCACAGACCATAGCTCAGTGGCATTAGGCTGACGCCAGCGCGCTGCAGTAGCTTGTAGAGGTTGATTTCGGCGCTGTCGTGCGCAAAGCACTGTTTGTAGTAGCTCAGAATCCCTTGCAAACTCTGTCCATCCCCATGGTTTAGTGGCGTTGCAAGAGTCACTTAACCATTAAATTTCAACAAGGTGTGATGAGAGATTGCAACCTTATGCCATGGCGGTATTAAGGAAAAAAGGCCCACTCCTAGATAAAGGACGGGGCCTGAAAGGTTAGCCCTTAATACGATAATCGCCTTTGGTTGTCAGGGTGACGGTGACAGGCATATCGCTCTTGTTCTTCCAATACCAGCCGTGAGAACCGGCAAATGGCGTGGTGAGAGAGCCTTTCATTTCATTGGCTGTGGTGATTGAAAAGCTTTCGTAATAGCCCGTGGTATCGCCTTTGGGTTCGCCATGAAAATCGAAGTAGAGAGGTTGACCATCGGTGTGCCATTCATATTCCAAGTGCATATTGGCATCCATGAGTAGCTTGTATTCCAAGCCTTTGCCCGCTGGGATAAGGATATCTATCGTATCGCTTCTCACCCCAGGGGTTTGGCGCGCCGCCTTTATCTGTTCGACGATTGACTTATTTACCGCCTCAGAACCCATGAAACCTAATTCGGCCTCTTTCATCTGAGTTGGCATTTCATTTTGCATCTGGCTGGGTTCTGCGACGCCTGTTTGTACCGCTTGCGCCTGGCTCGATTTCGCCAGCTCAGTTAATCCTGCCGCCTGGCCAAAGCCTGTTGGGTCGACATCATATTCCGCCGGTAAGATAAACAGCACCAGTACAACGGCTGCGATAAGGGTTGCCGCCAGGCTGGCTTTGATAAGAGTTTTGTTGCTGTGCACTGGGATATGTTCATGTGCTTGATGATTTGACTGCTTCATATTTAATTCCTTGTCCCGATTTATGATTGGAAATAACCGGTTAATTGATATCCGACTAACATCAAACCGCTGCTCATTAACAGGGTGTTGGCCGCCACTGAAAATGTGAGGTAAGTGCGGTAGCGACGCCAAAAGCTAAACAGGATTAACACCACGCCGAGGGCTAAGAACTGGCCTATCTCTACGCCCAGGTTAAAAGCCAAAATATTACTGACCAATCCTTCCTGTGGTAGCTGAAACTCTTGAATCTTGGTCGCCAGACCAAAGCCATGGAACAAGCCAAAAATCGCGACGGCAATCTTAGTATTGGGTTGGTACCCAAACAGCCGACGAAAGCCGCCAAGGTTATCAAAGCCTTTATAAACAATGGAAAAGCCGATAATCGCATCGATAAGGTAGGCATTGACCTGTATGTCGTTGAGTACCCCATACAGCAAGGTGATGCTGTGCCCAAGGGTAAACAGGCTTACGTAGATCAGGATATCCTTGCCCTTAAATAGGAAGAATATCACCCCCACGAGAAACAGCAGGTGGTCATAGCCTGTGACCATGTGTTTTGCGCCGATATAGATAAAAGGCAGTATCGATACGCCTTGATTCGTCGACAAGAAAGCTTGTGTTCCGTCATCCACGCTATGGGCAAACAGCGAGGTGGACATAAACAAGCAACAGAAGGTTACCAGCAGGGTCAACCCGCCAGCAATTGAACGATTCATGATTACACTCCCAATTCGATTAGGATAAAAATACAGTTGTTTTGTTGTGTTTTTACCCAGCCAAGAGCGGAGGGCGAATTGGCGGCGCATCACAGCGCGTCAGGCAGACTTGTATCAGCGGTGTGAGTGTTTGCGCTTGGCGCTGCACACTGACGACCCTGTATTCCGTTGGTGGATGAGAGGCCATGTAGCTGTGATGGTCGTGCTGATGCTCTTCATATTTCGTGGCAGGTTTTTCGATATCAGAGCTATTAATATGAGCGGCAGTTTGCTCGGCCAACGATGCGATGCTTTCCACGGCGTTAAAGGGGGATAACTGTTCAACATCTCTAAGGTCATCGCCAGGATGATCGGTGTGATCATGGCTTAGATGATGAGCCTGATGATGAGCTTGATGATGACGGTTGGCAAAGGAGTGTGAGTGACTTATTGTGGCGCCGAAAGCATGGCGTTCGTTGGCGTAGCGCACGCTTAATGCGGCCCCGGTTGCTAGAGACTGACAGAAGATCACTAATAGCAAGCAGATCAATAGCATTGATGATGAGTGTTTACGCTTAGTCGGCACAAAATGGGGGCTTAACAGCGCGGGCTCCTACGACAATTGGGTCGATGTTATTTTAATTATTTGGCCATTGATTAAACTAGAAATTTACAGAAACTACGAGCCTTAGATTTGGTGAGCCAGATGCGTGCTTTGCTATCAGGTACCCAGCAAATGTTCGTTTGAGCTGAGGTTCTAGTGTCTGTTCTGGCGAATGTTTTGATGTATGTACTCGTGTATGTATTAGAACCGTTTAGCGCTTGGCCATTGCATCAGCACGGGTTCACCAGCACAATCAAAGCTTATCGATAAATGAGTTTATCCCCGCAACCAAGGTTTAGGGTAAGCAGGCGGGTAAAGTAAGCAGACTGGTAAGTAAGCGAAAAGCTTACGCAAGAGGTAAAGAGAGCCATGCAGCAAGGATTCCCCATAACTATCACGGCCGATGACAGATTTTCGAGTTCACTTAAGCCCTTACTGTCTAAGCTTGAGATGTGGATCAACTTTCAGGCGCTAAAGGCGGACTGGTATGGTAAGGAGGACCATGTTTTAACCTTCGACTTTACCCTGGTCAGAACCCTGGATGACAAGGCTGAGCAGTTAACCTTAGATAACTGGATAGTCGAACCCGGTTACGCCTATCACTATGAGAGCAGTCGCCTGATGACTATCGCCTTCATCGCCGTTGATGACTTGCTTGAGCGCGGTACGGGTATAGAACAAGAGATAAAAAGTCGATTGGTAGCGGTTGCTAATGCGGTGGGGCAAGAGAATGGCCTTATAGGGCTATCTTAGACAAAATTTAAGATATGAAGCTAAAATTGCATGGACTGTGTTCGTTCATTTGGGAGAATAAATGCCTAAATTGATTCAATTAAATGTCCAGATTTAGGTTTGGTAAAAGTTGAAGGCGGATTGGTCGTGGGGGAAAGCCAATAAGTCAAAATATTTCACTAAGAATATTGTTATCATTGTATTGGTTGAATAGTTTGTAATAGCTCTGAATTACTTAAAGACTCATGTTTATTATTTTATTGAAAATGGTATGAGATGAGGTAATCTTCTAAATTGAAAATTGTTAAGTGACTACGATAAATTTTTGATGAAGACTCCATATCGATATTGAGAAGTCTTAGATCGAAAAGTGAAATAATTAAGACCTCTATTAAGCTAGATAAGTAGAGGTCTTAATACCCAGTAGGGGAGTGTTCATTATAGTTTTTACTACGGAAGCAATGACTGTTGTTAACTTTCCTGTTCTTCTGGGTAAGCTAATGGTGTTACTGCAGTCCATCCTTCTCGTTGGGGTGCATTTCTTTGAGTGCATAAACCATTAGATTCTGTAGATATCACTTTTCCCTTCCTATGGATCATACCTCTAACAACCGCTTTTCTGGGGTGATGTTCATCTTCTTTTGATGCACTAATTACCGCAGTAAAATTGGTATCATTAGAATTAGGCTTTAACAATGGCTTTTCTCCTAACCAACGATCAAGTAATTCTGTAGAAACATTTCTTCTTGAACCATGATGTGGAACTTGAAATGTGTCAATTCCAGGTAATATTAAATCAATGTTTGGAGCATAGTCAGCGGCTTCTGATAATGCATTTCTACCAGCATCTCCAGTTAGCAAAATTTTATTACCACATAGATTCGCATATTGAACTACACTCATTTCGTTTTCAGCAGAGGTGGGCTCTGGTGAGAAATTTTCATTTCCCCAAAGCGCTGACACAAACTCTTCTAATGCTACTACGCCATCTTGTAGTTTATCGAATATACCTTTAAATATATTTGATTCATCTTCGACTTTCTCAGGAGTTTTATCCGATTCGACTATTAAATTCAAATAACGTTCTTTCGAAGGTGCTAGAACTTTAAACTCTCCAATAGTAGTTCCCTGGAAAGGTTCTCTTATAGCTATTCCTTTTTCTTTTGCGATATCTTCTAGTGCTACAATATTAGGGTATAAGTCTTTTAGTCTTTTAACTAAATTATCAACTGAAGTAAATCGTTTAAATCGCTCGATGAGTTCATCTGCATAAAGCCATGGCCTTAACATCCAGATTTCACCTACATCATACTTTTCTAGTACGGTTCTCAATCCTCCAGCGTGGTCGCCATCAGGATGTGTTACTACTACGGAGTCAATATAGCTAGGGGAACTGTAATATTCATTAATATGCTCTACAATTTTCTCTCCTGTTGCTTGGAATCCACCATCCACAACATGGATTCTCTTTTTGCCATTTGATTGATATCTAATGCAGGTTGCATCACCACTTTTTTTTGATTCAACATTTAAAAAATCAATTTCGTAAAAATCTTCCATTACTATTCATCCTTTTCTGATTGACTAAACTGTCCATTTCTGGATTTTTCAATACCGAATAATGACTTTCCAATCTCTTCAATTTTTGCCACAAACTTGTCAACGTTTAGCCCTGCAAAAAAAGCGAATGCGTAATACCCAAAGTTACCAGCGTCTGTATTTTGAGAGGCATCTAGTACAACAAGTCCTGCTTTTAAAAAAATATAAGCTACTATTCCACAAATGAAACTTGTTAGTGGTCTTAGGTAGTACCAAGTCTCCCATGATTTACTCCACCGATCATGAACGCATCGATTCAGATAAACGGAACGAAGGCAATATAGAACACCACCTAGCATCGCTATAAGTGAACACCTGAAAGCTAGTTCACTTATAACAAATGTTTCTGGTATATAAAGTAGTTCCAGACCTATAAAGGCAGATGCTATTATTAACAGTATTGCAACTAAATATGTAATAACTAATTTCATCTGCTTTTCCTTTTAATTCGTTAGTTTGCTAAAAATTCTCTAAATTATTTAAACACCTCTGCGCAACTTGATAGACGATGGCGTCCATCTCTTGCTGGGTGAATGATTGCCCGTATTCTTTGTGGCCGTTGACCTTAGGTAAGGTTTTCACCAACTGTTTGTGATTCAAGATGGGGAAAGGTGGCCTGGATTGATTGGTGACGTACCAGCCGGGAAATACGAGTACAGGCATGGCATTGACCTCGACTCCGCTTGCCTTGGTGAGCCAGTTGCCTACCCACTTCGCTTGTCTGGAGGCCTGTTCAATCGGCTTGGTTTCCTGCCAAGAGGGGAAGCACAAGCGATTGTCTTTGTAAGTGACCTCATAGGCTTTGCCGCCGTTTTTCTTATCTTTAATGCGCTTGTGGCGACCTTTGGTTTCTATGGCAAATACACCATTCTTACCTATGGCGAGGTGGTCGATATTAAAGCCCTCTGCCTGCACGTCGTGGAAGACCTGATAGCCTAAAGCCTGTAATCCTATTAATTCGTTGGCTGTCGCTATTTCGGCGGTATGACCCAGTCGCAGCTTGGTTAGTTGCGTGAAGGCTTTCCAGGTTTTGTAGCCGCTATAAATCAGTCCTATGACTATGGTAAAGATGAATAGCCAGGGGACATCCTCTTGAATGATATGAGCCCTGAGACTGTCGATGGCGAAAGGAAAGGCAACAACCATGACGGCGATAACTAAGGCGCCGATAACATCCATCTGTAGATCTTGAATCTGTTGCTGTAAGCCGTAGGCGGGAATGCGGATCAGTTGGTCGCGATCGACGGGTAAATCTAGGGTGAGGTCACGCCGTTTTAGAATTAGCCAAGCGACACTCATCACGACAAACATACCCGATAGCAAGACGGCTATTGATATGAGATTGGCTGCCAACTCTGTCATGTTCATCCTTGAAGCAAATGAGAGGGTATATCAGTGGGTAAAGATATAAACCCATGAATATGCGCATAATATACCCTTAACTTGTACAAAAAGTAACTGCTAATTGGTCTAATTGTGATGGATTATTTAATCTTATTGATAGCTCCCTTTTGGTAGAAGCTACCCTGTAATCTGGTTGTGTATTCTGTGAGGGCGCTATCTTCATCGCTGGCGACTCTGAGATAGACTCGTGAAGAATAAGATCGATTTATCACGGAAGTAGAGGCTATATGCGATTTTCCAATACTAATGATCCCCATGGGCCTGGGTTTATCTATGTGATGCGTGAGCCCGAAAACCTCAATCAGATTAAGATTGGACTCAGCATAGACCCTATTCGCCGTGCTCGTGACTTGGATACGACTGGCCGCGCTCAAGAACTCGATGTCTATTTTGCCATGCAGGTCGATGACATGAAGAAAGTCGAGACCATTATTCATAATTACTTTGACCACCTGAGGTATTCGGGCACAGAGTTTTTTATGGTGGTGCATCCGATGCAAGAGGTAGACCTTGGCAATCCTAAGTACCTGGATGAGTTGACCATGGATATCTATCTGGATACGCGCATTGAGGAGATCTGTGACGGCCTAAGCTCGATAGGAATTAAGTGGCACGAGGTCTCGGTTGGGTATCTGCGCCAGAAGCATTTTGAAAGTGAGAGAAACGGTGGCGGATTCTGGTAGGTATTCAGGGAATACTTTGGAAGAGGTTAAAGAGTGAGAAAGGGCAGAGTTAGCTTATTAATCTCAAGCTCTGCCCCAAAGCTGCTTTGGCTAGCTTATCCCACCTGCATCCAATCGACTTCGACGCCTGCCTGCTCGAACATATCTTCGCTGACCTTTATCTTATCGCCCCAGCGGGAGAGGAAGTCATCGCTGGGTTGTGGGCTATGTACTACCTTTAGCCCTGTTTGAATGATCTTGGCGGCGCAGTTGGGGCAAGGAAAGTGGGTTACCCAGATCTCGCAGCTGCTGAGATCCCGCTTGGCGTAGAGAATGGCGTTCTCTTCGGCGTGCAGGGTCTTGAGTAGTTTCATCTCGCGGTTGTCTGTCTCGGCACTGTCTGAGATCCCGTGTGGGTAGCCGTTGAATCCCAGTGAGACAATGCGGTTGTTTTCAGTGATCACGGCGCCTACTTGGGTGGAGGGATCTTTACTCCATGAGGCTACCAGTTCGGCCATTTGCAAAAAACGTATCGCCCATTTGCTCATCATCTACTTAGCGTCCCTATTCTATATGGCTGAATATATTGGCTTAACCAGAAACCATTTTCTGTGGTGAACAATGATAAATCAAGCGGCGCGCAACACAAAGCAAAGTCTGGTGGAATGAGTATTTTCGCTAATCTTATTTGTCTTCAAGTTTGCGAGGCAGTGGACGGTCAGCATCTAATCAGGGGAGCAGGTAATAACTCTTTATGAGCTTTCCCCCAGACTGATGTTAGTGGCGGCTTATTGCTGTGGCCTCATTCGCTACTGGCTTTGGTGCAGGTATCGGCGTTTTGTGGCGTGCAAAGCTTGATGGGGGTGTAGACAACCTGCTCAAAGGCTTGGTCACTGACGATTTTATGCAGAGTAAAGATGGCCTGTCTGCCCATCTCATAGGGGCTTTGGCCAATATTGGTATGAGCTAGATGGTCTTGTAACATCGAAATCTGTGGCGGGGCCGCATCAGAGATAATCACGACGACTTCTTTGCTATCTAGCTTCTCCTTATAGGGCGTTATCATCTTTCGATAGAGGGCTTCATCATTTTGTGGCCAGCCACCCACGGCGATAAAGGAGTCGGCCTTGATGGGTTTGCCTTTCATGACCGACTCCATCTGTTTCACCGCCTGATTAAGCTGATCGAAGTTGGAAAAGGGCTCTCTAATCTCGGTCCAACCGTTGTCGTTATGCAGCCGCTCGCCTGGAGGATTTAAATAGGTCTTGCCTGATAGTGCGCTGCGAACGCCCATGATCCTGAGATTCAGATTCGGCGAGTCAGGGCGGCCGGTTTGGATAATTAGAGAACCGCCATTGGGCCTGAGTTTTTTAAGTTGCTCGCCCAGTGCGACGCCAAAGGCAAAGTTATCTGTCCCTATATAGGCGCGGCGCAAGTCTTGGTGTTCGGCTAAGGTTGGGCCGTCGAAATCTGAGTCGTAGGTGATCACCGGAATGCCTGCGGCCTTGGCTTTTCTGAGGCTGTTTTCGGCGAGAAATTTAGACTGGGTGATGGCAACGGCGATACCGTCAATTCCTTGTTCGATCAGATCTTCTATCACTTTATCTTGCAGGCGCACGCTGGAGATCTCAGGCCCCAGATAGATGCACTCCACGCCTGTCAGTTGGCTGGCGGCATCTTGACAGCCCAGGCCACTCTGATCGAAGAAAGCACCATAAAACTTAGCCACAGCAAATTTAAGGTCTTTGGCGCTAACAGGTGAGATGACCAATAAGGTCAATGAGATGAATGCTATGAGTAACCGAGTCACGTTAGCCCCTCAAATGAATGAAACTAGGAGTTAAAGAGGTTTTTTACACTTTGATAACTTAATTTAGCAGAGCATTAGGTGTAAAGATATGCGTCACATCAATGATTTTACCGAGTAAGGTTTCAAGTCGCCTAGTGGCGACAGTGAGGCAGGGCGCCTTTTACAAGGCGCTTGACTGACTAGGCTAATAATGGACTAGGCTAACTTAAATTTGCTCACCATGGCGCTGAGTTGTTGATTGGCGCTCGATAGGCTTTGAGTGCTTTCGAGGGTATATTGGCCATTTTGCAGTAGAGCCTGTGCCATCGCCTCTATGGTATGCATGTTTTGGCTTATCTCGGCGGTTACCACACTTTGCTCTTCAGAGGCGCTAGCTATCTGGCTGCCCAAGTCGTTTATTTCGGCGATAGAGCGGGTGACCTCGCCTAGGTTTGAGGTGACCCGGGCGGTATTTTGCGTGACCTTATGGCAGCTATTCTTGGTTTCGAGCATCACCTGCTCGGCGGTGTCGGCATCATGCCTTAAGGTTGAGAGTATCTGCTCTATCTGTGTGGTGCAGGATTGAGTGCGCGAGGCGAGCGAGCGCACCTCGTCAGCCACCACGGCAAAGCCCCGTCCCTGTTCGCCAGCCCGTGCCGCTTCGATGGCGGCGTTTAGCGCGAGCAGATTGGTTTGGTCGGCGATCTCCTTAATCACGCCCAACACAGAGATGATCTGGTTGGTATTGTCGCTCATGGTATGAATACTCTGGGTGGCTGAGTTCATCTCCTCTACCAGGGCTTGCACACTGCCAGCGGCATCGGTCACTGTGATCCTTGAGGTCTTGGCTTCTTCGTTGGCCTGCTGGGTACTGGTCGCCATGTTAACGGCGCTCTGAGCCACCGCATTTGCCGAGGCGTTCATCTGACTGATGGCAGTGACCACCAGTTCGGTTTCACTTCTATGATTGGTCAGCGCCTGGCGATTATTTTCCGAGTGGCTGTCGAGCTGGCTGATCTCTTGGGTGATCTTTTGTGAGGCGCTTGAGATCTCCAGCATCATGGCTTGCAGATAGCCGATAAAGTTATTGATTGAATGGCCTATCGCCGCCAGCTCATCCTTGCTGGTGATGGCGAGGCGAGAGGTGAGATCGGCATCGCCTGTTGACAGGGTATCGATACGGTTTTTCAGCATCACCATATCGGCAATGATCTTATTGAGCAGAAATACGCAGAAGGCCAGGGCGACGATAATGAGCACGCTGGCAATGGCGATGCTGCGGTAGATCTTGCTGTTAAATATCGCCTTGGTACTGTCGGTGAGTCCCTGCTCGATGGCGCTGATGTTGGATTCATAGGTGCCAGTGCCTATTACCCAGCCCCATTCTGGCAGGATCTGTCTGACGTAGGCTATCTGAGCTTGCCGGGTTTGAGTGACTGGGTCTAATACGGGGAGAGTGACGAAGGCGTCGGCTTGATGGCCTAAAGCCTGCTTTGCCTTGGTGGCGTTTGGCGTGATTTGACCTATCAGGGCTTGCTGGGAGTGGGCCAAAATTTTGCCGTTGCGGTCTTGTACCCAGAAGTGACCGTCTTCACCGAACTTAGCCGCTAATACGGTTTGCAGTGCGCTGTTGAGTTTATCTTGCCTCAAGGTACTGATGTACTCGCCGGTGGCGATCACCAGATTAAGCGGCTCAAAGTAGAAAGAAGCTGACAGCTTCTCTTCCACTTCACCCGTTGAAGGATTGGAGAAGAAGTAGCTGGTAAAGCCTATAGGGTTGGCCTTTGCCGCCGCGACTATGTCACGTGCGTAGTAGTTACCCTTTTCATCCAGGGCATCTCGGCTGCTACCCATAGACACACCGCCCATGCCTGAAGCTTCATTTGCCATGGTATCGGCGTCGTAGGCAAACAGGTAGCGACCATTGCCCCAGCGATATTCATTGAGAAAGGTGTATATCAGCATGGCGGCATCGTCGGTGAGATTATTCTCATACATGCGATTGATGGCATCGCGAAATATCTTAATCTCTTCACCCAGTGCTTGCTTGATGTTTTCTTCTCGGGACTGTTGATAAAAGTCGTTGACGGATCGGCTGAGGGTGTCGACTTGGCCTATGAGGTTCTGTTTGACGAGGGCTTCAACTTCATGGCTGACGTTGAGCTCTTCTTGCTTGAGCACCTCTTGCGCGATGATAAAGGTATTGATGATAAACAGGCCCGAAACCGCGACAAGTAAAGCACCTACTAATATGATTAGTTTAGCTTTTATTGTTATGTTCATAGACACCAGCCTAAGACTAATTTGCCTAGATATAAGAAAAATCTAATGAATATTAGGCGGCAAAATTAACCTAAAAGCAATCTGACGATCACAGAAGCGTGATGTGGGTGCAGCTTGTTGGTTACAAATGAGAGTTGACTAGCAATTATGGCGAATAGGTGAGCTATATAGTATAGAAGAATAATCTAAGATACTGATATAAATTAGTTATTTGGCGTGCGCCAATAATCTTAATAAGGGGTAAAGAAACCTGGGGGCTTTTTTAGGGGCTGTAAGGATAAAAAAGGAAGCCTGAGCTTCCTTTTTGCAACACTGTAGAGCATTCGACAATTTACTTGTAGAAGGCTTCGACTGTGCCTTTGACTGTCATCAGCAGCGGCTGACCATGACGGTCTAGCGCCTTAGGACTCGGGATTTTTACCCAACCTTCACTGATGCAATATTCTTCAACGTTAAAACGCTCTTTGCCGTTTACGAGAATGCCGATGTCATTTTCGAAGATCTCGGCCACGTGGTGAGGGCTGCGAGGATTGACGGATAGACGATCTGGCAGTGCCGGTAGTGATTTAGTGTCAGTCATAGTAGTTATCTTTAGTGAATAATTCGTGCGCTATTGTAGGCAATAGTGGTTGTGGGCTCAAGATGTATAGAGCTACTGAGCTTTAAGGTTGAGTTTTTATCTGTGGGCTGGAAAAATGGCCTACCTATTTACCAGTCCGGCCTAATTACCTAAGGATACCGCCGCAATGAATGAAGCGATCGCCATTGCATTACCCTCGCTGATTCATCGGATTGGCCGAGAAGCGGTGACTCAGGCACAAACCCTGGCTGGCGATTTTGCATGTAGCCTCAAGCGGGTGAGGCGCTCCCGCAACTGGCAGCTAACGGGAGGGGCCGTGGATGTGCAATCTTTCACTCTGGCCCTTAAGCAGCACCAGGGTGAGGCGGCGCATTATCTTATTACTAAGCTTGAGGCTGGACTGGCACTACACGCCGATAAGTTGGAGCCGTTGGAAGTGAAGCTAGTACGTCTGATCCGCGAGACTCCGGGTATCACCCTGGGAGAGCTGGTGGAGCAGACTCAATGTACTCTCATTCAGGCGCGTCAGGCCAGGTTCGATGCCGACAGTTAAACCAAGTTTTTAATTTAAAAACAAGGGGGATAGCCTATTTGGCTATCCCCCTTGTGGTTATGGGTCAGAATAAAAGGCGCTAGGCACTCAGTCTACGCCAGGCGCTGCCCATCAGGGTGAAGATGAAGGTGAACAACTTGTAGGTGAGCCAGCAGAAAAAGATAAAGCCGCCGATCATCAGCACCCAGACGATCACCTCTACTGTGGTTGAAGGTTCCTTCTTAGCCTTGCCAGATTCAGCGCCTTGTTCGCCTGCTGATTTAACGGCCTGTTCGCTTGTGGCCTCTTGTTCTGGCTCAGCGGCTTTTGCACTCGGCTTCACGCTCGGCTTGCTTGTAGCGGCGTTGTCGGTATCGGCTGTGACCGACTTGCCATTGATTGGCTGTAGGATGATCCCAAATTGGTTCTGGTTGTGATCTAGCCTCACCCTAAGGCTGCGGGTCTTATAGCCTTTGTCACTGATCTCAAGCTCGTAGTTGCCGGGGGAGAGGGGCATGCCAAACTCATATTTAGGCCCTATGTTCATCACCCTGACTTTGGCGGTTGCCGGCTGGGTGACAACCTCCAGCGGGAAGGTCTTGCGTCCCTTCTCCCAGAAGGTGAGGGTGACTAAGTTGCGGCGCTTGGCCTGCACGTATACCTTGCGTGAGATGGCCTGTTTCTTCTTGTCCTTGGGACTGGCCTTGAGCCAATAGGTGCCGGGCGCTAGATAAGCTTGGCGGCTGATCTCAATACCTGCGCCATTGGCGCTTTTTGACAGCGTCGCCTTGTCGAGATCTGAGTTGCGGCCCAGATCCAGCAGGCCGGCATTCTTGTCGGCACTCACCAGTTGATATTGGTTACTCTCCACCTGAGCGATCAGGTGTGACAATCCGGGCAGCTGGGCCAGTTCACCGGCGAAGGCCTCGAAAATGCCGTCTTCTATCTTGTCTTTGAGCTTCTGTTTTAGATCGGCGTGGGCAACCTCGGGAGCGAGGAGCAGTAGCAATGCCGCACAGCAAGGTAACATCCATTTATTCATCTGAACCTCCGATGATCTGTAGCAGTCCTGCGGCCAGCTCTGGGGCAGCGTCACCCAAGAGATCGATAATCATCAATACGGTATCGGTATCGCCGTGGTTGACGATATAGTCGCGAATGACCGCATCGACCATCTCCTTGTTTTGTCGGTAAAGTTCCTCGCCACTGCTCTTAATCAGCTCGTCCAGCGCCTCACCTCTTAGGGCGTCTTCAAGCTTTTCGGCTAGCTGGTTAGACGCCTCTGTCTGGCGCTTTACCTCAAACGCAGTCTGGTTGTTCAGTTCGATCATATGACCGTTAATCTGCGCCTCGCTCATTCCCATCATCTGGGCGAATAGGGAACTGATGTTAGAGAGGGCGACCACATCGAAGATATGCTTCTCGATCTCTGTCTTTTCCGGCATCTTTTGTTGGGTGGGGCGGCTAATGTTACAGACGTTGGAGTCTGGGAAACATTTATATTCTCCCTTGGCGACCTCTTGCTCGTCTATTACGAGTCGCCATTCGAACACCAGTCCAAATACCAGCCAGAGCATGTTACCACCGGGATATTGGGTATCGCCCATAGTGATCGTCTTGTGTTTGAGCTCTCCGGTCCAGACGCCGGACGCACGCTTACCCTGCTGGGCGTTGAGCGACTGCATGTAACTGAACTCCAGGCGGGCATTAGGTTGTTTAAGGCCTATGTCACTGTGGGGCGTAAACTGTACCAGTTCATCGCCAAGGAAACGCTTCTTGCCCTGGTTTAGCACGCTGGCGAGCTGTTTCTCCAGCAGCTTGCTGGCGACGTGGGGCTCAGGGTAGGTGAAGCGCAGATGCTCTGGGGTCTTGAGCAGTTGAGCTTCAAAGGCATCGGGCTCTGCCTTCTGCTCGGCGCGTGCCTTGCGATTAGCATAATAGCGCTGCATGAAGAGCTGAGGATCTAAGCCACTCCAGCCGGAGACGAGCATATTAATATCGTCAATCTCGGCGGCAGACTTACGGCAGGGCATATGTGCGGCCTTGATGCTGATCTGGGAGTGACCCGATTGAATCACCTTATGCAGCATGTCGAGGAACTCGGCGTTGAGCCCTCGCTCGGCCCAACCCTTGCGGTACATCTCTAGCTTCAGGCGTCCGCGCTGATCGATAGATTGCATGGCGATATCCGCCTTGTTGATCATGCTGGTGCAGTGGGCTCGCCTGAGTGGGTTGCTGCGCGCCCAGGTTAAGAAGTCGCGATAACCCGCCTTAGTGTCAGTGCTGACAGCCTCCTGCCAGCGCTTATCGGTATGGCGGTGGCGAGAGAGGTAGGCGGTCAGCCAGACAAGCAGTAGTAAGGTACCTAAGAACTGGCTGAACCCCTGAAAACGCGGCTCGTAGGGATATTGCTGGGTGAGGGAGCGCTCGGTGGTCTTGCTCATGGGAAAACTGGTTTGATAGTCCAGTGACAGTAGCACAGGCTTAGCCAATACCTTGATGGGTAGCAGGCGATTCTCTTCCCAGGCAAAGACGGTTTGCACCTTGTTTTTATAGGTAAATATCTTGTCTGTATATATTTGATATTTCGCCGAGCCGAAGGCGACCACCACAAACCAGGCGACGGCGCCGAGCATCAGGTAGCGGGCTAATCGTCTAAGCTTAAGCCGCCAAATTGAGTCAGGTTTAGATTTGCTGAGTTTGCGAATAAACATCCATGCCACAAAACAGCCAAGAATGATCAGTTTTATCATTATCTCTTCCGTGTCAAGCTGAGGTGCTACGGCGCGAGTAGGACTGAGTGATTGACTCGGCGGCGCCATGAGCTAGGGTTACATTTGTTAAAACTATACCTGCAGCTGTAACTAAAATAAACCTGACGCTTGGCGTAAGTGTGTGATTAATCACAGTTAACCTATCTGTAATGATTGTTCCCCTGATTGCGAGTCAGTCAGTATTGGGCAGAGTGAAACGGTTAGCGAGGCACTGGTGTATATCTTACTTATCGCTATCTCGCTCTCTACTTGCTTTAGCGTTTGCGCGGCAGCTGAATATGTTAGATTGACGAGTACCCATGGTTAGGAGGCAAGATGAATGTGTGGTCGACTCAATGTGATTAGCGATCCCTTGTGTGACTGGGTGTCGGGTCAGCTGGGGATCAAGTTCCATTGCGAGAGCAACAGTGACCTAAGGCCAAGCCAGAAGGTGGCGACGATTGCATATCAAGATCAAGGGTTACAGCAGGTTGATACCAGTTGGGGGATTAAACCTGATTGGGGCAAACGCCTCTTGATCAACGCTCAGGCTGAGACGGTAAGGCAGAAGCGCACCTTTGCCCAGGCGTTTGCCAGCCATAGGGTGTTGGTGCCCTGTAGCGGTTGGTATGAGTGGCAGCAGGCGGGCGGAACCAAACAGAAATACCTTTTTAAAGGTCGTGATGAACAGCCGCTATTGATGGCGGGTATTCTCTATCCTCAGTTTGATGGTAGCCATGCTCTGGTAACCCTGACCACTAAGCCGATTGCCAGCTGCGCCCCATATCATCATCGTATGCCGTTACTTGTTGAGCCTCAGGCGCTGGGGTATTGGTTTGATACAAGTCGCGATATGCTCGAGGCTTTGCTGCACTCGCCAGAGATCCCGCTTCAGGTCACGCCCTGCTAGCGACTGTAATTGCTGTCGCTTGAGCCACTTGAGTTAAGCGCACCATCAGGTTGTTTGCTGGGATGTAGTTCGCCTGTTGGCTTGGGGGGCATTTCATGGGTCTGGGCTAGGGACACCTGCTGCCATTTCATGATGATCCTGGCTAATTCTCCCTGATGTGATAGATCTGAAATGCTCTGATTAATCGCATTTAACAGCGTTCGGTTATTGACCTTTTTGCTAAACATGAAATGAATTTGATTACTGTCGACCAATAGGTTGAGGGGCGAAAGTACCACTCCTTCAGCGTGCTGTGCCATATAGGGCAGGGCGATGGCATCGCCGATAAGAATGTCACCGCGTTCATAGCTCAGCATTTGAATCGACTGGTGGCTGTTGGGGCTGAGTACCAATAGCCCTTGGCGTGAAAGCTCCTCTTTAGAGCGCAAATAGTCGAGGCCATACCAACCATAGGTGGGCACCAGCAACTTTAATCGCTGAGTGAAAATGTCTTGCCATTTGTCGACGTTAATCTGTGCTGCTCTATCCGCTTTAACGAATAGCCTGACCTCTTCTGTTCGATAACTATCAGAAAAGTAAGCATAAGCTGTTCTGTCTTCTGTAAAACTTGCCCCCATCATCAGGTCTAAGGTACCTGCTTGCAGCATCTGGTGTGCCCGTTTGGCTGGCATCTTGATAAAGGTGAGTTGGCAGCCTAAGTGATTGGCGACCAATGTGAGCATATCGACATCGAGACCAACGGCTTTACCCGAGGTATCGGTCCAAGAGTAGGGAGCCCATTCGTTGAAGCCGACTTTTATCGTCTCTGGGCAGGGTGTGTCTGTTTGTTGCCCGATAGCTAGTGCGGGCATAAGCAAAAATGTGATGAGTAAGAGTATTTTTTTGTTCAAACTACCGCCTGTTGATACGTTTAACCCTAATACTGTGAACTCATAAGTCACGAGCTTTTTATTAATCCTAGCCGTGTCTACACCTCTACGCCAGCCTGTTATACTTTTGTATGATGTGAGTGGGGAGTTTGGTCACTAGGGGCTGAACTGTTGGCTATATTTAGGTGGGTTCAATTATCTCGATGAGAGGGATTATGACGCAAAAGCAAGCACAGACTCCAACGATAGAAGATAAGCTTATTTTGCTGTTAAAAACCTCTATTGTTTTAGGCTTATGCCTAATCGCATTAGGGATCTACCTGCACAACTTCAGTGACACCATGGAAGCTATGGGGGTGACTGGCATTATTATCAGTGCCGTCTGTGTCGCCTTTGGTATGGTGTTATCTTTACCCACCAAGATGTATCTCACCTTTTTGCTGGTTAAACGTGAATCCGAGAAGCAGCAATAAAGGCTTAATAGCGAGAGTGTTCTGCTTCTCAGCTTTTATTAGGTTAAATTAACCATGCAATGCTGCAAAGGCCCAAATAAAACTGTGATCTGAAACTGAAGTCATCTAAGGTCATTCATTGGTTTGTATCTATCCTTAGCTAAACTTGAGGCTAAGAGTCAGTTGCTGGTTTCAGGCTAAAGCTTTGACCATTAGCATGTATGATAAAGCCGAAAAATGGTTCCGTTACTGCGGATGCCGAGTTAAATCTGGATGAGTAAAAAACCTGTCGCTGTTATGGATAAATATGATCCCCAGAGCATGAATCTGACCTACACCAAATATAAAAAGAGCTTGCTCTATTCCCTGCTGCTCCTGCTGTTTCTCGTTGCAGTGCTGGCTATCGTTTATCTGATGTCTAGCAGTAATATCGCCCGTGAGCGAGGCAAGCGTCAGTATGCCGAGCTTGGCAATATGCGGGCTAGCCTGACCGCTGAACTCTCCATTGTCGGTACAGATCTGGCTTATTTTGCCCACAGCGATCTGGCGATTTCTACCCTGGAGCAGGAAGACTCCAATGCCAAAGCTTATTTGACCTCCTTGATGTTTCAGATCGGCAACCTTTATAAGCATTATGACCAGCTTCGTTTGCTAAATAGCATAGGTGATGAGGTGATTCGTATCGAGCAACGCAGGGATGGCGGTTTACAGCTAGCCCCTGAGGCGGCGCTGCAAAATAAGGCGAATCGATATTATTTTAAGAAGGTACTCGAACTGAATCCCCAGAGGATCTATACCTCGCCCTTCGACCTTAATGTTGAGCATGGAGAGATCGAGCAGCCGATAAAACCCACCATACGCTTTGCTACACCCGTGCACTCCAAAGAGGGCAACTTTTTGGGCGCAGGGGTGATCAATTACAACGGCAAAGATCTCCTGCAAATTCTCGAAGCTCTGAACATACATAAGGGAGATAGCGTCTATCTGCTTAATGGGGAGGGTTTCTATCTGAAGGGCGACCAGGCCAACAAGGAGTGGCGTTTTATGTACCCCGAGATGGAGCAGTTACGTTTTGGCGATGAACACCCCAAAGTATGGCGTCAGATGCAAAATGCAGAATTGGGCAAGGTGACGACTGAGGAGGGCGAGTATTATTTTAGTCGTTTTGAATTGTCGCCCAATGAGATGTTTAATCTGGTGAATAAGGAAAGTATTTACTTGCTGATGTTTGTGCCCGATAGCAAGATTCAGGACGCACAGAAAAACCTCAACAACAGTGCGCTGTTTGCCTTCCTACTCGTGTCGCCCATGTTTATTTTCCTGGCTTATAAGCTGGCCGGTTCTCAGGTGGAGCAGCAGCGTTTATTTGCTCAGCTCACCTTCGATGCGCGCCATGATGCTCTAACTGGCCTGTATAACCGTAGCGCCATTTTAGAGTATTTAAGTAAGAGTATCAGTAACATCCGCCGGCGAAAGTCATCCTTGGCGGTGAGCTTTATCGACGTCAACGACCTTAAGAAGACCAATGATCTTTATGGACATGAGGCGGGAGATATGCTGCTTAAGGGGGTGGCTAAGGTGATTAACATGTCGATCCGCGAGAGCGACTTTGCCGCGCGTATCGGCGGCGATGAGTTTTTGATTGTGTTTATCGACTGCGATGGCCCGGCAGCGAATGAGATCATGCAGCGGATCCAGGCGGCCTACAGTGTTGAGGGACAGAGTCAGGCGGGCAGGGAGTGGAACTTGAGCTTTGGCTGCACGCAATTGCTGCATGAGACAGATGATGTCGACAGCATTATTGAGCGAGCAGACAAGCTGATGTATGAACATAAGATGGGGCAAAAAGGTCAGCTCTAGCGCTAACAGAAGGTCAAAGGTGCGGACTATGCCGCGTCGTCCTTGGCATTAATTCGGCTAATTGGCCTATTTAGGTAATTAACCCAAGACTAATGGGTCAAAAACACCGATAATTCACCTCAATTGTCTCTTGTTGAAATAAAGCCTGCTGCGTTAAGACGTGGTGGCGCAGTGGAAGTACCTAATGGAAATCAAAGTTAATTTTCTCGATAACCTCAGACTCGAAGCTAAGTTCGACGATTTTACCGTCACGGCCGATCAGCCCATTCGTTACAAGGGTGATGGCAGCGCGCCGAGTCCCTTCGATTACTTCCTGGCATCTTCAGCCCTGTGCGCGGCCTATTTCGTCAAGGTTTACTGTAAGGCCCGTGACATTCCCACGGATAATATTCGTCTGTCTCAAAATAATATTGTCGACCCAGAGGATCGCTATAACCAGATCTTCCAGATCCAGGTAGAGCTGCCCGACGATATCTCGGACAAAGATCGCGAAGGGATCTTGCGCTCTATCGATCGTTGTACGGTCAAAAAAGTGGTGCAAACTGGGCCTGAGTTTAAAATCGAGACGGTCGAAAACTTAGACGCCGATGCCAATGCCATGTTGATGGGCCAGCCAGGTGGCGACACTAGTACCTATATCTTAGGTAAAGACCTGCCACTGGAGCAGACCATCGCCAATATGACCGGCCTGTTAGCCGATCTGGGGATGAAGATAGAGATCTCCTCTTGGCGCAACATAGTGCCTAACGTCTGGTCGCTGCATATTCGTGATGCGGCTTCGCCCATGTGTTTCACCAATGGTAAGGGTGCAACTAAAGAGAGCGCCCTGTGTTCGGCGCTGGGCGAGTTTATCGAGCGTCTAAACTGTAACTTCTTCTATAACGACCAGTTCTTCGGCCTGGATGTGGCTAACAGCGAGTTTGTCCATTATCCCAACGAGAAGTGGTTCGCCCTGACTGACGATGATTCACTGCCTGAAGGCATGCTGGATGACTACAGTCTGGCCATCTATAACCCAGATGGTGAGCTATGTGGCTCGCATCTTATCGATACCAACTCAGGCAATATCGAGCGCGGTATCTGCAGCATTCCTTACAAGCGCCGCTCAGATGGTGAAACGGTTTATTTCCCGTCGAATTTGATTGAGAACCTATTTCTCAGTAACGGTATGAGTGCGGGTAACAACCTGCAAGAGGCCGAGGTGCAGTGTCTGTCTGAGATCTTCGAGCGCGCCGTGAAGCGCCAGATCATCGAAGAGGAGATAGTGCTGCCCGACGTACCTATGGCTGTGCTGGAGAAGTACCCAAGCATACTAGCCGGTATCAAGGGACTGGAGGAGCAGGGCTTCCCCGTGGTGGTTAAAGACGCTTCTCTTGGCGGTCAGTTCCCCGTGATGTGTGTGACGCTGATGAACCCTAAAACGGGCGGCGTATTCGCCTCTTTTGGCGCACACCCGACTTTCGAAGTGGCGCTGGAACGCAGCCTGACAGAGCTATTGCAAGGCCGTAGCTTCGAGGGACTCAACGATGTGCCTAAGCCGACCTTTAATAGCATGGCGGTGAGCGAACCTGAAAACTTTGTCGAGCACTTTATCGACTCCACCGGGGTGATCTCCTGGCGCTTCTTCAGCAGCAAGTCTGACTTTGAGTTCTGCGAGTGGGACTTCTCGGGCACTAACGAAGAGGAAGCCAAGGGGCTGTTCGGTATCTTAGAGAGCCTGGGCAAAGAGGTCTATGTGGCCGAGTTTGAAGAGCTTGGCGCGTCTGCTTGTCGCATCCTGGTGCCTGACTACTCAGAGGTTTATCCGGTCGATGACCTCATTTGGGACAACACCAATAAGGCGCTGGATTACCGCGAAGATATCCTCAACCTGCATAGGCTGAGCGATGATGAACTGGCTGATCTGGTTAACCGCCTTGAAGAGAGCCAGCTGGATAACTATACCGATATCCGCACCATGATAGGCATAGTCTTCGATGAAAACACCGTTTGGGGGCAGTTAACCATTATCGAGCTGAAGATCCTCATCTATCTGGCCTTGGGCGCCCATGACGAAGCCCTGGAGCTGGTGGAAGACTTCCTGCAGTTTAACGATAACACGGTTGAGCGTGGTCTCTTCTATCAGGCGATGAGCGCGGTACTCGAGGTCACCTTAGATGAAGAGCTGGAGCTTGAGCACTTTATCCATAACTTTACCCGTATGTTTGGTGAAGAGGTGATGGCTCAGGTAGTGGGTTCCGTCAACGGCGAAGTGCGCTTCTCAGGCCTTACCGAGACCAGTATGGCGCTCGAAGGTATTGAGCCGCATCTGCGCCTTATCGAGAGTTACAAGAAGCTGCATCAGGCGCGTAAGGCGAAAGCAGGACTATAATTTCTGTTTGATGGGCTTGTGTGAGTAAAGAGAGATAAAAAAATCGGAAACCAATGGGTTTCCGATTTTGTTTGATACTAAGTGCTCTTGAACTTGCTAAAGAGACTTAATATTACTTTTGACGACGGCCTAGACCTGCTAAACCCAATAGCATCAAGGTGAACCAACCTAGGCTACCACCAGAGCTCGATGTGCTGCTATCACCTGCATCAACCCTAACGGTAATGCTGGCGACAGACTCTAACTCACCGTCACTTACCGTGACGTTAAAGTTATGCTCACCCACACTTAGCCCAGTTACGCTAGCGATTGCTTGATCAGCATTGCTAATTTCACCCGGACCTTCCCAGCGATAAGTGAGCTGATCGCCATCATAGTCAGTGCTAAGTGACGCATCTAAGGTAATGACATCACCCTCTTTTGCCTGCACCGAATCTGTTGTGACTTTCGCTTCAGGTGTATCGTTGGTTCCCATCACGGTTAAAGTGAAACTGGTTGAAACACTGTCACTCACATATTCGTTATCTTGAACTGTCACTGTGACAAGGGTTTCGCCACTAAAGTTTTGCTTAGGCTGTAGTGAGAAGCTGTTACCTTCCACTGTCGCTTCAACATTGTCGCCACTGACGATAATAGTGTTGTTCACTTTATTGGCGTCGACGTATACCACTTCAATACCTTCGATAATACCGTCTTCTTCAACCGTTAAATCAGGCATCTCGGCAAGCTTGATGTTGCTTGGTACTTCGATGGCGCCCACAGTGGTTTTCATTGAGTCGCCTTCAATGGTGTAATCCATTGAAACATCCAGTGTTTGACCAACAGCTTGTGGTTGAACAACGGCTTTCATACTCAATTGAATGGCACTGGCTTCAGGTCCCATGTAATCAAAACAGATCACTAGGTCATCAGACAGTTTTTCATCTAAGTCATCGAAACCAATCATGCTGTATAGATAGCCATCTTTAGGGCCAGCATTTTTTGAGAATGTACTGTCAAAGCCTTCAATGAATACAGCACCTTTTGCCAAGTTTGCACCTAAGTTGTCGTAGGCAAACATGATTTCATATCGCTGTGGATTGAAATTGATGCTTGGACTCATGATGACTTGATAGTCATATTGATCGCCCGTGGTCTTGTCTGTGACGTTATCGAACTCAAGGAATAGCATATCACCAATATCTGGACGTTCGCTGTTGTATTGAGCTGCGATGGTTAGACCCCAAGGATCTTCAGGGTTTCTGCGGTGATTCATTTCGAAATCGCCACGCCAGAAAGGTGCTATAGACTCGTATAAGAATCCAGGACCTCGGTGCATACGCATTGCCCAATAGGCGGTATTAAACTGCATAGCGCCCACAGGGTGCATTCTTAAGAACCCAGCGTTATCTTGGTTATAGAGTTTGAGCTGTTCACTCTCCATGCCCCAGAATAACCACCACATTGGGATATCGTAATAGTCTCGATTGCTTCCCACATACCAATCATGCACGGGTTGTAAACCAAACTCACGCAGATCGATATAACCACCCGTTGAGTATTCATCGATCAGTGGTGTTTTACACTGCTGATCGCTCAGGCTATTGGTGACGACATATTCTCTTTGAATATTACGTGTAGAGGCCTGAGTTCCTTTTAAGCTTAGGCCTTGCTCATCGATGGTAATGGCATCCATCACTTCCTGGTTACTGGATATTAAGGTACTAGGTACCAGACGCATGCCTTCAGGAACATTCAAATTGAAATCATAAGTGCGATCATTTGACTCCATATTTGGCAGCACATCGACAGTGATGTCGATAACATCCATCACACGGGCTTTAGTTTGACTGACATCAAAGCTAACCAGGTCGCTACCACGGGTTAATTTAACCGAGGTAAACCCAAGAGTCCCTTCTTCGCCAGGCATATTGCCCATGTCGAAACCGCCATAGTAGACGTCGCCTTCCATTGCATCAGGAATATCCCAATTTAGGCTAATCTCATAGTTACCAATACCATCATGAGCTGCAGGACCCGTTAGGGTGAGGTTATTGTTATCGCTTTGCTCGGCAAGCATGGCATAACCGGTCGTCACTTCATGGCGTTTATTGTTACCGCCAATATTGGTGACGGCTAGCCAATAGGTGCCTGGCGTTGGATCAATAATGTTGCAGTAGTTGTGTATTGACTCTGAAGAGGACTGACACACAAGTTCACTAAAGTATTCCATTTGAAGCGCTTGGTGATTTTCATCTTGCTCTTCTTGTGACGGAATGAAAGTGCCATTGTTATTAGCATCAAGACCTAAGGTTAGCATTGGATGCGAATGGATATAACGTGGGTTAAGCTCATCTTCTGGATTGATTTCTTCAGATGAGAGTACTTCCACGATTAAGCGCTTAGTGCCTTCCGGAACCGTGATCTGCTGGATGCTCCAACCTCTATCAATATAATCTTGATCGAAGAAAGGTCTTACTTCATCTAGCTCTACGGTCGAGGTCGTTGGCTGAACTAAGCCATACATTCTAGGAGTAAACTGGCTGTAATTATCAGTGTTGACCGTGAAGGTCTCTGAACCCGTATTACGGTTGATGGTAAGCTTCTTCTCATAGGGGAGTTCAGTCGGCTTTGAGAAGCTAACGACAGGCATGTGTAGCTCAGGTGAGTTATTGCTCGTCTCAGTTAAAATCACTGTGCCATTGTATGGCATATAGTCATTCGACATTTCCCATGGGCTTTCTGGTTCATTCGGCTCTATCGCATTAGAGACACGACCTGGGACCTTCATCGTCACTAAAATTGAACGAGACTCGCCTTTTTTCAAGGTAAACTCACTCGGAGAGACAGTGAGTGAAGCACCATCACCTTTTGTGGTGGTTGATACGACCCAAGAACCATCTTTGGTTGCTGTGACAGTGCGCATCCAGGTGCACTCACTTTCACACTGACTATCAACCATCGAAGGTAGGTTTAACCAATTCGCGATACCGCCATTGTTTGGATTGGCATCTAAATAGTTATCTATGGTTTCATCCATGATTAAGCCAGTTTCTGCCGCTTTAGCGACATCGATGGCGCCCGCACCGGCCATAAAGTGATATGGCAAAGATGCTGGCTCAGCACCGCTGTATGGCTGATATTTGACTTCGTTGGCAGTCAACATCAGTGCAGATTGAATTTCAGCGGGGGTCCAATCAGGATGTAGCTGTGTCAATAGCGTCATGGCACCAGCAACATGTGGTGATGCCATAGAGGTACCGCTCATCATGGTCCAATCGCTAGAACGAGGAGCGTTAGTAAATGGCTGATCATCCGCGTTTGCGGCATAGATATTAACGCCTGGCGCCGTTAAGTCAGGCACTAGATTGTCAATATAACGACTCGGTCCCATAGAGCTGAAGAGTGCCAGCAGGTTACCGTTTTCAGGCGTTAGATCGTAATCATTACTGTGGGTCGTGATGGTTGCTTTTGCCGTTCCTTCACTACTGTATTTAATCCAGTTTTTGATTTTGTAACGGTCACTCGCAGCGACATTGATACCGGGAATCACAAACTTATCGGCTACCAATCTGTCGCCGTAGCTCATGTTCTGTAACACGATACCGCCCGCACCGCCGGCTTGAACATTGACGGCTTTGTCCACACGCGCAATATCGCCTCGCTCACACACCACGATTTGATCGCTGGTGAAAGTTCCCGCAGGGAAAGGTACGTTACAGCTAGCTGCTGTGTATCCATCGTTCAGATCGGGATCCGGATAGTTTTCAGCTAGTACAAAAGTACCTGAGAGTTCACTGGTAAACCCTTTACCTGAAATGTCACTCGATGGAATGCGATAGCTTGGGGCATCACCTTCAAAGCCCGTAATTGTTGTGTTGCCTGCGTTTAGCGTTCTATCATGGGTTGAAGCACCCACAGTGGTGACCCAAGGAGAGGTGTGGTCGGCAGAGTAGAAACTTGGACCAGAGTTACCTGCGGCCGCTGCTACAGAGATCCCAGCCTCACGAGCAGCTAAGAAAGCTAGCTCCATCGGATCTTCCCAAGGAAAGCTTTCACCGCCACCAATGGAGAAGTTGATGACATCAACACCGTCTTTAATCGCATCTTCAAAAGCCGCTAAAATAGCTTCTTCAGGACAGCCTGCATAAGCATCTCCACCGCTACCTGGGTAACACACCTGGTATGAAACGATGTGATCGCGGGGAGCAACGCCTGAGGTTGATTCAAAAGTGAAAGGCAGATCGACACCGTCACTCACGGCTTCGCCGTTACTGGCTTGCAGTGGAATATTGGTTAAGCTGTTACCCGCTGCTGTGCTTGCGGTATGCGAGCCATGGCCATTATAGTCTTCCCCATTTTCTGGGCGAATTTGCTTAGTTTGCCATGAGTATTCTTGAAACTCAGGGGCGTCGTAGACCTTAGTGATCGTATTGTATGAGTAAACCCCAATCAGTTTATCGTTACACAGTGTGCTGTCTTGCACACAATCACCTAGGAAATTACCTGCGCCTAGTGGGTTATTCGCGGCAAAATCATCATCTGATGCAAAAGCAGGATGGTCTGTATTGATACCGGTATCGATAATACCGACCACCATGCCTTCACCCTTAACACTAAGACCCGCGTTGGTATTGCCTTGCCAGAGTTCTTTGGCACCGATGAATTCAGGCCCGCGATCGGTTTTTAAATCAAATATGCGGCTTGGGGTGATCTTCTTCACTCCAGCCGTTTGTGCAAGCAAGGCCGCATCACGTTGCGTCATCCGAACAGCCATCGCATTGTTGGCCAGGGTGTATTGGCTGAGTAGATTTAAGTTAGCGCCTTTACCTTGAGCTTTTGATAATACACTTTGTTGTTTTTGTTTTAGTAAGCTTTGGTAGCTTTTTACCGAGCGACTATTGATGTCAATGCTTGAGCGAGCCTGGATTGAGGCTGACGCTGTTACCGCGGTAGCGGCATAACCTTTGATATCACCTTTGTATGTTGCCACAGGATCATCATGTAATTGCACAATGAACACATGCTCACCTTTAATGGAGTCATCAAAGGTAAATACATTTTTATTGGTTTGACTGTGTCGATTGACTTGTCCTGGTTTGCCAGCAAAGACTTCGCCATTTTCATGGGCCTTTCGTTGTTGGTTAAACTCTATGACTTCCTCTGACGTGAAGGTGGGAGTATAGAAGCCGCCTTTGCTTGTTTTTTCCATACCAATATCGGCGAGGGCATATCCTGCTGATCCAATGGATATTGCCCCTAAAACCGCCAATGAGGCTTTTTTAAGTTTAAATTGTTTTTCCATGTTCAATTTAATTAATCCCTATAGAAAGTATTGATTGCAATGTGTGCTTTATGTGCGTGTTAAACCCGCAGTCAGATACAAACTATTAACATCCTTGTAAAGATTCAACTGTCACCAATAAAGCTTGTTTTTTTATACAAGGCTATTGTGTGATGTCTATTTTTAAGGGTTCCTTAGTGTTTAATATTGGTTTTTTTATCTCACTTAATGTTGGTACTGTAAAATGTTACAGGTTTAGTTGAATCAATTTATTTGGCCTGACGGGTTATTGGTGTGAGTATTTCTTTTCAAAATGATGAGGGAGATGCTGTTTTATTTGGTGACTTGCTGCAAACCCTTGTGTGGCGCGGTTGTTGCGGGGAACAGTATGACAAAGCAATGATATTCTATTTTTTCGTGACACTTTGTATCTGTATCAGTGTTGATACATTTGTTATATCTGAAAAAGGGGAGATTAGGAGGGTGAAATTAGCGTGTTTGATTTAAAGGAAGTGATTAGGTTAGTTGAAATGATATTTATTTGACGACCAAGATTTATAGATGGTTTGTTGTGAAGCGGGGTGATTAAATAAAAAAATTATAATCGAATTGATGTGATTAGTGAGTGTGACTGATAAAGCGAATCGTTAATGCCCATGGCTTCCCCGTATATTCTGATTATTTCGCATATTTTTTAGAGCATCATTGAATGAGCTTAGATAGACAGTCATTGAGGCTTTGCAAATACTCGGTTCTTTCTAATTTGTATTGGCCTGTTTTATCTGCTCAATACAGGTGCCGGCATTTTGGTAGTCAATGGGGATTGGCGTGATGCCTGTAGCGGTTTGCACAAACAGGGAAGGAAAACTATTGCCACCGATTGAGCGTGCAAATTGGATTTCAGCTAATAGGGCTTCTTGTGTCGTGTCATGCTGCAAGTCTGTGCTGAATTTAGTCTTATCTAATCCAAGAGTGTCGGCTAAATCGATTAACACAGGGTTGTCACTAGGATTACGTGCCTGTAGGTAATAGGCCTTTTGTATGGCATTTAACATCAAGATTTCAGCCTGTTGGGCGCGAGCGGCGAGTATGGCTCGGCAGGCCGGATAGGTTGCGCGTCTTGGTGTGTTGAGCGTCCAAAATTCGTGATTAAATTCAGTGCCCAGCAGGGTTTCTATTTTGTGCCAATAAGCGGCAATTTGCTTTTGCATCGCAATGGGCATTGGCTGGTCGCTATCTGGCGCAAGTCCGCCAAGCAGATACACTATTTCGATGTCACCTGATAGCGCTTGCTCGATTTTCTCCCAGGTTGGTTTGAATCCCCAGCACCAGGAGCACATAGGATCGTAAACATAATACAATTTATTCATATCAGGTGATTTATCTTCCGAAATAAGATGGACACTATCAAGATTCAAAGCCATTGAATTGATAACAGCTTTGCTGCGAATATGCGAGCTAAGCTTATTGTTAATGTGGGCGCAATACTCGCGTGCCACTATGATAGTCAGTATATGATAGTCGGGAATGATGGTCGGGAATGTTAGCCGAGAATGACAGCCGGGAATAATAGTCGGTTTTCGCTATAGGGATGAACAGTCCGCCGCTGCTCATCGATTCGAATCGACATTCTTCTTACCTAGGCTAACACTGTCTCTAACATATTCTTTTATTGAGTTTTTTCTCATGCAGCCCCAGACAGAGTCTGCTTTACTCTAACTGAGGGCACGTGAGTGGCTTTTTCGGCTAGGCTGCGTGGGGATAAACCCTGGGACATTCGCGGCTCCTGGGTTCACATCCAGGCTGAGTCGGGGTAGAGTACGCGGCATTAAGTAGAGCCTGTTTGCAGGCGGATAAGATGAGAAGCAAAGTCATGAGTGATGATAAGACTGTAATCGATAACCTGGACGATTTAGCCAGCTTTCTGTTGGCGGTGGAGAATGGTGGTTTGGGACTGGAAGGCGTAGAAGGTGTTGGCATGGCGACGAATAATGCCGATGGCCGTCATTTTGTGGCCATATTCGATAAGAACCACAAACTCTTGCATGCCCGCTGGATCACAGATGAAGTGTTTGAGCAGGGTAAAGAGATGGTGCGTAAAGGCGTCTCACGTCACTAAGATGTTGGTATAAAAAATTAAGCCCGCGGCATGACACCGCAGGCTTAATTAAATGGCCCCTGTATGAGTTTTAGGGGCCTCTCAGAGGTAAACCATCATGCCCAGTATTTAAGTTATTAGTATCGATTTAGCTACTTAAACAAAACCACAGGCATTTTTATTGGTTTACCAGATCTTCACGCGTTGATCTTCAGGCAGGTACAGGGCGTCTCCTGGCTTAACATCGAATGCCTTATACCAAGCATCGTGGTTACGCGGTGCAAGAGCGCGGTAACGTCCAGGCGCATGGGTGCCGCCGCGAAGCTGGTTAAGCATGCTCTGTTCGGTGCGCTTCTCTTTCCATACCTGAGCCCACGCTAAGAAGAAACGTTGATCGCCGGTCAGGCCGTCGATAACGGGAGCTTCTTTACCATTAAGGCTCAGTTTGTAAGCGTGATAGGCCATCGCCAGACCACCCACGTCACCTATGTTTTCCCCTAAGCTGTTACGGCCATTAACGAAGTTGCCTTCGATTGGCTCATACTTGCTGTACTGGGCCGCTAGTTGATCGGCTTTGGTTTCAAATGCTGCGCGATCGGCATCTGTCCACCAGTTACGTTGGATACCGTTAGCGTCAGACTTAGAACCCTGGTCATCGAAACCGTGTCCCATTTCATGGCCTATCACAGCGCCGATACCGCCATAGTTAACGGCTGGATCGGCATTAGGATCGAAAAATGGTGGTTGCAGAATGGCCGCAGGGAACACAATTTCGTTAAACGAGCTGTTGTAGTAAGCATTAACGCGCTGTGGTGTCATGCCCCAACGGTTGCGATCAGTTTTTTGCAGCTCTTTGGCGACGCTGTCTTCACGGAAGAAGGTTCTTAGATTCTTAATGTTACCCACTAAGTCGTTGTTGCTGATGGTCAGGCCATCAAACTCTTGCCAAACATCAGGGTAACCAATTTTAGGATTGAAAGAGGCCAGTTTTGCGTGAGCATTGACTTTGGTTTCTTCACCCATCCAATCTAAGCCATCGATACGCTGCCCCATGGCGGTGCGCAGGTTTTCCACCAGCTCAGCCATCTGCTGCTTCGATGATTCTGGGAAGTAACGTTTGACGTAAACTTTACCTATGGCAAAGCCTAATGACTGGGTACCTGACATCTGCTCTACTGCGCGCTTCCAGCGTGGACGAGGCTCTTGCTGTCCGTTTAATGTCTTGCCGTAGAAGTCGAAGTAAGTGGTGTAGATCTCATCTGACAAGAGTTCGGCGTTATCACTGACGGCGTGGAATGTCAGGTAATCCTGCCAAACCGTTAACGCCTCATTATTGATCAGTTCGATCATCGCCTTAATCGGTTCTGGCTGAGAGATGTTAAGCTGAGGGACTTTGTAACCTGTCTCTGCGAAATAGATATCCCAGTTAAAACCTGGATACTCAGTGCTGAGTTGATCACGCTTGATCTGGTTTAAGGTGAGGTCGCGGTTACGGCGTTTCTCACGTGGCCAATGGCCTTCAGCGATTTTGGTTTCTAACGCTAAGATAGCCTCTGCACGAGGAGCCGCATCTTTAACACCAGCAAATTCAAGCATTTTGATGATGTGGGCTAAGTAAGCTTCGCGAATCTTGACGAAACGTTCACTGTCTTCCAAATAGTAAGAGCGATCCGGGAGACCCAAGCCACCGGCACCGATAGACATCTCATATTGATCAGGATTGAGGCGGTTAAACCACATACCACCACCAATAGGCGCGCTAATTCCCTCTAACCAGGCATTACCAAAGACTTTAGTAAGATCATCGGTCGATTTGATAGCGGCAATTTGATCTAAGGTTGGCTGAACCGGGCTGATACCCAGTTTGTTGATGGTATCGATATCCATGTAAGCCTTGTAGAAGTTAGCGATTAGTTGCTCTTCTGCATTAAGCTCCTGACGGCTGGCGATATCATCAATAATCTCTTTTACCTGAACTTCACTGCGCTCAGCCAAGGCATTAAAGGCGCCGTAACGGGTTTTGTCAGCCGGCATGACGAAGTTGTCATACCAAGTACCGCTGGCATACATGAAGAAATCGTCGCCCGGTTTGACATCAAGGTTACGGGCTGTGAGATCGACACCAAAACTGCCTAATTCGGCTTTGGCCTGAGATGGGGCGACCACTTCTGATGAAGCAGCATTGTTAGAACGGGTATCTTGGTTGCTGCAGCCACCGAGAACGGCGGTGGTTAAGGCTATAGCGATTAGGGATTTTTTCATTGGTGCTCTCTTCCTTACTGAGTTATTTTTTTGGTTTTAAAGGTACGGCGGTAGAAGCTTACCAAGCTGAACAACAAAGTTAAAACGGTTATCAGCGAGACAATTGTAATAAAAGAATACACAGCTTAATGTCAGGCTGGCCGAAATTGGAAGTTACCGCCCAGTTTGAGGCTGAGTATCTACGCAGAGATGTCTTGGTGTTGGTCTTGGCGTTGGTCACAGCCTTAGATGACAAGATAAGTTAGTCTAAGAGCAATGCCCGCCCTGTTAGGGGGCGTTAGGCTTAGAACTGCAGGATATAGAGAATAAGGAGTCGCTATGCAGGGCGCGGATTACTTCATTAAAGAGCTTGAGTTAGAGCAGCATGTCGAAGGGGGTTATTACCGCTCTTCCTACCGGGCGCTGGAGCAGTTTGACGACAAACGTCAGCTGTGGACCAGTATCTATTTTCTACTGCGTACTGGCGAAGTGTCTCATTTTCACCGTTTGACCGCCGATGAGATGTGGTATTTCCATGGTGGTGAGCCCTTGACCATTTATATGATCGATGAGGAGGGCTGCTTAACCACGGCTCAGCTGGGGCTAGATGTCGCCGCTGGGCAGCGGCCACAATTTCTGGTGCCTAAGGGTTGTATCTTCGGCTCGGCCATGAATAACCCGGGGTTTTCCTTGGTAGGTTGTATGGTATCACCTGGGTTTACCTTCGAGGATTTTGAGCTGTTCGAGAGGCAAACTCTGCTAAATGCCTATCCCCAGCACAGACAGATCATCGAGCGTCTGACTCGATAAGTCATAAAGGACTGCTTAAAGGCATTTTTGGGGATTATTCCCACATCACATTCTGGTTGTTGCTGGCCGCCGATTCGAATAGCTCGATAAGGGGCAATGCGCGCTGCCTGAGACTGACAAAGGGCCCTTGGTCTTCATCGTCTTCTGCCTGTGGTGGCTCTGTTGGCGCATTGGCTACCGCTTGTTGCAGCCGGGTGAGGGCGGCTGGTACATCTTCGGCACGTATCGCGCCCGGCACAGATGTACTGTGGCCGAGTATTGTTAAGAAGGTTTGTGCTACATCGCCAAACAGTGTGATATCGGCGTAGTGCTTGGTTTTAAAGGTGACTAGCATTGTGTTATTCCTTATTTGGAGTTGCATTTGGCGCTGAGTTCAATCCTCTAAAGGAGCCTTGGCTGTATGATTTAGCCTGGGAGATGCTAGCTTGAAAGGAGTGATCCAGTATATCAGATCTCGTGTCATTAAAATTATAACCTATTGTCTCTTGGCCTGACTTTTACCGAGCAACTTGATAACGGCTAACCAGGATAGTTAGCCCCTCTGTCTGAAGGGCTAAATCTAACTAACTTAGGGCTACTACTTAATTTTCGTCTGCTTTAGCTTGGCCATGGCTTGGTAGCAATAGGGCTTGGTAGCAATAGGTCTTGGTATTAATCGTTGACGGCTCTGTGCTCAGCTGGCTGAGTTGGGCTTTGGGTTTCGGCCACGACTCGGTTTCGGCCGCAGTGTTTGGCCTGATAGAGGGCATTGTCGGCGCGGTTGATCAGCGACTTGGTGGTGTCATCACTCCTTAATGCAGATACGCCGACGCTGATGGTTAGCGACTGGGCGGCAAACTTTTGGCTTGCCACATCTTGGCGTAATTGTTCAGCCAGTTTCATTGCCTGGGGCAGTGTGGTGTCTGGCAGTATGATCACAAACTCCTCTCCACCCCAGCGGGCAAGAAAGTCACCTTGACGGATCAGGCTCTTAAGGCTGTCGGCCAGCTGGCACAGTACCTGATCCCCAGCCAGGTGGCCGTAGGCATCATTAATCTGCTTGAAGTAATCTACATCGAGAATCAGTAGGCTAAGGGGCATTTGTTGATGATGGCTTTGCTGTACGCCTTGCTCTAGCGTTAAGTCGAGCTTCTCCCTGTTGTAGAGACCGGTCAGCTTGTCGGTTTCCGCCAGCTTCTGGATCTTGGCGTTGCGCTCGGCCAGTTGACGATAGGCCGAGGAGCGGGTGCCCTCGTAGAAACGAAACAACATAATATGGGCAATCGATACCTCGATAACATTGAATAGCGAGCCCATGCCGAAGGTGACGGGCTTAGCCTCCTGGATCTGGCCATAGACTATATAGGCGCACACACCGAAGGCGATAAGGCAAATTAGGCTGCCTCTTTGACGGCCAAGGAGGAAGAAAGCGAACGGCGGGATCAGGGTGGCCCAATAGAGAGAATGGGCATAGCCACCCACCGAGGCAACAAATAGCAGGATTAATCCCGTGACCATCAGGGTCACCGCCCAGGAGGCGAGGTTAACGTTGGCGGTTCTGTTAAAGAACAGCAGGATCGATAGGGAGATTAGGAAGCCGCTGGCGTCTAAGGCGGCGTACTCATAGCTTTCAAAATAGAAGATATTGAGCAGAGTCAGCACCAGGAAGAAGGAGCTGCTAAGCAGCAGAGTATGACCTATTAAACGAGTTCGCCAATAGTCTCTGTGTCCCGGTGGATATTGGGCAAAGTCTTTGTACCAATACTTGAGCATGATGTCCCTTTCTTCTTTGCGTATGAGAATTATTACCCAAATTTACCGCGATTAACAGTGGCTTATCTGGTGATTTCCAGTACCTTTTTAGTTAGGTAAGCTTAATTTTGCTGCAATTAGGGAGTGTGACGCCTTGTTTGAGTCTATGTTAGGGTTAGCGCACAGGAGAAGACGTTGATTTTCTGGCAGTTGGCGTTTTAGCTTTATAGAGGATGAAAAGCAATGACAGCATTCTTACTACAGAGGTGGAGTGAGGATTAACGTTGGCAGTTGGCGTTTTAGCTTTATAGAGGATGAAAAGCAATGACAGCATTCTTACTACAGAGGTGGAGTGAGGATTAACGTTGGCAGTTGGCGTTTTAGCTTTATAGAGGATGAAAAGCAATGACAGCATTCTTACTACAGAGGTGGAGTGAGGATTAACGTTGGCAGTTGGCGTTTTAGCTTTATAGAGGATGAAAAGCAATGACAGCATTCTTACTACAGAGGTGGAGTGAGGATTAACGTTGGCAGTTGGCGTTTTAGCTTTATAGAGGATGAAAAGCAATGACAGCATTCTTACTACAGAGGTGGAGTGAGGATTAACGTTGGCAGTTGGCGTTTTAGCTTTATAGAGGATGAAAAGCAATGACAGCATTCTTACTACAGAGGTGGAGTGAGGATTAACGTTGGCAGTTGGCGTTTTAGCTTTATAGAGGATGAAAAGCAATGACAGCATTCTTACTACAGAGGTGGAGTGAGGATTAACGTTGGCAGTTGGCGTTTTAGCTTTATAGAGGATGAAAAGCAATGACAGCATTCTTACTACAGAGGTGGAGTGAGGATTAACGTTGGCAGCTAGTGTCTTGGGGGGATGAAGAAACTATGACAGCATTCTTACTACAGAGGTGGAGTGAGGATTAACGTTGGCAGTTGGCGTTTTAGCTTTATGGGGGATGAAAAGCAATGACAGCATTCTTACTACAGAGATGGAGTGAGATTGAGTGGCAGCTTGATGTCGCTCAGGTGCTTGCCATGGCATTGCTGGCGCTTTGGTTGTGGGCTATTTGGCCCAGTGAAGATGTGAAGAGCCTGCTTAAAGACAAGGCTCTGCAAACTCGGCTGCTGTTGGCTATCTTCTTCATCAACGCCCTGTGGCTGATTGATGCCAGCATCACGCCGGGAATTCACGCACATTTTCTTGGTCTGGTGACCCTAATGCTGATGTTTGGCTGGCGTTTGGCCACCTTAGCACTGCTGTTACCCGTGGCCTTTTTTGCTACTTTTATGCTCAAACTGCCGCTGGACTTTGCCATCTATGGCCTGGTGGCGATAGCTCTCCCCCTGTTTCTCTGTTATGTGGTCTACAGCCAGGTATTTAAGTATCTGCCGCACCACCTGTTTGTCTATATCTTTTGCGGCGCCTTTCTTAACGCCTTCTTATGTATCATCTTTCATATTCTCTGTTGGTCGACCTGGCTCTATCTCAGTACAGACTATGATTGGGCTTACCTTGTCGATAACTATATTTTGCTGATCCCTTTATTGGCTTTTCCTGAGGCCTTGCTCAATGGTATGGCGGTGACCTTGATGGTGGTTTATCGCCCCGAATGGCTTTATGACTATTCGGATAGAACCTACTTTTAGATTGATTTTCAGACCTATTGAGTGTCATCTCTCTGTCGCATTGGCGGGGTAAGTTAGGCTCACGGATCAGCAGTGTTAACCTGGGGATATGAGCCGGTTTTCCTTCGAGCATGCTTTTGAAATCGATACCCTTAAGCGGTTAATCGCCCAACATCAGGCGCATTTTCGTCATCGCTCCTTACTGGATTTCTATTATCGTGGCGAACCGCTGTCGGTGACCGCAATCGAGCTGGGTTCACAAGAGAGTCACGCGCCTTGTGTACTGTTTGTAGGCGGCGTACACGGCGTCGAGCGCATCGGTGCCCAGGTGGTGCTGGCCTTTCTGGGCAGTTTACTCAATCGTCTGCCATGGGACACCCATTTGCAGGCGCTGCTTAACAAGGTGCGTTTGGCCTTTGTCCCCATAGTGAACCCTGCAGGATTTTTACGTGGCAGTCGCGGTAATGGTCAAAATGTGGATTTGATGCGTAACGCCCCTATTGAGGCGCAGCAGAGCGTCACCTTTTTGGTTGGCGGCCAGCGTATCTCAAAACATTTACCTTGGTATCGTGGCGAGGGGATGGAAGGTGAGACTCGGGCGCTGGTGGATTATGTTAAGGTACTGCATAGTCGCAGTAGCAGTTTGCTGGCCTTAGATGCGCACTCGGGTTTTGGTCTTAAGGATCATCTCTGGTTCCCTCATGCCCACACCTGCGATCCCTTTGGCGGTATCGGTTACGTGTATCAATTGCATAAGTTGTTCGAGACCAGCTATCCCTATCACGGGCACTATCAATTGGCGCCCCAGAGTCATTTTTATACTACCCATGGGGATATTTGGGATCATCTAGTGGCGAGTTCTGACTGCAAGGTGCCTTTTGTGCCGCTAACCTTAGAGATGGGGTCGTGGGCCTGGGTGCGAAAAAATCCTCGCCAGCTTCTGAATTTCGCCGGCTATTTTAACCCTCAGGCATCCCACAGGCATCACAGGATCTTGCGCCGTCATCTGGTGTTAATGCAGTTTCTGCTCAATGCCGCTTATGGCGAGGTACTTGAGCAGATCACCCCGCCTGAGCTGATTCGACTGACCGACGAAGGGTTAAGGCTTTGGTTTAATCGAGGAGTAAGATGAGAACCTTAGTATTGCTTAGAGGCTTGATGCGTGACGAGCGTCACTGGCAAGGGTTCGCCGAGCGATTAATGGCTGCTGGCGAGCAGGTGGTTTGTGTCGATCTCCCGGGGAACGGCCGTCTTGCCGACGAGATTAGCCCGATGACTATCGACGGCTATTGTGACAGGGTGTGGTCTCAGGTCACGCCTCACATCAGTCCCTTTAAGGGCAAGTCTGTGGTGCTGATTGGTCTTTCTATGGGCGGCATGACGGCGCTCGCGCTGGCCAGGCGTTACCCTGACTGTATCCGTCAGGTGGTGCTGCTCAATAGCAGCGCGGCTAACCTCTCGCCTTGGTATCGGCGCTTTCGTTTGTTGCCGCTGCTTGGGGCGTTGCTGGGAGCCATACGACTCAAGCTGACACAGTTGAGCCGCCGCCTCAGCCTGGTGGAGACCTGTGTGCTGCAATACACCAGCCACTATCATGGCGACAATTTGGTATTGATCGCTAACTGGAGCCGCTGGCGAAATGAGCGACATACCAGCCTGGTAAATGGTATTCGCCAGCTTATCGCCTGCGCGCGTTTCAAGGCGCCAAAGTTTGAGAGTATTCCTGTGGTGGTGCTGTGCGGCGCCGAGGATAAGCTCGCCGACCCAAGTTGCGCCCGTTCGCTGGCAAGTTTTTATCGCACCCAAGCATTGGTGTTGCCCGATTGTGGACATGATATGAGTTTGGATGCACCCGAGGTGTTACTGGCCTGCTTGCAGTCCAAACTGCTTTAAGTCGGCCTGCGGCAAATTGTCATATTAATTAGGTCTAACTGTCATCTGTACTGACTAGTATCCCTGCGCAAATATTGTTAATTGAGGGGATAATCGAGTGCCAAATCAAACAGCTAATCTTATGGCCTTAGCGGGCATACTATTGGGCAGCTTTAGCCTGACAGCATGTAACAGTAGTGATGATGACAATCAGGTCGAGAACAATCCGCTCGCCGCCGTAATGGGGATCGACAAGCAGGTGTCGGCTCAGGTGGGACTCAGACCTCTTTTTCTGGTGGAGCAGATGGTCGATGGGGAACTCAAGAGCCAGCTGGAGCAATGTCGTCAGGGGCCTTTCTATCGTAGCGACTTTTCTATTGGGCATCGCGGTGCCGCCATGCAGTTTCCAGAGCATACTAAAGAGTCTTATCAGGCCGCCATCGATTCAGGCGCTGGCGTAGTGGAGTGTGACGTGACCTTTACTGCCGACAAGGCGTTGGTGTGTCGCCACTCTCAGTGCGATCTGGCGACCACTACTAATATCTTGGCCATCGATGATATCGCGGCTAAGTGCAGCGTACCCTTTACCCCGGCCGATCCTGTTAATGGCGTGAGTGCCAGCGCAACCTGTTGTACCAGCGATATCACCCTGGCGGATTTCAGGCGCCTCAAAGGCAAGATGGATGGCGCTAACCCCAATGCCACCACGGTAGAAGCCTATATGGCGGGCACCGCCAACTGGCGCACGGATCTCTACGCCGGAGACGGCACTCTGATGACCCATGCCGAGAGTATCGCGATGTTTAAGGCCGCCGGGGTCAAGATGACTCCCGAACTCAAGGCGCCGAGTGTGGCTATGCCGTTCGATGGTATGACACAAGAAGATTATGCTCAGATGATGTTGGATGAATATCAGGCGGCTGGAGTTTCGCCATCAAGCGTCTATCCCCAGTCTTTCAATCTGGCGGATGTAAAGTATTGGATTGCCAATGCGCCTGAGTTTGGTCAACAGGCGGTTTATCTCGATGACAGATACGATTTGAGCGATTTCGATCCGCAAGACAGCGCCACCTGGTCGCCGAGCATGGACAGCCTGGCGGCTGATGGCGTGCAGATCATCGCACCGCCACTGTGGGTATTGGTTACGCTGGACGATGAGGGCAAGATAGTGCCTTCTGAATATGCCAAGGCCGCCAACGCCGCCGGGCTAAAGATCATCACCTGGACTTTGGAGCGCTCTGGTCTGCTGACTCAAGGGGGTGGCTGGTACTATCAGAGCATCACCGAGGCGATCAAGGATGAAGGCAAGGCTTTCGAGTTGTTGGATGTGCTCGCAAAAGAGGTTGGGGTGATCGGCGTATTCAGTGACTGGCCGGCGACTGTGACCTACTACGCCAACTGCATGGCGAAATAGCTAGGATTATCTATGGCGAGATAAACAAAAGGCGCGCTCTTGATTGGGCGCGCCTTTTGTTTCTGTGGGGATCTTTATCGGGGAGGGGCCCCTTTAGCCGAGCGACAATTCCCTTGCCCTACGTGCTGCGCTATCCATTGCCCTGGCGACTAACTCATCTAGCTCGCCGTGCTGAAAGGCCAGTACGGCCTGCTCAGTGGTCCCTTTAGGTGAAGTCACCTGATGGCGCAGAGTTGACAGGTTTTCCTGACTGGCGATCGCCATAGAAACGGCGCCCATAGCGCTCTGCAGCACCGCCTTGCTGGCGGTTTTTGGCGGTAAGCCCTGTGCAATCGCGGCCTTTTCCATCGCTTCTAAAAACAGGAAGAAGTAGGCGGGTGAACTACCGGCCGTCGCCACTATGCTGGACATCTGGCTTTCATCATCGAGCCAAACTGTGTCGCCAACGGCGTTCATCAGTTTATCGGCGTCGCTAAACGCCATCCTATCTTCCTGGTTAGGAACAAAGAGGCCGGTTAACCCTTTACCTATCGCCGTCGGTAGATTAGGCATTGCGCAGACTAGCTTGGAGCCCTGAGGCAGCTTGTCTGTAATGCTGGCATGGGTCAGCCCTGCCGCGATAGAGATGAGCAGTTTTTGCTGACACAGCGGCGCCAGTGCCGGGCGCAGTTCATCACACACTAAGGGCACGATAAAGGGTTTTACCGCCAAGATAATGATGTCGGCAAAGGCCACTGCAGCACTGTTATCTGAGTGCACCTTGACGTTAAAGCGTTTTACCAAGGCGCTGCGGGTTTTCTGGCTCGGCGCACAGACGAGGATCTGCTCGCTACGATGGCCATGTTTGATCAGGCCGCGAATAATGGCTTGGGCCATGTTGCCACCGCCGATGAAGGCGATGCGCAACTGGGGATTTAAGCCTGTGTCTTGATAAGAGATAGAAGGCCTCCTCTTGGTGAGTTTGCTCGTTGGGTTTATCTTAGGCGCGGATCTGTCCGTCGCCTTCGACCAGATATTTTTCTGTGGTCAGCGACTCCAGTCCCATAGGGCCATAGGCGTGTAGCTTGGTGGTGGCAATGCCAATTTCGGCGCCTAAGCCTAACTCGCCACCATCTGAGAAGCGTGACGAGGCATTGACCATGACCACAGAGGCATCAACCGTTCGCTGAAAGCGTTTGGCCGTCAGCTCATTCTCGGTGCAGATCACCTCGGTATGGTTACTGCCGAAACGGCGAATATGATCGACGGCGTGGTCGAAATCGCTCACCTGGCGCACGGCAAGTTCTAGATCCAGATACTCCTGACCAAACTCCTCCTCTTGCAACACCTGGGCATCACTGAAGTACTGCTGAGTCTCATGACAGCAGTTGATCTTCACCTTATGCTTAGCCAGTGCCGTCGAGGCCATGGCAAGAAACTGAGGAGCAACATCTCTGTGGACTAACAAGCCTTCGAGGGCGTTACACACACCGGTACGCTGGGTCTTGCCGTTAAGCAACAGGGCCAGGGCCTTATCCAGATCGGCATCTTTGTCGACATACAGGTGACAAACACCTTTAAAGTGCTGAATAACTGGGATTTTACTATTCTCAGTCACAAAGTTAATCAGGCCTTCTCCACCTCGGGGGATAATGACATCGATAAAATCACGCTGCTGCATCAGTTCCATCATCAGATCTCTATCTGGATCGGGAACCACGGCGATTAGCGCCGCTGGCAGGCCATATTGCTTAAGGACTTTTTGTAAGATGGCGGCGATCACCTTGCTGGTATTCAGCGCCTCTTTACCACCCCTTAGCACCACGGCATTACCGGATTTAAAACAAAGTGCTCCGGCATCGGCGGTAACGTTAGGTCGCGCCTCGTAAATCATGCAGACCACCCCGAGAGGAACGCGCATCTTGCTGATGTTCAGTCCGTTAGGACGGGTACTCAGTGGACGCTGCTCGCCGATCGGATCGGGCAGTGAAGCTATGTTCTCAATCCCCTGGGCCATAGCCTCGATACGCTCGACATTAAGCGTGAGCCTGTCCATCATGGCTGCGCTAAGTCCAGCTTTTTCGGCATTGGCAAGATCGATAAGGTTGGCACTACGGATCTCAAAACTGTTGTCGCGTAGGGATCGCGCCATATCCAGCAGTATGGTGTTTTTGGTCTGGGCGTCGACTAGGGCCAGTGCCTGTGCCGCCTTAGCGGCATCTTGTGATAACGTTTTAATAATGCTCATATTTACTCCAATATGGCGATGTTCTTATCGCTGAGGATCGGGCCGGTTTGCTGTTCCACATCGTGGGCAAACTCCCTGTCTTCCTGTTTTGCGATGAAATTCAGTAAACAACTGCTGTAGTTGGCTTGTGCCTTGGCCAGTTTAGTGCCATCGCCTTTGCGCACTAATACTGTATCGCCGACGGAAAAGTTGCCTTTTACGGCCACTACATCGTCACTGGTCAGTTGTGTTTCATGTTCGTCCAAGGGCCCATCGAAGTTATTTTCGACAATCAGTTCCCCCTGGGCCTGTGAGGTATGGGTCATCCAGTGCACATGCTCTTGCATTGGCTGTTCAAACGGGGTGAACAGCGTGCCCGGGTTTTGCCCCTTTAATAGTTGGTTAAAGGCATCTGGGTCGAAGCCATTGACGATCACCGTCTCAATGCCGTGGGCGATCGCCTTTTCGGCCGCCTCAATCTTAGTGCGCATGCCGCCGGTACCGACCTGACTGGTGGCGCCGCCTGCCATGGCGTAGATATCAGCGTTGATCTCTGTTACCTGCTTGATCAGCTTGGCATCGTCGTGCAGCTGAGGGTTCTTGGTATAGAGCCCCTTAACGTCCGAACAGATGATTAAGGCATCGGCATCGGACGCTGCTGCAACCATAGCCGACAGGTTGTCGTTGTCGCCCACCCGTAAGGTGTCTGTGGTCACTGCGTCGTTTTCATTGACTATGGGCAATAGGCCGTGATCCAGCAGGCTGAATAGGGTGTTTTTAATGCTGATATAGCGCTCGCGGTCCCTGAGATCCCCGTGGGTAACCAGTAGCTGGGCCGAGGGAAAGTCAAACAACTTATCCCAAGTGGCCATCATGTCAGCCTGACCGGCGGCCGCCATCGCTTTCTTTTGCGATACGCTAGGCTGGTCGACATTGCCCAGCCTGTGCCAACCTGCAGCGACAGAGCCTGAGGAGACCAGGACAACCTGGACTCCCTGGGCGCGACAGTTCGCAATAAATTGGGCGATACCCAGTAGGTAATGACTACTGCATCCTTGTTTGTGGGGAGCAATCAAGGCACTTCCCACCTTAACGACGATGCGTTTCCAGTGTATGTTTGCCATGTTTGCCTCGCTTTATCTTTGTTCTGCTAGTTGTCGTCCGGCTTCATCGAAGGTTTCTATGGTGTCTTGGCAAGGGTCGCCATCTAAGGCGCTCACCACCCAGATCATCAGGCTGCTGGTCATAAAGCCAGGGATCATCTCATAGAGGACTGAACTTAATGCCTTACCCTCAGGTAGCACTGGCGCATAAATCCAAAACAGTACCGTGGCTGCCCCCGAGACAATACCGGCAACGGCTGCCTTGTGGGTAAGGTTCTTCTTGTACAGACTAAATAGTACCAGCGGACCGAAGGCGGCACCAAAGCCTGCCCAGGCATTACTTACCAAGGACAAGATGCTGTTAGAGCGATCCAGTGCCAGTAGACTGGCGACAATGGCTACCCCGGCAACACCGAAGCGTCCAAGTTTCACCATCTCCTCTTCGCTGGCCTCTTTTTTCGAGACAACGCGGTAGATATCTTCGGTCAGCGAGCTAGATGACACCAACAGCTGAGATGAGATAGTACTCATGATGGCTGCTAGAATCGCCGCTAACAGGAAGCCACTGATCAAAGGATGAAATAGTAGCTCTGAGAAGACGATAAAGATGGTCTCAGGATCGGTTAGTTTCATATTAAACTTGTTTGCATAGGCAATACCTACAAGACCTGTACCCAAGGCACCTATGATGGTGACCGTCATCCAGCTCATGCCGATATTCTTAGCGGTCTTGATATCAGACACGCTGCGGATCGCCATGAAGCGCACTATGATGTGGGGCTGACCAAAGTAGCCCAAGCCCCAGCTGAGCGCCGAGATGAGTCCCAATAGGGTGACATTTTGCATCGCCTCACCAAAATGGGGGATAGACTCATAGGCAAAGTTCATCATCTTGTCGGCACTTGTAAACTCCTGATAGGCCACCACGGGTACCAAGATCAGCGCGACAAACATGATGCAACCCTGCACAAAGTCGGTCAGGCTTACGGCCAAAAAACCGCCCAACAGGGTGTAAGACACCACGACACCTAAGGTGATCGCCAGTCCCAGCTCGTAATTAACCTCAAAAGCTGACTCAAACAACTTACCACCGGCCACTAGACCTGCCGAGGTGTAGAGGGTAAAGAAGATCACTATGATCGCCGCCGATATGATGCGGACATTGCTGCTGGAATCGTGAAAACGCTTGGCAAAAAATTCAGGGATCGTCAGGGCGTTGTTAGCCACCTCGGTATAGACCCTAAGCTTTGGCGCCACGACCAGATAGTTAACCAAGGCACCCAACAAGAGGCCTAGCGCGATATAGATGGTCTCAAATCCCACTAAAAACATTGCTCCGGGTAACCCCATAAGCATCCAGCCGCTCATGTCGGAGGCGCCAGCGGAAAGTGCCGTGACCTGAGGGCTTACTTGTCTGCCACCTAAAATGTAGCCAGAAACATCGCTGGTTGAGCGGCGATAGGCAAACAGACCAATGGCCAACATCGCCATAAAGTAGATAGCGAGTGAGATGTAGGTTAGGTAATGCATGTGTTTAGTGGCCTCCTAACGCTTTGTTATTATGAATCCCGCCGGGTTTCAACATGACAAAAAGATAGGTACTTAAGATGGCGAAGAGACAGGTTAACTGCATCGCATAAGTGGCCTTGCTCTTTAGCTTGCGCCACATTAGTGAGATGAGATTTTCTTCCGTTGCATTGTCTGACGACATTGTGCCCTCCTGAGCAGTTATAAAAAATTAATTAGAAAGCTGATAGTTAGTGCTCGAACTATATTAGCATCGTTTTGATCCATTTTTCCACCCCAAATCAGGCTTAAGCGACTGTGTTGCCTGTAGTTTGTGGGCTTGTATCCATTGCTGTTACTGGGCTTGTTGTAACTTGATGTATGCAGAAAATAAAATTTAAAAAAGGTAATAAGCCTAATTTAATTAAGGTTTATAACGAGTTTTTTGTATGATAAATCATCAGTTGATGTGAGGATTTTGCATGAGTGCACTCAGTTTTGGCGCTGATGTCAGTCATAAATACGCCTATATTAGGCATTGGGTTAAAACCGTTTTTGGTTATACCTGTAACTACCTGTTGGCGTGTCTTCTTGTTGTGCTTTTGCTAGTTGTTGGTATACCTAAGTCAGGTCGCAGGTGCTCAGTAGGGTTAGTAAAGGAGGTGGCGGTTTTAAGTAAACCGCTAGACGCATGTTGAAGTGGTCGCTGCGTTGCAGATGCTAATTATTGCAGTGTTAGCGAAGTGTTTGAATTTGATGCCTAAATCACGCTTTTCGTCCCGACTGTTATACTCAATGAATGGCAAGTATTAGGGGGAATGGCATGAGCTGGCAGGATATTAAGGAGATCTTATCTTTCGTTCTTTTCACCTATGGTGATTCGTCGATCACTGTGTCTCAGGTGTTGCAAGTGCCGCTGCTTCTTTTGCTGGCCTGGTTTATCGTCACCCGAATCGGCAAACTTATCCGCCGTACCCTGTTAGTGCGTAAGGTCGCCCCTGATGCCGTGCATCTGTTTTCCCGTATCTACCTGGTAATCGCAATTGCCATCATCTTGGTTACCAGCCTTGAGATCCTTAATATTCCTATCAAAGCCTTTGCCTTTGTGTCGGGGGCAGTGGCTATTGGTGTCGGTTTTGGTGCACAAAACATTATCAACAATTTCATCAGCGGCTGGATCTTGATGTGGGAGCGGCCGATCCGTATTGGTGATTTTCTGGAGATTGGCGACACCAAAGGGGTAGTGGAGAGCATCAATACCCGCTCAACCCTGATCCGCCGTAATGATGGTGTGCATATGTTGGTACCCAACAGCCACCTGCTGGAAAATACCGTCACCAACTGGACCCTGATCGACAATACTGCCCGTTCCACCGTTAGGGTTGGAGTTGCCTATGGTTCCGATGTGGAGCGAGTTGCCCAGATCATCAAGCAGACCCTAGATGATCATGATGAGATCTTAGATACGCCCGCGCCCATTTCCATCTTTGAAGATTTTGGTGACAACGCGCTGATCTTCGATGGCATCTTCTGGGTGTGCGCCAATACAGAAGCGGATATTCGCCGTATTCGCAGCGATATCCGTTTTCGTATCTACAAGCTATTTACTGAGGCGGGTATAGTGATCGCCTTTCCTCAGCGGGATCTGCATCTGGACGGCGAGCTTAAGATCACTAGCACGCCGCCAAGTACCTCTGAAAAGCAGGCCCTTGAGGAGTAGAGCTTAAAGAATCAGCAGGGTTGCCAATCCTAAGAAGGAGAAGAAACCCACCACATCTGTGACCGTGGTAAGCACTACACCGCCCGCCAATGCAGGGTCTATTCCTATGCGCTTAAGTAGCGGTGGTATGCTGGCCCCCGCTAATACGCCAGTGATCAGGACAATGATCATGGCGAGTCCAAACACCAGCCCAAGTTGCCAATCACCAAACCATTTAAGCGCGATAACGGCGACCAGTGATGCCCACAAGATGGCGTTGAGTGCGCCAATACTGAATTCATGACCAATCAACTTAATAATGTTATTACGATTAATCTGATTCAATGCCAGGCCTCGTGTGACCAGGGTGAGAGTTTGACTGCCAGCGACCCCGCCCATGCTGGCGACCACTGGCATGAGCACCGCCAAGGCCACAATTTTTTCGATGGCGGCCTCGAATAGACCTATGACCCAGGCCGCGAGAAAGGCCGTCAGTAGGTTGATACCCAACCAAAGTGCACGTCGGGTGGCACTTTGGACTATGGGGGCAAACATGTCGGGATGATTGTTCAGACCCGCCTGAGAGTAAAGCGCCTTGTCGGCTTCATCTTGAATCACGTCGATCACATCATCCACCGTGATGCGGCCTATTAATCTGTGTTCATGGTCCACTACGGGCGCGGATAGCAGATCTTTGTCTTTAAAGGTTTGGGCGACGCTGGTGGCGGGCATTTCGGGGGTAAAGCTAGTGACCTGGGTTGACATGATCTCCCGCACGCTGGTGTCCATCTCGGTGGAGACCAATAGGCTTAAGGGGACTATGCCCAGTAGGGTATTGTCTCGGTCGACTACCATCAAGCTATCCAGGTGCTCTGGCAATGTGCCCTCGCGTTGGCGAAGGCGGCGCAGAAAACGCAGCGCGGCTTTTATCGATACGTCGGCACGCAGAGCGCTGATATCCACATCCATCAAGCCGCCAGCGCTTTGGTCTGGATAGTCTCTGACCCGCTCGTATCGCTGCCTGCGTTGGGCGTCCATCGCCTGCACCATGGCCGACACCACAGGGATGGGGAGATCGGCATCGATATCCGCCAGTTCATCCATCTCCATCTGGCTGAGGCCGATAATCAGCTTAGCTTCATCGGTTTGCTCGATCAGCGCGCGGCGCAGTGGCTGGGGGAGCGCCAACAGTACCTTGGCGCAGCGTTTAGGAGTGACCTGAGGCCAGACTCTCAGACGTTCTCTAGGTGGCAGCGACTCAAGCAGACGCGCAGTTTCAGCGCTGCTCGCCTGGAGCAATATTGCTTGAATGACACTCTGATCGCCTTGGCTGATGGCGTTGTCGAGTCTGTCTGCAAGCTGCTGAAATTTATCGGTCATTCAATATCCTTAACTACATAGGCTGGGCTATTCGGCTTGTCAGGTTGGGGGCTCAAGCAGGCATAGCAATTGTTAACCTGGACCTTCCAAGCTTAGTTTACTCTAACGAATTTAGATTCTTAGTGACAGTTACATTCTTTAAGGTCTCAGTTAAAGGTTTCAACTAAAGGTGCTAGTTGGTGGCCTTAGTAAGGACATTTAAAGTGAGATGAAACATGATGAGTGGAGCACCTATATTGCCTCTCTCCAGTCGAGGTGTACACCCGTAAGATTGGCGTTAAGGGCAAGCGCGATGTTTTTATTGTCTAAACTCATCTGCCATATATGGTTGGATGTAAGGCTCTAATAGCCTGAGCCAGCTGCGTGAGATGGCTGAGTATTATTCGGATGCAAAGCTCGGCTCTTTCTTCCCCTAGCAGCCCTTCCCTGACGATGGCGACATACTTGTCGGGGGCGCTGCCGTAGACGTGACATAGGGTTGTAAATGTTCCCGACATTTATCGGCATTTCCTCCTTCCGTGGAGGTCAGATGAAATCGTAGAGCGGCCAAGGATGGTTTCACAGCGTGTCATAGGCGTATCTGCACATCCCTCGCCGGGCAGGCGATAGGTCACATTGAAGGTAAGAATTTCAAATCGGTATATAAGTCTATTAGGACGTTTGTTTTATATCGAATAAGGAAGCTTTAAACCGGTTGGCGGAGAGGGTTAACAATCACCCCCTTTGAACACTTAGGCCAGATCTTAGCATCACGTCCGATACAAGACTTTCACCACATGCCAGCCGAATTTGGTCTTCACCAGATGAGGTGTGATCAATTCGCCGGTGAAGCAAACCTTATCGAAGGCGGGCACCATCTGACCTTTCTTAAATTCCCCCAGGCTGCCGCCTTTCTTACCCGAGGGGCAAGTGGAGTGTTTTTTGGCGAGTTGGTCGAACTTAGCGCCTTTATTCAGCTTGTCGATGATCTCTTCGGCGAGTTCTTTATGTCTAACGAGTATGTGAAGCGCCGCTGCGGTTCTTGCCATCTAATGTTGCCTCTTGGCCAGTAGGTTGGATCTCATGCTGGTTATTATACTGTGTTAGCTCGTGTGCGCCCAAGGGGGATTAAGTTTCAGCATAATTTTAGCTGGTAAGGCTGTTTGCAGTCGTTGGCCAAGGGCCTTCGGGGTGAAGGCCCTAAGTCTGCTCAGTGAACAGATATTCAGGCGGTGGAGAGTTAGTCAACGGAGCGCAGGTTTACTTTTCGATGCGCATAATGATTATTGATTTGCAGATTTTCAGATAGGGTCATGGCGGCAGTCGACACCAGCTCACCATCTTGTTGAAACTTGTTGACTTTATTATTAACAAAGTCAACAACATAAACTGATTGGCTCTCTTGCTTGGCAAGTACCTTAGTGGCTTGCTGCTGCGCAGCGGCTGCTGAGCAATCATTACATTCAACGGCATTTAAGTTAGCGTAAGTTGCGCCTGAAAGTGTCGATGAGAGCAGCAGGAGCAGGGTAGGGGCCATCTTTTTCATTATTATCTTCCTTATATAAATGTGATGTGCGTCACATTTATATTGCTGTGCAAATTATCGTTTGTCTAGTTTTTGTCCTAAAAAACCGTACCTTGCTTGGTGCTAAATTAGTGATTGCTATAGGGTTGTTGATGGGGGCAATGAAGCTCAGTGCACAAGTTAGGGATAGGAGATAAATTAAAGCCTTGGGGGTGGCGGGGCCTAATGGCTAGCATTTATCGGTGCTGATGAGGAATTTATTGATTGAGCGCAAGCTTAATGAGGTAAGATAGCTACCTGACACAGTTGGTTTTGTTATAATTCCTATCTATTTCTAATCGGTTTTTTCGAGGCTTTTGATGGCGCGTAGTCTAGGCACAGAACTTGAGCTCATCCATCTTTTTGTGCACCTGGTCAATGCGGGTGGTTTTTCCCAGGTGGCTAAAGAGCTGGGTATGCCGGTGGCGACAGTGAGCCGTAAGCTGACTAAGCTGGAAAGCTTGCTTGATACTCAGCTGATCATGCGAAGCACCCGCAAGCTGAGATTGACCGAAGAGGGCGCAGAGCTATTTAGTCGTTATCAAGATGTGGTCGCTCAGTTTGATAGCTGCAGTGATACTCGTATCGAAAAACCCGAGGGGACGCTGCGTATTGCCGCGCCCGTGTCGATTATCTCAATGATTTTTATTGGGGTGATCAACGACTTTTCTAAGGCCTACCCGGATATTCAACTGCATATTACCCAAAATAACTCCAGCATAGATCTGATTGATGAAGGGGTCGATGTGGCAATTGTGGGCGGTGCGCAGCCAGATTCATCTTGGGTGTCTAAGTCACTGGGTGTCCTCGACTATGGACTGTTTGCCTCGCCGGGGTATCTTGCCTGTGCGGGTAGCCCCCATCATCCGGATCACTTGGTGGAGCATTCGCTGATCAAGGTATGGCCGCTGTTTAACTGGTCGATGAAGCATGTTAGTGGTGAAGATTTTTACTACGAAGGCCCGGCCAAGTTGACCCTTGGTGATTTAAATGGAGCCGTGCGAGCGGCAGTCGATGATGGCGGTATTCTCTATGGCCCCGAGCTATTTGTTAAGTCAGAGCTGGCGACAGGGGAGCTACGCCGGGTGTTGCCCGATTGGCATGGCGAGCAGCGCCGCATCTCGCTCTTATATCATCAGCGTACCCACCAACCCCTCAAGGTCAAGCTGTTCATCGAATTCATGCAAGACAGAGCCAGTTGCCTGTTCCACTAAGGAGCAAGGCGCGAGGAACTGTATCGCCTTTTCACTGGGGGATCATCAAGGTCTCAGACCACTTTCTAAGGTTAAGCTGTCATTGGCTCAATGCAAGATAGCGCTGTAACCTGTCTCATTTAGCGGTTTTCCATTTTTCAGTCAAAAAAAAGCCACCCTGTAAAAGCGGTGGCTGAGCAGTTTGAGGCTGCGAAATAGGGTGTTGCTGTTAGATCAGATACACATTCAGACTACAGGCGCCATGGGCACCGACCACCAGAGCCTGCTCGATATCGGCCGTCTTAGAGGGGCCGGCGATAAAGACGCCGAACTCACCGCTTTCCAGACCAATCTGCTTGATAGCCTGGTGCATGTTGGCAACTACCTTGTCTGCGCTCACCACCAAAAATAGGTTTTCACAGATGAAAGGGGTAACCCTATGACCTAAGTGTTGGTTGTTGACCCAGATGGCACCGTTTTCGGCAACGGCTAAGTCACCAGGGATCACCGCAAAGTCGATATCTCTTAGCTCATGAGCCGTCTCAGGCGCGTTGCGGTTACCCGTGACGCCTTCAACTTGTGAGATCACCTGCTTACCTTCTTTGACCAGTTCATCGACCTTGGCTTGCAAGGCGGCTAGACCACCTTCTTTGTGCAGAGTCCCCGCCACTGTGCCCAGGTTAGTTTCAAACTGACCAATTACATCATCCAGACGTGGACTGACATTGATTGACGGCATAGCCTGAGGTTCAACCGCGACGCTTTTTAATGCATTGAGAATAGATTGCTTGCTCGACATTTTATTGACCTCTGTTTTTGTTAAACCAAGCTTCGAAGCTGGACTTAGGCGCTACGGGCAGTTCTCTGTATTTACCCCAGGCACCCGTGAATGGCTTCAGCAGTGAGCCAGGTAGAATACGCAGCGCAGTACGAGCGACGCTCATAGAGCAGTTCAACATGGTTTCGCTGGCCATAAAGTTGCCCACAAGTGGCATATAGTTGCGCTTGCCGTAAGGCAGTTTGCCCGCCTTGGCCTTGAGGCGACGGTGATGGTGGATGATCTTATCCAATGGCACCTTAGTTGGGCAGACATAGGTACAGCTGCCGCACAGGGTACAAGCCCAAGGGATTGAGTGAGTATCATCGGCCTGGGCACCCACGGCGATACCGATAGGGCCTGGAATGGTGTAGTTGTAGCTGAAACCACCTGAGCGACGATAAACAGGACAAGTGTTCAGGCAGCCACCGCAGCGGATACATTTGAGCGACTCGGCTAGAATCTTGTCTTGCAGCATGTCGGTACGGCCGTTGTCGACGATGATCACATGCATTTCGCCGTCAGTCTGTGGACCGCGGTAGAAGCTGCTGTAGGTCGTGACAGGCTGGCCTGTGGCGTTACGTGCCAGGGTACGCAGCAGCACGGCGGCGCTGTCGAGATCCGGCACTATCTTATCTATGCCCATAGAGTGCAGTTGTAACTTGGGCAGGTTGGCGCCCATGTCAGCATTACCTTCGTTGGTGCAGACCACCACGGCGCCTTTGTCGGCGATCGCCATGTTCACCCCTGTCATGGCGGCATCGGCCGTCAGGAACTGTTCGCGCAGGTGAGCACGGGCGGCTCGGGTCAGATAGAGTGGATCAGAAGCGCCTGCTTTTGTCCCTAATTTGTCATGGAAGAGGTCGCCCACTTCCTCTTTTTTTAGGTGGATAGCCGGTACCACGATATGTGATGGTGGCTGCTTGGCCAGCTGGATGATGCGCTCACCCAAGTCGGTGTCGATCACCTCAATACCTTTGCTTTCAAGGTATGGGTTAAGGTGACACTCTTCGGTCAGCATAGACTTGGATTTCACCAGCTTTTTCACCTGATGTTTGGCCAGGATGCTGTGTACTATCTGGTTGTGCTCGGCGCCATCTTTGGCCCAGTGCACTACGATACCGTTGGCTTGACAGTTTTTCTCGAAGGTTTCCAGGTATTCGCCCAGATGAGTCAGAGTGTGTAGCTTCATCTCTGAGCCGATCTCACGTAGCTGTTCCCATTCTGGTAGGCTACCGGCGGCGCGGTCGCGTTTTTCACGCAGGGTCCAAAGCGCCTTAGAGTGCCAATCGACGCGAGCTTCATCTTTGCAAAAAATGTCGGCCTTTTTAGCGTGCACACCTGAGTTGATGGCTGTGGTTTGACTAGACATGGTCTGCTCCTTATAGGGCTGCGTTGATGACTTCGGCGATATGACGGGTCGAGATCGGTAGTAGCTGGCGGCGGATCATGCCGTCCAGATGCAGCAAGCATGAGGGATCGAAGCCAACGGCGTAGGTTGCACCGGTAGCAGCATGGGCTTGTGCCTTGTCTTTACCCATCTTGGCCGAAACGGCGCCTTCATCAACGGCGAAGGTACCACCGAAACCACAGCACTCATCGCGGCGATCCGGGTAGACGATCTCGATGCCAGGAATACGACTCAGAACGGCCTCGACCTTATTGGTACGTGGGCCCATCTGCTCACTTGGCGTCGCCAGATCCAACATACGGATGCCGTGGCAGCTAAGTTGTAGGCTGACCTTAAACTTGAATGGCTTGTTGAAAGCGGGAACTGGGGCAACGTCGTGCAGAAACTCGGTTAGTTCATAGAGTTTGTCGATCACCGCCTGGGCTTCTGGGCTGTTGTCGAACTCATGGAAGTTTTCTTTGGCAGCAACCAGGCAAGAAGCTGCCGGGCAGACGATAGCGTCGCACTCAACGCCTTTGAAAGCGTTTAGCAGTTTTAGGGTGGTCTTCTTGGCTTCATCAAAACAGCCCGAGTTAGTCATGGGCTGACCACAACAGGTCTGGCCCTTGGGCAGTATGACCTGATGGCCGAGTTTTTCGAGGAGTTCGACGGTGGCGATGCCAACATGGGGCATCATCTGGTTCACCAGACACGGAATAAATAGGGCTATCTTCATGAAGCACTCTCTTATCTGAAGGCTGCATGTGGGCGAATGCGCTGGCTTATTGTGCCGCTACAGGTGGCATAAGCTTGGTATTTGTCCCATATTGCAGGGTTGTTTGTGATGATAATTTAAGCCTATATCCACATAATAAGTAGTGCTAATTTAGTAAATATATATGCTCATTTTTTCATTTTTGAAATAGAGTGATTTTGGTCTCTTATTGTCAAAAAAAGTCTCTGATCTAGGTCAATAAAGGTCTGATTCAAACAAATATATGAAACAGGTGTTTAAATTTTTTATTTGAGCGTACACTTGTAACCTTTTGAAAAGCCAGATATTAATTTTTAGTTGTGTTTGTAACTGTAAAATAAAGCATTTTTTTACAGTTAGAATGTTTGATCTAATTTCTTTTTTGTGACGTAATGCACACTAGGTTTCCTGGTCGGATGAGTCTGAAAGATGAGTATTAGAACAACATTTAAAAAAGTACTGCCGAGTATATCTACCACTGAACAAGAGGCGCTCGATGCCGGTGATGTCTGGTTAGAGGGATCTATTTATCAGGGGTTACCAGATTTTGATGCCCTGCGTCAGATCCCAGGAGCTAGCCTGTCCGATGAAGAGCAGGCCTTTCTCGATGGTCCAGTACAGACCTTAATTGAGATGGTGGATGATTTTGCCATTCAAAACAGCCTGCATCTGCCAGACAATATTCTGAATTTCCTAAAAGAGCATAAGTTTTTCTCGCTGATCATTCCTAAAGCCTTCGGCGGTCTGGAATTTAGCCCTTATGCCAACTCAACGATTGTTGCCACCATTGCCGCTAAGAGTTCGGCAGTGGCTGTTACTGTCATGGTGCCTAACTCCTTAGGCCCTGGCGAGCTGCTGATGCATTACGGTACGCAGGCGCAGCAAGATTTTTGGCTGCCTCGTCTGGCGAACGGCCAAGAGATCCCTTGCTTCGCCCTAACCAGCCCAGAGGCGGGCTCGGATGCCGGCGGCATTCCCGATGTCGGTACTGTCACCATGGGTGAATATCAAGGCGAGCAGGTGCTTGGTCTGTCGGTCACCTGGGATAAACGTTATATCACCTTAGCCCCTATCGCGACCGTACTGGGTTTGGCCTTTAAGGTCGAAGATCCTCAAGGTCTGCTGGGCGGCAAAGAGCAGCTTGGTATAACCTGCGCTCTGATCCCTAAGTCGCATCCTGGTGTTGAGCTGGGTAATCGCCATGATCCTATGGGTTGTCGTTTCTACAACGGTACCACTCGTGGCGAGAATGTGTTTATTCCGATGGAGTTTATTATCGGTGGTCAGCAGAATATCGGTCGTGGCTGGCAGATGCTGGTGGCCTGCTTGGGTGCCGGTCGCGGTATCTCGTTACCCGCCCTAGGGGTCTCGGTGAGCCAGGCATCTTTTAAGTCGTCGGCTGAATACGCCGCAGTGCGTGAGCAGTTTGGTTTAGCGATTGGTAAGTTTGAGGGGATTCAGGAGAAGCTGGCGGATATCGCCGGTAAAACTTACCTGCAAGAAGCGATGCGCGTGCTGACCACAGAAGGTTTGGGATTAGGACTTAAGCCCTCAGTCGTAACAGCGATTGCTAAATACCATATGACAGAGATTGGCCGTGATGTGCTGAACTCCGCCATGGATATCCAGGCCGGTAAGGCGATTCAGCGTGGTCCGCAAAATACCTTGGCTTCTGGTTATATGGCTCAGCCAATTGCCATCACGGTGGAAGGAGCCAACATTCTGACCCGCAACCTGATGATCTTTGGTCAAGGGGTCATGCGTTGTCATCCACATCTGCAGAGCATGGTTGAGGCGATTCACAGCGATGATAAAGATGCCGACAAGACCTTTAATCGCATCTTCAGACAGACAGTGGGTTACAGTGTGGGCAACAGCCTGCGCGCCTTCCGCTTAGGCCTGCTGCCTTTCACTGCCGCTGCCAAGTCTGAACTTAGCGAAGTGGTGGAATATGAGAAGGCGGTACACAAGCTGGCGGCTAAGCTGGCTGTCTATGCCGATTTCTCCTTGTTGGTGCTTGGCGGTAAGCTCAAGCAGGCCGAGATGTTGTCAGCGCGTCTTGGGGATGTCATGAGCTACCTTTACGCGGCTATGGCATCGATTCGCTACTACGAGCAGAAGGTGAGTAGCGAACATCGTGCCCAGGCCAAGCCTTACTTTGAATATGCTACACGTTGGGCTTTGGTGAATGCCGAAAAAGCACTGCTGAGCTTCCTGGATAACTTCCCTTCAGCACCGACGCGTCAGTTGATGAAACTGATCACTGTTACCTATTCGCCTAAGATGAAGAAAATCAATGACGATTTAGTGCGTGAACTGGCGCATCAGGCGCAGCTCAACACTCATATCAAGCGTCAGCTGACTCATCTGGTGAAACCTGTGCCGGGCGATGGTAATGATATCAATCAGCAGGCCTACCTGGCTAAGATTGCCTGTCTGCCGCTGCTGGCCAAGGTGAAGAAGGGTCTGAAGCAGGGTTACTTTAAATCGGGTGTCAGATTTTCCGAGACCTTGGACAGGGCTCGTGCCGCTAAGATCATCACAGAAGGCGAGCACAAGCAGCTGCTTGACTATAACCTCAAGCGTGAGCGGGCCATTCGCGTCGATGAGTTTGACTTTGACATGCAGTTGGTCGATGACAGAGTGGCGTTGAAGATAGCCTAACGTTACGCTGAATGCTTAGCTAAAAGCCGCCCTCGGGCGGTTTTTTTATGCTAGATATTAATCCACAGGGAATGAAACCGCCGCAGCGCTTAGGTTAACCTGCTAATAGCTGGCGCTGCTGCTTAAGACAAAATAGGTTATGATGGCCCAAGTTATCGAGCAAAGGCAGATCAGTGCTAAAACGACATCATTATCAGCGTCAGGGGCCAGACTATCGCTGCGGCGAGCAGGTAAGCTTTCATGATATCAAAGAGGTCTTTGGCCTAAATCATATTCGTCTTGGCAGCTGGGTCGAGGAGGAGGAAAAGCATAAGGCGGCCAATCTTATCTTCGACGCCTTTGCCGACCTTGCCTTTATGCTAAAGCTGCCGCCTAAGGCCATGGGGCTGAGACAGACGCTGAATTTGGCTTTTGGTACCGGTGGGCAGATGGGCGTACAGGCGCACTACATGCCTGCGCAGCGGGAGTTGGCATTGGCCAAAAATGCGGGGGCGGGGGCCCTGGCGCACGAGTTCTGGCATGCCTTCGATCACTATATTGCCGCCAAGACATTTGATATCCCGTCGACGGGCATTGCCTTTGCCAGCCAGTGTTGGCTCGCCGATCACACACCTATTGTGCATCCACTCAACGATCGTCTGATGCAGGTGTTTGCCACCACCTTGCTGAGCATAGACGGGCAGGACAGTCATGACTATGTGCGCCGCGCCGTAGCGCTGGATAGGCAGCAGGGCAGGCAGTATTTCTCCAAACCTACAGAGCTGATGGCCAGGGCATTTGAGGCCTGTATCGAATCTCACCCGGAGATCCAAAATCCCTACTTAGTCAACGAGACTCTGGATTCGCCACTGGCGAAGGCGGGTGGTTATCCTAGCCTGGCGCACAGGCAAAGCATCTATCAGCAGCTGCTGGCTTATTTTGGCCCCCTGGGTGATGCCCTGGGACGCGAAGCCTAAACCGAAGTCGTTACTCCACCCAATGGAGTACATCGCGAATGATGGACCATCTGGGTTTGGTTTCGCTGGCCCCCTGACCCAGCATCCAGTAGTTGTAGAGCTTCTGCTGGTGGCCATCGACCTTACGCAGTTTCTGCCAGTTGTTGACATAGTTAAGCAGCGACTGGTTATCCTGGGCCACGGCGTAAGCGACAGGATATTTGACCTTATATTCCAGCGGCGCGATGCCATAGCCGGGGAAGAAGAGGGTCCAGGCGGAGCCAGCCTCGGCGCTGATCACCACGGCGTCATATTTATCGCCCTTCTGACGGAAGAAGTTTTTATAGCCCTTTATCTTGACGAAGTTGAGGTTGGGGTAAAACGCCTTGGCATCTTCTATGATATCGCTGTGCTCTACATAGGCGATGGTCACATCCTGCATCGCCTTGATTGACTGGTTGCTCTTAAATCCATTGACCTTATGGTCTTTGGTGGCAATAGCCAGGTTGAGCAGCAGTACAGGCTCCACATAGCTCAGCTTGTCCATCTGCTCGATATCCATCGCCAAGCCCGACATGGCGATATCGAAGAAACCTGCATCTAATGACGCGGCCAGCTTCTCCTTCTCAAAGGGGATAAACTCCACCTGCACACCGAGATCGTCTGCCAGACGATTCGCCATGGCGCTGTCAAAGCCCACCAGTTGCCCGGCATTGTTGTAGTAGCTAAAGGGGACATTGCTGGGGATATAGCCGACTCTCAGCACGCCCCTGCTGCGGATGGCGTTAACGTCGGCGACGGGGCGACTCGGTGTCTGGCCGAGGATCGGGAACTGCTTGTTCACCTTAGTGGGCACCTTATCGGCGACCTGCATATTGGCGATCACACCGCTGGTCACCTCTGGGCTATGGATAAACAGCCCCATACCGATACGGCAAACCAGTAAGGTGACCGCCACACTAGCGCCTATGCCTATGCCCATCTTTAGCAGATGGTGCGGCCTGAGTCTCAGGCGTTTCTCAAATAACGCTACCGTGAGTAGCGTCAGGGCAAATAGGTTCATGACGGCGGCGATGGAGTTGAACTTACCTGTGATAAAGCCTGACATCACAAACAGCTGAAACAGATCCTGAGGCAGGTGCACCAGATCCAGCATAAAGGGGATCGCCACATAGACGCTGCCAAACAGCGATAGCAGACCGCTGATGGAGAGCGACGGGAGCGCACTCAGTTCTACTGGCGTACCGTTAAACCAGCCAGCAAACAGCACGAAGAGGATAACCGTCAGTTTGCCTATGTTGGGGAAGGTGAAGGCAATAGGCACCAAAATTTCAACTAAGGTTTCGGCATCATCACTCAGGCTCTGATGCTCGCGCATGATCTGCTTACACTCTTCGACAATCACAGGAATTACGATAAAAATGTTGCCGGTGGCAAAGGCGGTGACCAGGCTGGACTTACTGATCCGCAGCGCCTGAGCGAAGGTCACCGGAGTGAGTGAGGCGACGATCCAGGGGAGCACCCAGAAGGTTAGCAGCAGACAGAGGACAAAATAGCTGATGAGATAAACCTGCATGCTGGCAAACTCATCCACTCCCATGGTGCCGGCTGCCGAGGCCGACATGGCGAAGATCCCTATGGGTAAGACTTTGACCAGCGCCTGGGTGATCTTGGAGAAGATCTCACTGCAGGTGTGCATAAAGTTGATGATCAGCTGCTTGTTGTCGCCCTCCATGCCAATCAGGGCCAGCCCCATGGCGATGGCGAAGATCACCATGGCGGGTACATAGCCTTCGGCCATAGATTGGAACGGATTGGAGGGGATATAGAGCTTAAAGTAGTCGATGGCCGCGGCTGGCTCTATGGAGCTGGTACTGAAAAAGGAGGCGGTTTCGACAAAGGGAAAGGACAATGGCATCAGCGCCACTAATACCAGGCCAACTGCCCAGAGCAATAGCATGATCACGCCTGCGCGGCTAAAGATCAGGCTGGCGGTGGCACGCTTGAGTTTGCCTATGCCGCCCACGAGAGAGACCAGAATGTAGGGCAGTACCGTCATCTGCATCAGCAGGATCACACTGGTCCCTATGTTACTCATCCAGCCGACGGACTCACCAAAAAACAGCCCCACCGCAAAACCGATAAACATGGCGACGAGCATCTGAGTCGAACTGCTCATGGAGAAAAGTTGCTTTAGCACGACAATAGTTCCCTTATGTGACACATACCTGTGATGGCTGGGCATCATAGATTGGTTATCAGATTATAGAAGGGGGGATAGCGAGGTAAAAGGCTTGATTGTCAATCTGTTGCGGTTAAGCACAGTTTTTGGTCATGTTAGTGTGATTTAAGGGATTGCTGCCAGTCGGCTCAGCTTGAGCCGACGCAGTTTAGTGGACTCTTATTATGGACTTAGAGAGAAAGCACAGTGTGTGAGGCCTTGGGGATGGCGCGTTCGGCTTCAGGGTCGAAGACACAGATGCGATCCCGTCCGGTTTCCTTCGACTGATACATGGCGCTGTCGGCGTCGTTGATCAGCCGCTCCAGTTTAAATCCTGACATCTGAGTGTCTGTGATCCCAAAGCTGGCGGTGACCTCAAAATCATGACCCGTTTCGCTGCAATCTATGTTGGCAATTGCCTTACGGCAGCACTCCGCTAGTTTGATGGCGGTTTGCAGATCGCATCCCGGCAACGCGATACAAAATTCCTCGCCGCCGATACGGGCGAAGATATCGTTCTTTCGTCCTTGGGCCTGACAAGCCTTGGCGACCTTTTTCAGTACCCAGTCACCAACGGCATGACCATATTTATCATTGATCTGCTTGAAGTTATCCAGATCGAACAGGATGTAACTTAAATCCACATCACTGCTTTCACAGTAGGCCAATGCGCTTTGTGCTACCTGAGTGAAATGGCCGCGATTAAATACATGGGTCAGGGCATCAAATTCAGCCAGCTGCTTGAGGCGCTTCTGAATGGTCCATGACTTATAGGCCCAAAACCCCAGTAGTGTGATGATGGCGATCAGCAGCGAAATAAACAGGCGGGTATTTTCCGCCTGGGTCTTCGCCAGTTGCTGCTCTGTCAGTAGCAGATTGTTTTGTCTGTCGAGCAGGGCGATACGGCTCTTCTGCTCCGCCGCTTGATGCTCGGCGAGCTGGAAGGCTAGATGCTTGGTCTTGATATCGTCTAGGTAAGCCTTGTCGGCCTGGGCGTATTTGACGTGATAATCCAGCGCCGCCTGGTAATCATTTCTAGCCAAATTCGTCTGATATAAGATGTGATAGGCGATCACGCTTGATTCATCGTTCCCCATATGCATTGAGGTTGCCACCGCTTGGGATGCATAAGTTTCTGCTTTGCTGGCTTGGTCTAATGCGTGGTAGCCTTGCGCAAGCCGTGAATACAAACGAGAAGAAACAGGTGCATAGTTAAATGCGTGGATTGTGTCTAACTGTGCTTCTAGAAGTTGTATTGCTTGTTGGTTTTTGTGTTGCTCCAATAAAAGCTCGGCTACATACATATTGATAATGGCACTTATCAGCGCTTCGTCGTTCTTTTCGCAAACAGCTATGCTGTTATTAATTTCAGGGCTATTTTCGTTTAGCTGATGTAGTTTGAGTTTGGCTTCTATGGTGAGTTGAAGAGCTAAACAAGCATTGCGATCCTCATTGACTATAGATTCGAGCTTATTCGCGTAACGCAAACCCAGCTCGTATTGGCCCAGTTGGTTGTAAAACAGTGCCGCAACCAGTAATCCCAACTGTTGAAATTCAGGTTCGGCGATCTCTGGTAACATCTCAAGGTTTTTCGAGAGGTAGGATAGACCCTCAGTCCAATTTTTAGAGATGGCAAAGATGTTGATAATAGATAAATTTGATCTGAATTGAATGATTTGGGGGCTGGCAGGGACAAAGTTTTCTTTGTAGAGTGCAACCGCCTTATCAAACTCTCCCTTAAAGGAAAGTTGGTAAGCTTTCAGATAGTTATAATAATATTTTTGTTCTTCGGATAATTTGTCTACTTCTTCATCCAAGGACGCCAGAAGTTCCCCAAATTTTTGAGGCTCGCTGCTTCGCAGTTGATCTGCCGCAACCAGTTTTTCATTTAATATATCCACCTCATCGGCCCAAGTGGGGGCGATGAGGCAGAATATTAGAATGAGTTTTGTAATTTTGATAAACAAAACGAGTGTCTCAATATCGAATTATTTTTCTTCTTGTTGGGTGTCATTCTCATCTTGTTCTTCTGGTTCATCCTCTGCAGGCAACATTGCGCAGACAACATCGGCACACACATCAAGTTCGCGGGCGAGATTTTTTACGTCTCTCTCTAACAACATCTTTTTTAAATCATCTGAAAGGTTTGAGTTGAGAACTGCTTGACTGAAACTTTCTTGAGTTTGAAGTTCAGCATTGTTTCCAATTTGCTCTAGTAATTCGATGACGTTTGACATTGTTCGTCCTTATTGTTGTTGGTAGTTAGTTTTAGTGTGTTAGGGATTACTTACTTGTTGAGCCGCTTCTAATTTAGCCAGCTTATCCAAGATGGTTGGATTCGGTCGCATTTTCTCGCTCGGCGGGATCACCAAGGTGGTGTGCATAAAGATCTCGGCATCGGCCAGTTTACCTAGCGTCAAAGATTGCTTACGTACCTTATCAATAGGGAGTACGGCGGCCTCGTAGAGGATCACCTGGTGATCTAAGGGATAAGTCTCTGCCAGCAGCTCTATCAGTACCTGACGATGGGCCTTGCCGGTGGCGAATTTGGTCATGCTCTTGTCACCGGCCAAGCCTATCTGCCAGAGGATCAAGTAACTGGAGGGGTCGAAGCGGCGCTGATAAAACATAAACTGGCTGGCTTCAAATTGCTGGAAACCAAATTGGCCTGGGTCTATGCCAAGATCGGCGATGAGGCAATCTTCGGCCGAGATGCCGGGCACCATAACCGCCTCAAAGCCTTCGGCGCGCGCCGCCTCAATAGAGCGGTGGGGCGCCTGGGCGAAAACTCCGGGATGACCATAGAAGGCGCCGACGACTTTCTTGCCTTGCCTGACTTCAGGCATGATGGCGTCGACCATCTCTCGATAGGTGATATGGCGCGACTTTCCCTCGTCGTAGAAGATCTGCAGCGAGCGCACATCAGAGTGCATCTCCTGTAGCCAGAGTTCCACTATACCGTTGGAGACACCCGAAAAAACCACGTCGGCTTGTTCAATATAGCTGCGTGCCAAGGGGCAGATGTGGGCACCTAAGGTCATCCCTATGCCTACGCAGGCTAGGCTTCCCGCCATGAAATAGAGTCCTGATAATACGTATGTTAAATAAGGGTTAAAGTTAACAGTAATTTGGTGGATATTAAACTCTTAATTATTTTGTTTGTCAGGTTTTTATCGAGGTTTTTAGACCAAGGTCAAAAAGTATTCCAATTGGCTCTCGAAGGCTTTATCTGTGCTTTCTTGAACAGGATGGCTAGATGGGCGCTGCTTGAATCCTAGCTTCTTAACAATTCTTTTTGTTGCAAGGTTTTTTGTCGAAAAAATTGCTTTAATTTCTATAAGTTGCAGTGCTTTTTTACTGTGTGCTATCAAGGCTATGACGGCTTCGTCGGCAAGTAGCTTACCTTGAGCCTTAGGGAGCATCATTATGCCAATCTCTGCTGTATCCGGTTGTGCCTTGTCCCAATTGAGTCCGATCACACCCAATGTTACACCAGAAGTCTTATTCACTATTACCCAGAGCATGTAGCTAGGTGGTGTCTCAGGGTGTTGTATTGCCTTGCTCGTTGCCTTAAGTGACGTGTCAAATGCCTTATCAGCTTCGGTTGGTGAAAAAGGCTGGCAGATATGACGCATCACCCGCTCATCACAATAGAGGCGGTGATACAACTCCCTGTCCGTTGCCGATATAGGGCGCATGGTCAGGCGCTCACTACAAAAACTGTGTTTGGGCAGATATTTGGTTAACCGTGATGGGAGTAGCGAGTTACTTGGCAAGTTGCGCCTCCGATATGGCCAGGGGGCTTTGCTCGGCAAAGCGAATCACTCCCTTGTCATCCACCGAGCGGTCAAATATCACATAGTAGCCACTCATCAGTGGTAGGCCCAAGATAGATTGATTTGGCCAGTTGGGCAGCTGTGAGAGCAACTTAAAGCAGGCCTTGCCTTTGGTTGGCGTATTGATTTGCCAGTAGTGCTGGGGCGTGACGCGGATGGCTACTGGCTCACAACCCAGCGGGCAGCTGGGGTCATCACAAGTGGTCGCCGCGTGCAGTTCGCTCCGTGGGCCAATAAAGTAGAAGGTGAGATCCGGCCATTGTTCCAGTTGCAGGGCCTCCATGTCGATGCCGGTTTGCTGAAAGGCGATCTCGCTAAAGGGGGCAATCTGCTCAGTAAATAGCGGGTTGATCGCGTCTAGCGCCTGTTTCATGGCATCAAATAGATGACGGGTGAGCACGATGGCGGAGGCGCCTGTGTCGATAATGGCGTTGCTTTGACCGCGCAGGGTGTCACAGATATGTACTCCGTGCGTGTGCAGATGTTGGCCATTGTGACATAGGGCGCTACTTGGCGGAGCCTCTTGGGTCAGTTCGTTTGCGGCCTGGGCTTGCTGTTGCGCCTGAGTTAGCAGGCTGGGGATCATCTCATTGTCGCCGATACTCAGCCCCAGCAGATTAACGTTGTAATACTTGTTTTCAATCACAGCTATGGTTTTAAACTCACCTTGATAGAGCTCGGTATGTTCTTCACCGCCCCCTAAAATCAACCAGCCTTGGTTGAGAGGATCCTGGCCTAAGAAGGCGAAGTCGTTGGCGCTGTTGGGTGCCACCACTTCTTGGCTCCTTACATGTATGCTGGAGCGGCGGGCAAAGAAGGCAAACTTATTCGGTGTGAGGCCGTGGGTGGTTAAATTGTTGAAGTAGGGCGGCAGACTATCTGTGGGCTGGGTGCGCAAGAAGCGCTTAAACTGGCGCAAATCTTCGCTGTTGAAACTCTGGTCTGTTGCCTGATGCCAAAGGATGTCCGCTGCTTGATCTATCGAGAAGTCGCTGCTGGCTTGATTGAGGATCGGGCGATAATGCTGGCTGGAGAGATGGATCTCTTCATCAAAGGGCCAGGGAAAAGTGAGCGCGGGCGCTATGCCATAGTGATTGAAATAATCTTTTAGATCATAGACCTTGTTGAGGCTGTCATAAGCCAGCCCCAGAATGCCATCGGCGTCGGCGAAGCTAGTTTCCTGAGTTAAAGAGGAGACTACGGCGACGGCGCATCGCTCCAGCACTATGGGCTGATGGGCCTGGGGGAGATGCTCGTCATGAATATCGAAATCTATCTCATCTTCGCGAATACCCACCCGGGTATAGACTACAGGGCCGTCCCAACCGCCGATGCCGTAAAGCACCTCTTGTGCCAAGCTGGTGGGGACTAAGGCGTTGTCGCGCTCTTCGACATAATCGCTGCCGGATACCACTAAGGTGCTGCTGCCCGTATCTAAGATCAGGTTCAGCGGATGTTTCTCTGCGCCGATGCGCAGTTGGGCGCTGTAACCGCCTTTGGCATACACATTGACCAGGGGAACTTTTAGGGTGCGAGGCGTGGCCTTAGGTGAACTCATCGATGACCTTTTGGGTTGAGGGAATTCGTTTTGTTTTTATATAAGCCATTGTTTTACCCTATCCGCAGAAGGGGATCAATCCAAGGTAAACCCGTGGCAAATAGCGAGGAGGAGAGGGTGTCACATTAGGTGAGAAGCATTGTTTAATGTCAGCAACAGAAAAAGAGCAGCGCGGCCCCTTTTCACATATAGGTTTTGACTGCAGGCCTTAGCCGGCGGTCACCCGAACTCTTTCTATTTCAGTTTTTGGCGCCGACATCATGAAGTCCAGTTGTACCTTGGCCTGCTTAACGCCGTTAGCTGAAGATTGGTATCGCCATTGAGACAGGGCTTTAACGGCTTCGCTGTCAAACATACCTGCCGGAGACGACTTGATCACCGAGACATTACTGACATTGCCTTGCTTGTCGATATCAAACTGTAGCTGGACATACCCCTCGATATGGTTCTCGGCGGCCTCGACGGGATAGCTTGGCTCGATCCGCATGACCGGGCTCGGCGCCTTGGTTTCATCATGGTGTTTGTCACCCGCATTAGCGCTTTGGTTGATTAAGGCTCCCGATAATCCCAGTGTCAGTGCCAGGCCTAGAATGGCAAGGGGACGCTTGGTGTGTGTTCTCTTCATTTGCATGATCCGCTCCTTGAGGATGGTCTTGTTTCCATAGTGAGTGTGTAGCATGCCCAATTGGGCCTGCTGGGAGTACGCCAGTAGCGTTTGGCTATAGGCAATTCTTTGTTGTTTATTCATCCTCTGGGTGACCTCTGCATCGCAGGAAAGCTCCTGATCGTCACGAAAGCGGCGATAGGCCAGCCAAAAGACGGGGTTAAACCAAAACAGTGACACCAGCAGGTAACCAAACAGGTTGGCCTGGATATCCAGACGCTTTTGATGATTCAGCTCATGGCTGATCACCGCCGCCTGCTGGCTTATTGCTAGATGTTCAAAACTGCCTGGTACTAAGATCACCGATTTATAGAGTCCGGCTAGCATGGGTGAGTCTATGCCGTTGTGACGCCTAATTTGTATGGGGGGATTTGACTCGGCGTTAGTGTCTAGATGAATCGGCTGACTCTCTTGTATCAGTTGTCTGAGCCGGTAGGCGTGATAGATGAGTGCGCCCAGCAGCATCAGGCTGCCCACAAGCCAGGTGCTGGTTAATGTCAGCTTGAGCCAGCTGAATTGGCTCTGAGCTAACAGCTCGCTGGCTAACACGCGGTAATGCTGAAGTTGTTGCAGTGAGGCACTGTTGATATTGCCAGGGGAGAGCTGCCCGTAAACAGTGCCAATCAGCAGCAGTGGGACGCTGCTCCACAAGGCATAGGTGTTATGGGCGCCAAGGCGTGCCAGTAGCGGTTTGTGCAGCAGTATTAGGGCAGTGCATAACAGCGTCAGTGGCAGCATGATGTTAAGCAGTAAGGTCATCATGACGATTGATCCTCTTCCCAGTGCTCGATGAGGGCCTTCAGCTCGGCAATGTCTTCTGGACTGAGTTGCTTCTGCTTGGCAAAGCCTGCCACCAGAGGAGCGACTTTACCGGCGAACACTCGCTCGACAAAAGATTGGCTCTCCTTGAGTTGGTACTCGCTCTGATCGATTAACGGGTAATAACGATAGGCGCGCCCCTGTTTTTCAAAGCCTATGGCCTGTTTTTTTACCAGACGGTTGAGCAAGGTTTTGACGGTTTTTTCGTGCATGCCCAGGCTGCTGGCTAGCGCTTCGACGACTTCACTGGCGCCTAAGGGGGAGTTGCGCCATAAGATGTTGAGTACCGATAGTTCGGCGTTGCTGATCTCTTTCATCATGTCTGTTCTATTTGTCTGTTAGTTTGATTACAGTTGTAATTTTAAATTAAGATTACATATGTAATCTAATGCGTCAAGTCATTTTTTGAACGCTATTTTTTGTAAATGGCGCAGCTTTTTGTCGTCCCTTTGTAGTAATATCTGCTGGATATCACTCTGTTTTAGTGATTTTAACTGCATGCAGGCATTGATTAGCGAGCAATTCGTTTACGTGAGCGTGTGTCGCATGGTTGAGGATGAGGTATATAAAAATGGATTTTTTACGACCCGGTTTATCTAAGATGTTGGCGCGGCGGTTAGGTTTGGCACTGCTGGTTATGCCACTAAGTGTTGCGGCTAACAATGGTGGTCCATCGGCTCCACAAGCCAGTCAATTAACGATTTTCAAACAGCAGCTCGGGCTGCATTTCCCATCAAGATGGCGCCTGGCCTACAGTGAGCAGCAGGGGGATATGTTTTCTGCCGAGTTTGTGCCAGCAGAAGAGCTATTGGCCCATTGGTCTTCCCTCTATTGTGTACAAGGGTTTAAAGGGATGGCTGGCCGTATCGGTCCCGAAGATTTTCTTGATACTTTTGCCGAGCAATATCGCAATATCTGTGAGGGAGAGATGCAATATCAGAAGCTCGGGGCAAGCGATATTAGCGGCAAGGCAAGCTATAGTGCCATGCTGACCTGTGACAAGATACCTCTGACGCATCGCGGTGAGGATGGGGTGAATAAGCCTATAGGTGAGATTGGCCACTACACAGTTATCGCCGGTGAGGAAGATCTGTTTCTGCTGCATCAATCGGCTCGGGGAGAAGCATTATTATCTCTCTCTACCTTGCCGACAATTGCGCCGCCAATAGAGCGCGTTGCCAATATGGCGAGTCTGCGTTAACGCCACCGCAGGTCTCTAGATTTGCGAATTCCCGATAACCCTGGTTTACCAGGGTTTCTTTTCTGGTTGTTTTTACAACAATTTGTTGTCATGTTATTGAGGTTTAAGCGTTCGCCTGAGCGGTTAGCCAGTGATTCGCTGTGTCTGTTAACCGCCGGTGAGCATATTTTAGTCCAGAGATGATAAACGGGTCATAATGAAAAATAATAAGCTGCTTCCCCTTGCCGCCATGACGGCGATCTTTCTATCTCACTCCCTTAGCGCAGCGGAGGTCACAGTGATCCATGCCGGTATTTTACTGGCCGACCCCGCTGCCAAGCCTGCTTCTGAGCAAACCTTAGTGATCACCGACGGCAAGATAAGCCAAGTGGCCGCCGGGTATCAGAGTGTCGAGACTATTGCCCCAGGCGCACACTATGTCGATTTGAAGCAGGCTTTTGTAATGCCTGGTCTGATGGATATGCATGTGCATCTACAAGGCGAACTTGGGCCTAATAATGACAGTCAGCGACTGCGTATGTCTGATGCCGATGTGGCGATGCAGAGTGCCTATTTTGCTAAGAAGACGCTGATGGCGGGCTTTACGACGGTGCGGGATCTTGGTGCTAAGCCTGAGCAGATCTATGCCCTGCGTGATGCGATCGATAAGGGCTGGCTCGATGGGCCGCGTATTATCGCCTCGGGTGGAGTGTCGGTGACAGGCGGACATGGTGATGTGGATGGTATGAGCCCGGATCTCTTGGATAAGTTTACTACTAAGACGATTTGTGATGGTCCTTATGATTGCCGCCGTGCTACCCGACGTGCCATCAAGTTTGGCGCCGATGTTATTAAAATCACCTCCACCGGCGGCGTCTTGTCTGACACCAACACAGGCACAGGGCAGCAGATGAATGACGATGAGATTAAAGAGATTGTCGAGACAGCCCATGCCCTAGGACGCAAGGTGGCCAGCCATGCCCATGCAACTGAAGGGATCAATGCCGCTTTGCGCGCCGGGGTTGATAGCATAGAACATGGTAGCTATGCCGATAAGGAAAGCATTAAGCTACTGAAGAAAAATGGTGCCTTCTTAGTTCCTACCTTGTTGGCTGGCGATACCGTGGTGCATATGGCCGAAGAGTCCAACTTTATGTCGTCAGCGATAAAGCAAAAAGCGACCCGGGTGGGCGCCGATATGACAGCCAACTTTACCCGCGCCTATAAGGCGGGCGTTAAGATTGCCTATGGTACAGACAGCGGTGTGTCGGCTCACGGCATTAATGCCCGCGAGGCGGTGCTGATGAGTCAGGCGGGCATGAGTAATCAGGATGTGTTGATCTCGGCCACCATAAACGGCGCCGCGCTTATCAATATGTCAGATAGCTTGGGTACCCTGGCGGTAGGCAAGCAGGCTGACATTATTGCGACCCAGGGAAATCCCCTCGAAGATATCTCGGCCCTGCTGGATGTTGGCTTTGTGATGAAAGGGGGTAAGGTGGTCAAATCCGGGTTAGAGAGTCAGATGCAGTGATATTAGACATTTATACGTGTAGACGTCTATAATGCCCGCGCTTTGTCATCTATCTTGTTGGCGACATACCTGCGTTGTCGTGAGTCGGTCAGCTTGCGCGTTTAGGTCGACACAGAGCAACCAAATTTAGTCAACCTTATGTGGTGCCCTGGCCAAAATGGCGCAAGGGATAATCGGGAAGCCAGTGAAAATCTGGCACTGCCCCCGCAACGGTGAAAGGTGAGAGCTGGATGCGCTAGTGCGTTAACAATCCTTGCTCGTCGTTTAAACAGCTTGTTTAGACTTAGCCTCAGTCCGGAGACCGGCCCTTAAGGTGATTTTGAGATTTCGGTGGGCAGATCTCAAAATGCGACCCTGGCGGTTTTATGGACTGCGCCCAGTCGTGACACCTTGCCCTGTTTCCCTTTTAGGAGTTAAAGGAAATGGGTACACAACCTAGTAAAATCGCGTTACTACTTGGCGCATGTTTGGCTGGCAGTATGCCTGCCATGGCGGCAAACTCAGGCACCCCTGGGCCTGTGGATGAGACCATCACAGTTATCGGCCGCAGTGAAAACACCCCTATTAATATTGCGGCCAACGTCAATGTGATTGATGCTGCCGCCATTGAGCTCAGCGGCGCCACCAATCTCACCGACTTGCTGCGCGGACAGAGCGGTATTCAAGTTTCAGACTCAAATTCGGGCGCGGTCTTTGCCATGCGCGGTTTCGGTGCCGGTCAGGCTGCCAACAACACCTTGATTCTTATCGATGGCCGCCGTCTCAATAATATCGATATCGCTGCCCCCAGCATCAATGCAATTGGTCTCAATCAGGTAGAGCGAGTCGAGATCCTCTCAGGCAGTGCCGGTGTGCTCTATGGCGATCAGGCGGTTGGCGGGGTGATAAATATTGTCACTAAGGCGCCTAAAGATAACGGTGGTAGCGTGCAGGTCTCGGGCGGTAGCTTCGATACTTACGAAGCTAAGGCCGATGGCTCGGTAGCCATCAACGACAACTGGCGTCTCTATGGCGCGGCCAATTACCTTAAGAGTGATAACTATCGCAAGCACAATGCCAGCGAGACCAGCTCTGTGCTGGGACGCTTGCAATATGACGATGCGGCGCAGCAGTTCTTCGCCGAGGCGAGCTACTATGACAACCATCGCGAGTTAGCTCCGGCGCTTACCGAAGCGCAGATTAAAGAAGACCCTAGGCAGGCGGGCGATCTGTTTGTCGATGCCTATCTGCATGAGATGACTACGGCGGCCCGCAGCGGTTATCAGCGCCAGCTTAACGAGGCTTGGTCACTGGGCGCGGATCTTAACTATAGTGACACCCTGATAACCGGGCTCAGCACCTGGGCGACTAACCGCCGCGATACCCGCTCCTTGCTGGAGTTTAAACCTAAGGCTGTGGCCAATATCAAGACGGATAATGGCGAGCTCAAGCTGGTGACCGGTTTAGATCTGAGCCGAGGAGAGTCGGTATTTAGTAATGGCCGCAGTAATGTGCAGAAGCTGGCGAGCGCCTACTTGCAGGCGACAGTGCCGCTAACTGATACCTTCAGCTATGTGGTGGGTGGACGTTACGCCGAGGTGACCGATGAGCTGGTTGACGGCAAAGCCTATCCAAATGGGATCGATCTCGATCAGGATGCCCATGCCTTCGAGCTTGGCATCAACTATCGCCCTAACCAGCAGCAGCGCTTGTATCTGCGCGCCGATGATAACTTCCGCTTCGCCAAGGTGGATGAGCAGGCCTATACCCCGGCCAGCATTCAGGGACTCAAGCCACAGACGGGTCGTTCCTATGAAGCGGGCTGGGATCTGCTGCTTGAACATAACACGCTGCGTCTGAGTGCTTACCGCCTGGATCTGGAAGATGAGATCGTCTTCGACCCGAGCGCCGAGACGCCGATTGGTGGCAGCTTCCCCGGTGCCAATGTTAATGCCGATGCTTCGCGCCGTTATGGGGCGAGTGTCGATTGGGACTGGCAGGTGAGCAAAGCGGTGCAGCTTGGGCTTGAATATAATTACATAGACGCCGAATTTACCGAAGGCGCCAATGAGGGCAAGGCGCTCTCTTGGGTGGCCAAAAACAGCGGCCGTGGTTATGTCAGTTTTGATGTTTATGCGCATCTACAGCTATTCGTCGAGGCGGTCTACACGGGCGAGCGCTATATGGAGGGTGACAATGCCAATCAAGGGGATAAGCTCGATGCCTATACCTTGGCGAACATCTCGGTGAATTATTCCCGCGATGCTTGGCTGGCTAGCCTGAGAGTGGATAACCTGTTGGATGAGGAGTATGTCAGCTCCGGCTATTTCAGCACTTGGGGTAGTGGTTATTACCCTGGCACTGGCCGCTCGCTGCGTCTGACCGCCAGCTATCGTTTCTAAGCCTGCCTTGTTTAGGAGAGCCAGTCAGATCTGACTGGCTTTTTTATTACCAGCTGTTCATCATGGATGGCTTATGAGTAATAAGGGAGCTAAAAGATTGAAGTTGAAATGGTTGTTGTTGCCCGTGGTTCTGTTGTTGGTTGTCTGGCTGTGGCCTGAGCGTGGACCGTCATTATCGCCACTGCCGCTCGATGCCAAGATACTCGCTTTTGGCGATAGTTTGACCCAAGGGGTTGGTGCCAGTCGCGAGCTGGATTATCCCAGTCAGTTGAGTAAGCTGACTGGTCGCGAGGTGATCAATGCCGGGATTTCGGGGGAGACCACAGCCCAAGGTCGGTTACGTTTTGCCCGCGTGCTGGATGAGACAAGGCCGGATCTTGTCATACTCCTTGAAGGGGGCAACGATTTTTTACGTAACGTCAGCGAGCAGCAGGTAGCCGCCAATCTCGACGCCATGTTGAGCCTAGCGCGTCAGCGCAATATCCCTGTAGTGCTGGTTGGTGTACCTAAGAAGAGCCTATGGCTGGAAACGGCGCCCCTCTATAAAGTGTTGGCTGAGCAATATCAGCTGCTATTTATTGAGGATTTTTTGACAGAGCTGCTAAAATTACCAGAAGTAAAATCTGATGCTATTCACCTTAACGACGAAGGCTATCGCCGACTCGCCGAGCACCTATATCAGCGTCTGCAACAGGCCGGTGCCCTATAACCGAAAACGGTGCGAACAGCCCAGAGATACAGGGTGTCACTTGCTTGTTAAGTGGCAGAAATTTGTCGTTTAGCCTGGCCCAACGGGCAAGCGCGAGTGGCAAGATGAATTTATTTAGGTTAATGTCCGTTTTTACCCCAAATCGACTTGACCCAGATGGGCTTTTTATGGGTAAATTCTCGGATAACAAATGGCGCCGTGCCAATAATAAATCAGGTTAATAACTTCTCATGACAGATCTTGAGCATCAGGTATTCACTCAAGTACGCGCAATTATTGCGAATGAAGAACAGGTCATCGGACGACGGGGCATTCTTATCCCGTTGAAAAAAGCCATTATTGCCGATGGCGATATCCGAAATGTGATTGACATTGTCTCCTCTGACCCCGCCTTAGCGGCACATCTGCTGTGGCGCAGCAATTCGGCGGCTAACGCGGGTGGTATCGTCTCATCGAAAAACCGTTCGTTAAAAGATGCCTTGGTGCGTTTAGGTCAGGTCAATATCTATCGTTACGCCTTTACCTTCTATCTGAAGGAGCGTTTGGACGAGTTGCCACAGCCCTATAAGAAGTTAGTCTATGGTTACTGGGCGCTGACCGAGAGTATTGCTACCGATGCCGTCGATAGCCTGCATCATATGGAAGGAGTCGACATCAGTCCGGATGAGGTGCAGACCCTGGCGCTGTTTAGCGTGTTTGGCGAGATAATCGCCCTGACTGCCTTTGCTTATCTAAACGCCGAGTCGGAGCAGTCGTTCCCGCTCTCTATCATTAAATCATTGATCGATAACCAGAAGCAGACATTAACTCTGGAGGCGTTTGAGTCTCTCGGCCTTGACGAGGAGTTAAGGGAAGAGTTTATGATTGCCCATAACCTGCGTCAGACCCGCAATCCTAATTCGCCAGGTCTGGTGCTACGCCGGGTGCTCTCTATGCGTAATCAGCTGCTCAACCCGCTATAGGCGTTTTGCCCAGCTAAAAGAAAACCTGCCAAGTGCAGGTTTTTTTGTGTCTAGAGTTTGAAAGCTTGAGTTCGGCTTTCTTGCTTACCGGTTACAGCTTGTCGGTTGAGCGGCCGTCAATATCGGGTGTCGCCACCAGACGGCCAAAGAATTGGCTGAGACCATGGACTTTGCGAATATATTCGGCCCAGATGATACCCAAAAGCGCGCCCATGGCTAAGCCTAAAAGTGGCGCGGTTAGGCTAGACGGCGACTGTTGCATGCTAAATAGGCCGCCGCTAAGCAGGCCTAATAAGCAAGGGGATAAGACGATACCAAACCAGAGACAGGCTTGAACAAAAAAGTTCCACAAGTTTCATACTAATCCTTTAGTGTTTCTCGAGCGATAACACCAGTCTACCTCTAGCTCACTGCTTGTATACTCGGCTCAGTGCCCCTGACGTTCCAGCCCCTAGATTCAGCCACTGCTGGGCGAGACGCGCGCTGCTTCCATTACTGCGATAGGCGCCGAACAGAGGGCGTTTTAGCCCTTTCAGGGCCCAGTTTTACTGCTTTGAGCGACAGACCATGTGCCTCATTGATGGACCAACTCGGCAGGGCTGCGACGCCATCCTTACAGGCGATGCGTTGCAGCAACATGGCGGTAAGATCGCAGCGGATCTGCTTGGCGACCGGTACGCCTGCTGGCTCCATGAAGTGGCGATAGATATCCAGTCTGTCTAATGGAACTGGGTAGGTGAGCAGTGTCTGCTCGCTAAGCTCTGCTGGCGTGACATAGGGCGCATCGGCCAGCGGATGGTCTTTGGCGACCAGGAGTTTGACCTCGAAATCGAACAGGTGCTGGTAGGCGATATCATGATCTGGGATAGGATCTGAAGTGAGCACCACATCCAGTTGCCCCTGCTTGAGCGCGGTCAGCGAATCGAATAGATGACGGCTCGATAACTCAAGGTTAGTGTGGGGAAAGCTGGCATTAAACTGCGAGATCACCGGCATCAGCCAGCGAAAGCAGCTGTGACACTCTATGCCCACAAAGAGATCTTTCACCTCGCCGCCCAGACCGTTTTTCAGATCGATCTCAGTTTCTATCACCTTAGGTAAGATCTCTTCGGCCAGATTGAGTAGGCGAGCTCCCTCCTGAGTAAAAGAGAGGGGTTTGCTCTTACGCACGAATATTGCCGAGTTGATGCGGGTCTCTAATTCCTTGATCTGGTGGGATAAGGCTGACTGGGTGACAAAGCGCTTCTTGGCTGCGCCCGCGAGACTGCCGCTCTCTTTCAGGGCGACCAATGTACGTAAATGCCTAAGCTCTATCATTTTTTACCTCACATGAATTTGGCTCATGTTGCTCGTGAAATCAATTCGATTGCGAGACAACAGACTAGCACAATAAACTTCTAGACGTCCAGACGCCTGTTTATGTTTGTTGTGCAATTTCAGTTATCACACCTGGATTGCGATGACAGCGAAGGGCGCTAACCATGAATTTCGCTCATCTTAATGCAAAAGGTATACAATATGCAAACTCTAGATATTGCTTCATTAGGCTTTCCCCGTATCGGCCGTCAACGGGAACTTAAATTTGCCCTGGAAAAGTATTGGCGCGAAGAGATAGATCAGGCTCAGCTGCAATCGGTCGCCCGCGAGCTGCGTCAAACCCACTGGCAGTGGCAGCAAGAGTCTGGGGTAAGCCAGGTGCCTGTTGGGGATTTTGCCTTCTACGATCAGGTGCTCACCCTGAGCGCCACCATTAACGCTATCCCGTCCCGCCATCGCAGTGGCGAGCAGGTGGATCTCGACACTCTGTTTCGCGTGGCCCGTGGCCGTGCTCCAACGGGAGAGGCGAGCCGCGCCGCCCAGATGAAAAAGTATTTCAACACTAACTATCACTACATAGTGCCCGAGCTCACGGCAGGCCAACGCTTCGAGATCGCCTATGAGCAGCTGTTCGACGAGGTGGACGAGGCTAAAGCGCTGGGTCATCAGCCAAAGCCTGTGTTGCTGGGGCCTGTCAGTTATCTTTATCTTGCCAAGTGTGAAGGTGAGCTTTTCGATAAGCTGAGCCTGTTGCCTGAGCTGATTAAGGTGTATCAAGCCATCTTAACGCGCTTCGCAGACCAAGGGGTGAGCTGGGTACAGCTCGACGAGCCTATCTTGGCGCTGGAGCTTGACGGTGAGTGGCAGGCGGCGTTCGAGCCGACTTACAAAGAGCTCAGTGGTCTGGGCGTTAAGCTGCTGCTGGCGAGCTACTACGGCTCAGTGGCCCATCATCATGAGGTGATTCGCGATCTCAAGGTCGATGGACTTCATCTGGATCTGGTGAGCGCTCCTGAGCAGCTTACCCTCTTTGCGGCAACGCTTAGGCCTGATCAGGTACTCAGCCTTGGGGTGATCAATGGCCGTAACGTGTGGGCGGCGGATCTCGATATCTTGGCAGAACGCCTGCATGGCGTGGTGGCGGATCTTGGTGAGCGAGTTTGGCTGGCGCCCTCCTGTTCGCTTTTGCATGTGCCTGTGGATCTGAGTAGCGAAACTGAGTTGGCCCCCGAGCTTGCCAATCAACTCAGTTTTGCCAAGCAGAAGCTTGATGAATTGGCGCAGCTAGGTACCTTGCTGGTCTCGCCACAGAGCGATGAGGCGCAGGCGATAACTGGGCGTTGTCAGGCGAGGCGTCAGGCCCGTGAACAGGCGGCGAATACTGAGGTGCAGGCAAGACTCAAGGCATTAACCTCTGCGGATTTTGAGCGCCATAGCGATTTTGGCGAGCGACGCCTCAAGCAACAGGCCCGCTTTCGTCTGCCGCTGCTGCCCACCACCACAATTGGCTCCTTCCCGCAGACGCCAGCTATTCGCGGCTTGCGCAGCCGCTGGCGCAAGGGGGAGTTGACCGAACAGGCCTATGTTGCGCAGCTTGAGGCGGTGACTCGTGACAGTATCGCCCGTCAGCTCAAGTTGGGGATCGATGTCTTGGTCCATGGTGAGGCCGAGCGTAACGACATGGTGGAGTATTTCGGTGAGCAGCTCGAAGGCGTGGGCTTTACCCAGTTTGCCTGGGTGCAGAGCTATGGCTCGCGCTGCGTCAAGCCGCCGCTTATCTATGGCGATGTATCCCGTCGTCAGCCGATGACGCTCCAGTGGGCAAGCTTTGCCCAGAGTCTGACCGACAGACCGGTGAAAGGCATGTTGACCGGCCCTGTAACCATACTGCACTGGTCCTTTGCCCGGGAAGATATTGGTCGCGAGGAGATCGCCAATCAGCTTGCCTTAGCAATTCGTGATGAGGTGACCGATCTGCAGGCCGCAGGTATAGGCATCATACAGATAGATGAACCTGCCTTTCGTGAAGGCCTGCCACTGAAGGCCAGTGAGTGGCAGCACTATCTCGATTGGGCTGTGGCCGCCTTTAAGCTCAGCGCGGCAGGCGTGGAGGATGAGACTCAGATCCACACCCATATGTGCTATAGCGAGTTCAACGCCACCATAGATGCCATCGCCGCCATGGACGCCGATGTGATCACTATAGAAACCTCGCGCTCTCACATGGAACTGCTCAATGCCTTCGAAGACTTCGAGTATCCCAATGAGATAGGGCCCGGCGTATATGACATCCACAGCCCGAATATACCTAGCGTCGAGGAGATGGTGGGCTTAATCGAGAAGGCGGCGACTAAGATCCCCGTGGGACAGCTTTGGGTGAATCCCGACTGTGGACTGAAGACGCGCACCTGGGATGAGGTGGAGCCCGCACTGCAAAACATGGTGAAGGCCACTAAGGAGCTGAGAAGACGCCTGGGATAATGACTCTGGCGACTCTTTGCCTTTAGATTAAGTGGGTGGCCAGATCTCTGGCCGCCCTTTGTCTTTTGAGTCTTGGTTATGGTGTGTTATTGCTAGCAGCACTCAGGTTAGCGGCGATCTCGGCTCGTCGCTCATCGAGTCGCTGCTCAAACAGTGCCTGCTCGGCCTCGCTAAAGCCTTGCTTGAGGCTGGCTAAGCTAATCTCCATCTCACCGGTGGGCAGAAAATAGAACTTATCTTCTAAGGCTATCTGCGCCCAGATGGCGGCATCGACCCTTTGTCCCAGCTCTGCGCAGGTCTGATGTAGAGGTTCCAGCGCCAGGTTTTCACCTGTGAGTGCAGCGCGCTCCAGATAAGGGATCGCTTCTCTCGGGTGGCATCGCCCTCTATCATCTTCATGGAGCAGACGTAGCCCATGGGTAAGGTCTATGCTGGCCTGCTGAGATTGGCTTATCGGGTGCTGGGTCAGAAATTGCTGATACAGGCTGTCCGCCTGCTCCTTCTCATATTCACCCATCTTGGTACTCAAGTCGTTGACCCGCGCCAAGTGGTAGGGGGCTGGGTCGATGGCCGCTAAGCGATAGTAAGATAGGGCCGTAGGCAGATGGCGGCGGGTGCCCAGTCCATCTTCATGGGCCTTGCCCAGGAGGAAGAGGGCGTCTGTCCACCACTGCTCGGCCAGAGGCGTCAGCAGGGCGATCGCCTCAATGTGGCTGTCGCAGTCAAGTTTATGATTGAGTAGCAGCTCGCCCAGGTGGTAGGTAGCGCTGTCATTATCCATGGCGATGGCTTGTCGCAGACACTCCTCCGCCTTGGAGATATCCTGGGGCAGCTCTTTGCCTTGCTGATAGAGGCGGGCCAGCTCGATGAGGGCAAAGTCATTATCCTGGGCCAGTTCGCGCATCAAACGCTCGGCCTCACGGGGCTCGGCAGGGCCGCCTTCACCACTAAGTAGCATTCTCGCCAGCAGACTCTTGGCGTTGGTATCGCTATCAATAATCTCTTGTAGCAGTGCTCGGGCCTTGGCGGAGTCAGGCTCGCCATGGCGCGGTGAGAGCCAGAGGTTGGCGAGATCGTACTTTGCTTCAACCTCTCCCGCCTCAGCGGCCTGGGTCAGGTAATGCAGTGCCTGAATACCCTCCGGGTCGAGTAACGGACTCTCCTGATAGAGCTTACCAAGTTCTGCCTGATGCTGGCTATTGCCCTGGTCAGCACCGGGTTTCAACATGGTTTCCAGCTGTGAGCTGTTGCCTTCCAGGGTGGGGTGAACATTAAATTTCAGCATCTGGCGCTGAAGCTGAGCAAATTGCTCATCGAGTTCGGCAGCTTTTTTAAACCAGTCGTTGGCCTTGGCCTGGTTAAACAGATGGGTATCTTCGAGGTTGTAGAGTTCGCCGAGGAACTGCGCCGCATGGGCCATTCCCATGGCCGCTGCTCGTTCCAGGTAATCGACAGCCTGTGCTTCTCGACCGCTGTGCAGCAGCTGGTTTGCCAGAAAAATCACTTGTTCGGGGCCGCCGATGACTTCGATTGGTTGTTTATTACGCCAGGTGATGTAGAGCGAAACTAAGGTAATGAACAGCAGGGCTAAGAATATAAATAAAATAACGGTTTGCATTGTGATCCTTCACATTGTCTATGGCTGACATGAGACGAGCGTTGAACTTGGGCTATGGGTTGTCCTAAGAGCTTCGGCGGCAAGTGTGCACTTTTTTATCTTGTTAAACAAGTCTTTACTAGTTATGGATTTGTCTTGAGCTTAAGAGGCTTGGCCCGCCTCTTCGTAGAGGAGGCGCGCTGTGAAGGTGTTGCCTATGGCTTTAAATCGGTGTCACGCCAGCGTAGGGAATGCCGGAGAGCCTGGCCATCTCGCTGTGCCAGGTGGCCAGATCATCCAAGTTGAACTGGCTTAGCTTATGGTGACCACAAGCTCTGGCCATCACCTGCATCAGCTCGGTAGAGGCAGCCATAAAGTTAGCCAGTTGCTGGGCCGATTTGTCGATATTGAGCCGCTGACGCAGATCGGCGTTTTGGGTGGCGATACCGGCGGGACAGTTATTGGTATTACAGATTCGTGCAGCCACGCAGCCGATCGCCTGCATGGCACTATTGGCTAGGGCGACGCCGTCGGCACCTAGTGCCATCGCCTTAACAAAGTCCATGGGCAATCTGAGCCCGCCTGTGATGATGATCGTCACTCGGCCACTGGCGCCCTGCTGGTCGAGATAACGCCGGGCCCGCGCCAAGGCTGGGATGGTGGGTACACTGATGTGATCGCGAAAAATCTGCGGCGCTGCGCCCGTACCGCCGCCTCGGCCATCGAGTATGATGTAGTCGGCGCTGGCATCCAGGGCAAACTGAATATCCCGTTCGATATGATTGGCGCTCAGCTTAAAGCCGATAGGCACGCCGCCGCTGAGTTCCCGCACCCTGTCGGCGAAGCGTTTAAAATCGGCCACTGAGTTGAGGTCTTTTAACCTGGGGGGAGAGATGGCGTCCTGACCCGCGGGAATACCGCGGATTTCGGCTATCTTGCCTTGATTCTTACTGCCCGGTAGGTGACCGCCTGTGCCTGTCTTGGCTCCTTGTCCTCCCTTGAAGTGAAACGCCTGTATCTTACTCATCAAGGCTTCCTGATAGCCAAATTGAGCGCTGGCCAGCTCATAGAAGTAGCGCGAATTGGCCGCCTGCTCCTCGGGCAGCATGCCACCTTCACCAGAGCAGATCCCTGTGCCCGCCAGCTCGGCGCCCTTGGCCAGGGCAACTTTTGCCTCCTGCGAAAGTGCGCCGAAGCTCATGTCTGACACCAATAGGGGGATCTTGAGTCGCAGGGGCTTTCGTGCCTCGGGCCCAATAATCAGCTCGGTGTCTACCGCTTCTTCTTCAAAGAGTGGCTTGCTGGCCATCTGGGCCGTCATGATCTGAATTTCATCCCAGCTGGGGAGCTGACATCTGGGCACCCCCATAGCGACCATAGGGCCGTGGTGTCCGAGATTTTTCAGTCCCTCTCTGGCCAGTTGATGGATGAGTTCTACGCTGGGCTCCTCTTTTGTCGCTGCGGCCTTGGGCGGTTTATCAGCATCATCTTTGCCCATGGCCTCTCGGCCTGGACCCTCTTTGCCCACCTGCTCTGAATCAAACTGCTTATGGGTGCCATCGCAGTATGGGGCGTTGCCTGTGTGTTTACAGGCGCACAGGTAGGCTTCGCCAGTGTCCTCGGGGGTAAAGGCTTTGGGGGTCAGGCCCGTACCCTTATGGGAACCATCGCAAAAGGGCTGACTGTTTGAGCGGCCACAGACGCAAAAATAGTACTCCTTTCCTTTGGTTAACTCGACTTTCTTAGGTTTGTTATCGGCGATGACAGGTTTTGTCATGGGAGATCCTTAAAGCGCAGTTGAGCAAGTTTATCTTCTAGTCTAGGTGCTTTTGTGACTCATTGCCGCTGCGACGGTTTTTGTGGGATCGCTCTGGGTGTTGACCCGGCGCGCCGAAAAATTCACACTCAATTGAATCCATTTGGCTTCAACTTAGGTCTTATAACAGGCGATGCAGCGAGAGCCGGGCGCAGGCTAAAGGCGAACAAGGTGACAGGGCGAGGGAAGAAGATGGCAACAGAGTATGCCTATGAGAGCGGGTTGGATCGGCGGGCGTTTCTTGCCCGTAGCGGCGCACTGGCGTTCTTGTTAACGGCGAAACCCCAGTTTAGCTGGGCGAATGATGAGAGCTTTTCACTCGCTACTCGGCCGCTAGATTTTGACGTGATCAACCGCGCCATCATAGAGAGCGTGCAATTGCATCTGTTTCCCGATGATGGTGATGGTCCATCGGCCAAGGATCTCAATGCCTATAGCTATCTTTTGTGGGCCATGGAAGATCCGGATAATCGCGCCGATGACGATAGGCAGTTTGTTTTACAGGGGGCTGCCTGGTTAGAGGACCTGGCCGACACTGAGCTGAAACGCAGTTTTTTGGTACTGAGCTGGGATGAGCAGGAGGCGATGCTAGCACGTATCGCCAAGAGCCGCGCCGGTGAAAACTGGCTCTCCTTGCTGCTCTACTACCTGATTGAGGCACTGACCCTAGACCCGGTTTATGGCGGCAATCCCGATCAGATTGGTTGGCGCTGGCTTGAGCATCAACCTGGTTTTCCACGCCCTGTACCGGGTAAGACCTATCTCGATTTTTAACCTTGCAGAACAGGATGATTGGCTATGGGTTTAGCGCGCGCGGGTGAAACACAAGAGCAAGAGCCCTTTGAGGTATGTATTGTTGGCAGCGGCGCCGGCGCTGGGCCCATCGCTTATGAGCTAGCCAAGGCGGGGATTAATGTGGTCGTGCTGGAGAAGGGCGATTGGTATACCGAGCAGGATTTTGTCAAAGATGAGCAGTTGCCACGTCACCGGGTGTTTCGCTCGCAGTTCGATGAGGAGCGTCATGTGCTGGAGCTTCCCGACGGTGAGGGTGGCTGGCGCCGCGAGACCACGGCGCAGTTTTGGGGCGGTAATATTGTAGGCGGCGCCTCTAACTTTATGAGTGGCTATTTTCATCGTCTCAAACCAACGGATTTTCGTCTTGCTTCTAGCTTCCCTGCTATCCCTGGAGCCAACACGGTCGATTGGCCCATCAGTTATGAGGAGCTTGAGCCTTATTACGCCAAGGTGGAGCAGATTGTCGGCGTCAGCGGCAAGGTAGTAAAACATCCACTGCTAGAGCCGAGATCGACGCCTGACTTTCCTTTTCCTCCGACCTTAGAGCACCCCATCGCTGCCCGTTTCGATAATGCCTGTCAGCAGCTCAAACTGACCCCCTTACCTATGGCGAGGGCCATTCTGTCAAAGCCTTTTAAGCAACGCATGAGCTGCGAATACTCAGGTTATTGTGGCAGTTATGGCTGTCACTCGGGGGCTAAGGGGAGCTCGCGTGCAGCCCTGCTGAATGACGCGGTGGCCAGCGGCCATTGCCGCATTATTACCCGTGCCAAGGTGTATCGCCTTAATAGCGATGCCAAGGGACGGGTCAGTTCGGTCGACTATTTCGATACCAGTGGCAAGAGCCAGCGTATCCAGGCCAAGATATTCGTGGTGGCCTGCTATGCCATCGAGAGCGTCCGTTTGCTGCTGGCCAGCCCTGGCGAGAAACACCCTAAGGGGATAGGCAATCGTTTTGGTCAGGTGGGCAAAAACTTGCACTGCTGCGCAGGTGGTACGGGTCACGGGGTGTTTAAGCTCAATAAGCTAGCAGCGGAGACGGCGGCCGGGCTTAAGGTGCGCGGCCCCTTCTTTAACCGCGCCCTGCAGGATTGGTATGTGATTGATGACAAAGCGGCGTTCGATAAGCCGGTGAAGGGCGGTACCTTAGATTTTGTGTTCGATCCTCCTTCGCCGACCAGTGAGGCTAATGGACTCAAGTGGCAGGAGGGCAATCTCTTGTGGGGCACGCCGCTTAAGCAGAAGATCAAGGCGCATTTTACCCAGTCGCGGGATTTTAAATTTGAGGTTTTCTGTGATTGGCTGACCAATGATGATTGTTACGTCACTCTGGACGATGAAGAGCAAGACAAGTGGGGGCAGCCTGTGGCCAAGGTGCGCGCCGGTTTTCATCCCCATGATCTTAAGGTGGCACAGTATTTAGTCGATCGGGGTGTAGAGGTGATGAAGGCGATGGGGGCCGATGAAGCCTGGGGGAATGTGTTTAGCGATCCGACCTCAAACTTAGTGGCGGGCGGATGCCGTTTCGGTGACGATCCACGCACCTCTGTGCTCAACAGAGACTGCCGGGTGCATGATTGTGACAACCTGTATGTAACCGATGGTGCCTTTATGCCCAATGGCGGCAGTGTTACACCGACGTTTACTATTTATGCCAATGCCTTTCGGGTAGCCGATCGGTTGCTTGAGCGCTTAAAGCCTATCTAATGCTGTAGTGATTTTGCGCATGGCGCCACAGGAGATGAAAAGCTTTCCTATACTCAAGGGGATACCGATTTGCTACAGGAGATCCACCATGAGTCATACCTATAAGATCATCGAACTCGTCGGTTCCTCACCCATAAGCTCGGATGAGGCGATTAAAAATGCCATCGAAACCGCTAGCCAGTCCTTGCACCACCTGCGCTGGTTTCAGGTGGTCGAGACTCGCGGCCATCTTGAGGCTGGATTGATCGCCCATTGGCAGGTGACGGTGAAGGTGGGATTTACCTTAGACTAATCTCTGTTGGGGGCTAGGCATCTCGGGCCAGTCCCTTTTCTACCGCGCGGATCACTCGCTGGGTCTTACGATTGGGCTGGTCGCCACCGTTTGCCTGGCGAGCCAGTGCCCAGTCGATATGTTCGCGCACCATCTCATCGACCTCTTCACTGTCTCTGCGTGTCTCGAGCGCCGCGACTATCTCCTTTGATGCCGGTGCATTACCCAGGGCGACGGCGATGTTTCGCAGCCAGCGCTTGTGGCCGATACGGCGGATGGCGCTGCCCTCAGTAAACTTGAGAAACTCCGCCTCACTCCAGGCGAAGAGGGTTAATAGCTGTGGGTATTTGAGTGGATCCCGGGTATGGAAGTCGCTTTCATTGGTAAGCGGCGCCTCACTGTTGACCGGGCAGACCAGCTGGCAGTCGTCACAGCCGTAGATACGATTGCCCATCAGCGGCCTGAACTCTTCAGGGATCGCTCCTTGAAGTTCTATGGTGAGGTAGGAGATGCAGCGCCTGCCATCGACCACATAGGGTTCGACGATAGCGTTAGTTGGGCAAGACTTGATGCAGGCCACGCAGGTGTTGCAGTCTGCCTTTACTGGGATGTCTACTGGAAGGGGGAGATCGATTAACAGCTCACCCAGGAAAAACCAGCTACCTGCCTCATGATTAAGCAGCAGGCTATGTTTACCTGTCCAGCCAAGTCCGGCTTTGTCGGCCAGAGGTCGCTCCAAAATGGGGGCTGAATCGACAAAAGGGCGATAGTTGGGGCGCTCAAGACCTAAGCTGGTCAGCTCGGCCTCTATCTGTTGGCCCAGCTTTTTTAGCCGGTTGCGGATCATCTTGTGGTAATCACGGCCACCGGCATAGCGAGAGATGTAGGCCAGATTAGGATCTTTCAGGTGAGTGGCAAACCCCGCTTCTGGCGGCAGGTAGTCCATGCGAGCCGAGATCACTCGTGTGGTGCCAGGGTGCAGCTCAGCGGGCCGGGCGCGCATCATGCCGTGACTGGCCATATAGTTCATCTCACCATGGTAGCCCTTGTCGAGCCAGGCCTGCAGCTTAGCCTCTTCTGCGCTGAGATCGGTATCGCAGATGCCTATCTGGGCAAAACCTAGCGCTTTACCCCACTGTTTTATCTTAAGGGCGAGTTGCTGCAATGCCTGGGGCGATAACGAACTGGGGTGAGACATTAGTGGTAACTAAGGGTGAGCGATGGCGCCATGATAACAGTTTTGGCCAAGTGAACAAATCCCACAGCGTCTAGACCTCCGCTCTCTTGCCTCGCTATTGCTTTTTAACCTTTGGCTATTTATGTTGAACCTAAGGTCTGTGGCTTACCTCATCATGGGCTAGCATCTTTCTAGGGCCGCTCATTTTCTCGGGGAATCGTTTGATTAAGCATAGCTTGTGGTTTTTTTCGTTGTTGATTTTGTCGCTGCCCTGTACGGCGGCGTCGCTGCGCATGCTGACCGAGGAGTGGGCGCCGATGAGCTATCAGGAGGATGGCGTTCCCAAAGGCTACGGCGTCACTCTGGTGCAGCGGCTTGCCGAGAAGCTTGGGGAGCCGGCCAATATCGAAGTCTTGCCCTGGGCGAGGGCATATGCCATTGCAGATAGTGAGCCCAATATCTTGTTATTTGCGACCTCTCAAAATCAGCAACGCAACAGGCTGTTTGATTTTGTCGGCCCTATCGCCACCACTCGTATCTCTATCTACGCGAAAACGGCAGATGAACTCAGCCCAGGTTCAGTGGCTGAGCTCGATGCGCTTGAGAGTATTGGCGTGTATAGGGGCTCATTAGGTGAGTCTATGCTGAGTGAGCAAGGGGTCAACCATCTGACTGTGGCCAGTTTTCCACAGCAATCGGCGCGTCAACTTAAGCACGATAGAATACGTTTCTGGTGTCAGGCTGACTTAGCGGTCACTCGCTTGTTGGCGGAAGTGAATATGGGGATAGAAGAGGTGTATCCGGTATTTGAACTGGCGCAGATCGATCTGTATTTGGCTTTTTCTAAAGGCACTTCGCCAGAGGTGGTGAACCGTTGGCTGGACGCCTTGTCTAGCCTGCAAGCATCGGGTGAGTTAGCGCGTCTCTATCAGGAATGGTTTCCCAGCTTCACAGCCCCCCAGCAGATCGAGCTTATCTCACGCCAGGATTAAGGGCTAGGCTTGGTCTAAGATCGCGCAGTTACGACCCGATGATTTGGCTTTGTAGAGAGCATCATCGGCGCGTTTGAGTAGATGCTCAAAACTCTTGTCACCATCTGTACTGGCAATACCGGCACTGATAGTGAGTTTGAAGTTGATATAGATATCGTCGAAGTTGCTGCTCTCTACCGTGGTCACCAGGCGCTGAGCAATATTAAGGGCCTGCTCGGCTGTCGTGCCGGGTAAGAGCACCAAAAACTCCTCGCCACCGACGCGGCCAACCAGATCCTGCTTACGCATCAAGCCGTTACTAATATTAGCCAGCGCGATCAGTACCTTGTCACCTATATCGTGACCATATTTATCATTGACCTTCTTAAAGTGGTCGGCGTCAAACAGGATAATTGATAGCGGCTGATGGGCCTCATCTTTAGATTTGAAGTAATTCTCCCCCTTGGAATAGGTGTATCGTCGGTTGGGGAGCTGGGTCAGATGATCGGTCAGGGCCAGAATCGACAATAGCTTAGACTTTTGTGATTGCTTGTAGGCGACAATGGAAAGAATGATCATTATGATGCAGCCAAGCACTATCACAGTCAGCTCCAAATATTTGTTCTGTTTGAGAATAATTAGCTCGTTTTCTTTGACCTTTTGCAGTTCAATCAGCTGTTGGTTTTCACGTTCTATCTGCTCGGTATTAAAGCGGGTACGCATCTCTGTGGTGCGATTAGTCTGCAGGGTGGCATCCAGTGACTTGTGGGTCTGAATATAACTTAGTAGCGCCTCATAGGCTTGTTTCCAATTCTGCTCGGCGACGAAGATCTGGCTGTGCACCATATGCAGTTGTTCCAGACCGCGAGCATTTTTGATCTGCTGAAAGCTTTCCTTGGCCATATCGATATAGTCTAGCGCCTCCTGATAACGGCCTTCGTTTAAGGCCGATTGCGCTTGATAGAGGCGCATAAAGCTGTAGCTGGCACCAACCTCAGGCGTGATGAACCTTTGTGCCAATTCAAGATAGGGTTTGGCTTCCGCTTGACGGTGGAGCTGAATCAGCATGCCGGCGACATTGACGGCAGTATGGGCGCTGATCTCTTCACCTAAGGTATCTCGCCAATGTTGGTAGGCTGCTTTATGGTTGGAAAGTGCGGCCTCATATTCACCCAGCTCCTCCAGGGCATAAGCTATCTCAGTCTTGATGGAGTAAGCACCGTCTTTATCACCTGTCTTTTCGTACTGTTTTTCTAGCTTGTTATAGTATTTGATGGCGGTTTGTGGGTCGCCGAAGCGGCGGTAGCTGGTGGCCAGTTCAGTGAGATTGTAGATAGCCCAGTGTTGTAGGTTGAGCGATTCATACAGGTTTTGGGCCGTGATGAGATCTTCCAAAGCCAGGGCAAAATTGCCCTGAAAGGAGTAGATCGAGCCGCGAAGAGAACGTGAGTCAGCGATCAATTTGGGAGATTCTATCAGGTAAGCCTCGGCGACAACCTTGTTGTACCCATATATGGACACCTCGATAGATTCAATAG